>NZ_CP016449.1:2771250-3142500 GCF_001713375.1 Hydrogenophaga sp. RAC07
GTGGCTGGCAAGCCCGGGGTAATGCACGCGGGCCACGGCTGGGTGGTCCTGCAGCCACTGGGCCAGCTGGAGCGCGCGGGCCGATTGCGCCTGCATGCGGATGTCCAGCGTCTCCAGGCCCTTGAGCACGACCCAGGCATTGAACGGCGCAAGCGTCATGCCGGCGCTCTTGAGCACCGGCAAAAACGTCTTGGTCACGAGTTCCTGGCTGGCGCACAGCGCACCGGCCATCACACGGCCCTGGCCATCCAGGTACTTGGTGCCCGAGTGCATGACGATGTCGGCACCCAGCTTCATGGGCAATTGCAGCGCGGGTGTGGCGAAGCAGTTGTCCACGCAGAGCAGCGCGCCGGCGTTGTGCGCAATGTCGGCCAACGCGCGGATGTCGCACACCTCGGTGAGCGGGTTGGTCGGCGTCTCGGCAAACAGCAGCTTGGTGGTCGGCCGAACAGCCGCCTGCCACGCGGCCACATCGGTCTGCGAGACGAAGGTGGACTCCACGCCGAACTTGGCCAGGTCTGTGCCGATGAGTTTGATGGTGGAGCCGAACATGGAGTGCGAACACACCACGTGGTCGCCGGCCTTGAGCAGGCCCATGCACATCATGAGGATGGCGGACATGCCCGAGGCGGTGGAGATGCAGGCCTCGGCGCCTTCGAGCGCGGCCAGGCGCTGCTCGAAGCTGGCCACCGTGGGGTTGCCGTAGCGGCCGTAGGTGAAGCCTTCTTCGTCGCCGGCAAACCGGCGCGCTGCGGCCTCGGCGCTGGGTTGCACGTAGCCGCTCGTGAGGTACAGGGCCTCGGAGTTTTCGCCGTACTGGCTGCGTTCCACGGCCTCGCGCACGGCCAGCGTGTCGCGGTGCAGGTCGGTGTTCTTCTGCGTCATGGGCCGGGGCTTTCAGGCGACCTGTGCGTTGGGCAGGGCCAGGCGCGAGGTGTCTTCTTCGCCCTCTTCGCTCTGGTCGCGGCCCGCGTTCAGGCGCGCGATGTCGGCCAGCGTGATGTCGCCGGTGACGTAAACGCCGTCGAAACACGAGGCGTCAAAACCGGCCAGCTTGGGATTGAGCGACCCGATGGCCTGCTTCATCGCGTCCACGTCCTGGTAGATCAGCGCGTCGCAGCCGATGCTCTCGCGCACCTCTTCCACCGTGCGGTTGTGCGCCACCAGCTCATCGGGCGTGGGCATGTCGATGCCATAGACGTTGGGGTAACGCACCGGGGGCGCGGCGCTGGCCAGGTACACCTTGCGGGCGCCGGCGTCGCGCGCCATCTGCACGATCTCGCGGCTGGTGGTGCCGCGCACGATGGAGTCGTCCACCAGCAGCACGTTGCGGCCCTTGAACTCACTGCCGATCACGTTGAGCTTCTGGCGCACCGACTTCTTGCGCACGCCCTGCCCCGGCATGATGAAGGTCCGGCCCACGTAGCGGTTCTTCACAAAACCTTCGCGATACGGCAGGCCCAGCAACTGGGCCAGCTCCATGGCACTGGGGCGCGACGACTCGGGGATGGGAATGACCACATCGATCTCGTTCGGCGGCACGGTCGAGACCACGCGCTTGGCCAGGGTCACGCCCATGTTGAGGCGGGCCTGGTAGACCGAGATGCCGTCCAGCACCGAGTCGGGCCGGGCCAGGTAGACGTACTCAAAGATGCAGGGGTTGTGGCTGGTCTTCTCGGCGCACTGCTCGAACTGCATCTTGCCGTCCAGGTCGACGAACACCGCTTCACCGGGCAGCACGTCGCGGTCCAGTTCGAAGCCATTGCCCTCCAGCGCCACCGACTCGCTGGCGACCATCACGCCACCCTGGTCGTTGTGGCCCACGCACAGCGGACGGATGCCGAACGGATCACGGAACGCGAGCAAGCCGTGACCGGCGATCAGCGCCACCACCGCATACGAACCCTTGACGCGCTGGTGCACGCCGCGCACGGCAGCGAACACGTCGGCCGGCTTCAGGGTGATGCCGCGCGTGACTTTTTCCAGCTCGTGGGCCAGCACGTTGAGCAAGACCTCGGAGTCGCTGTCGGTGTTGACATGGCGGTGATCGGTCTGAAAGAGTTCCTGGGCCAGCGCTTTGGCGTTGGTCAGGTTGCCGTTGTGCACCAGCACCAGGCCGAACGGCGCGTTCACGTAGAAGGGCTGCGCCTCTTCCTCGCTGAAGGCATTGCCCGCCGTGGGGTAACGCACCTGGCCCAGGCCGCAGAGGCCCGGCAACGCGCGCATGTTGCGGGTGCGAAACACGTCGCGCACCATGCCCTTGGCCTTGTGCATGAAGAACTTGCGGCCCTGCTGGGTGACGATGCCGGCCGCATCCTGGCCGCGGTGCTGCAACAGCAGCAAGGCGTCGTAAATCAGCTGGTTGACTGGCGTTTTGCTGACCACGCCCACGATTCCACACATGTTTCGATCCTCTGAAAAAACTCAAACTCTGCTAGGCGATATATCGGGCCACCGGCTCGGGCAACAAGGGCTTGATCGCGTGCAAGGTGGCCACCAGCGTGTCGGCCACCGCCGAGTCCTGCCACCAGGGGGCATCGCGCAGCGGCGACATGCTCACCACCACCGCGAACGCCAGCAGCATCACCACACCGCGCGCCAGCCCGAAGGCGCTCCCCAGAACCCGGTCCACCGGCCGCAGACCGACCGACGCCACCAGCTTCTTGACCAACCACGCGAGCAATCCGCCTGCGAACGCCACCGCGATGAACACCACCAGAAATCCCGCGGCCAGTTGCAGCGGAGGCGACAAACCGTCCAGCGGCAACACCAGCGCAACCTCATCGGCATAGGCCTGCGCGAGCACAAAGGCCGCCACCCAGCTGGCCACCGAGAGCACCTCGTACACCAGGCCACGCCACGCGCCGAGCAACACCGACAGCAACAACACCGTCAGCAGCAAACCATCCGTCAACCCCATGCAGCCATCGTCCGTGGGCGCATCACAGCGTGAGCACGGCCGCGGGCAAGCCCAGGGCCTTCACGCGGGCCGCAGCCTTGTCGGCCTCGGCGCGGCTGTTGTACGGCCCCAGGCGCACGCGGATGCGGCGACCTTCCGACGTTTCGGCCACATGGGTGTAGGTCTTGAGCCCGGCGGCTTCGAGTTTCTGGCGCACCGTGCGGGCACCCGCTTCTTCGGAGAACGCCCCCACCTGCACGACCAGGCGCTCGGCGGCTGCGGCGGCGGCTGGTGCGGCGGCCGTGGCAGCGGGTGGGGTGGCGGTTTTGCCTTCGAGCAAGGCGCGGGCGCGGTCGGCGTCGGCCGGTGCGGGGGCAGGAGCGACCTTGGCGGGCTCGGCTGCGGGTTTGGGCGGTGCAGCGGCTTCCACCACCTCTTCGCGCGCACTCAGGGTTTCGCGGGCTTCAACGCTGGGTGCCGGTGGCTTGGCCGTGGCAGGCGCCGCTGCGGCGGCCTTGGCCGGCGGCTTCACAGCGGGCGCGGGCGTGCTCTTGGCCGGAATCTCGATCGGAATGTCGACCGAAATCGGGCGCGGCTGTGTGTCGAACAACAGGGGGAAGCCCACCACACCCAGCAGCACCAGAACACTGGCGCCGATCAGGCGGTGGCGCGCACGCCGGCGCACGGCGTCAATGCTTTGCGGCGGCGGTGTCGATGGATTGCCCTGTGAGCCTGAACGGGATTTGAACATTCGGGTGGGAACCATGGCGCCAAAGGAGGCCTGGCGAGGGGCGCGACACGGGAGCGGTCGGGAAAGCTCGGAGGAAGGGTCAGGAGGGCAGGTGTTTGGCAGACAAGCGGGGCACACCGTCCTGCAGAACACCCCCCACGGTGAAGAACGATCCGAAGACCACGATTCTATCAGCGGGGTCCGCGTGGGAGACCGCTGCGTGCAGCGCCTCCATGGGGCTGGTGTGGCAGCCGGCCACCGTGCTTTTGGCCGTGGCAGGGTGGACTTTGAGGGTCTCGGCCAGGGCGGCGGCGGTGCTGGCGCGGGGCAACGGCAGGTCGGTCAGGTGCCAGCGGTCGATGAGTGGCGCGATGCGCTCGAGCATGGCGCCCAGGTCCTTGTCGGCCATGGCACCGAACACCGCGTGGGTGGTGGGGTAGTAGCCCATGGCATCAAGGTTTTCGGTGAGTGCGGCCACCGAATGCGGGTTGTGTGCCACATCGAGCACCAGGGTGGGGGTGCCGGGCACGATCTGGAAGCGCCCGGGCAGCTCCACCAGCGCCAGGCCGTTGCGCACCGCCTGGGCCGTCACGGGCAGTTTCGACCGCAAGGCCTCCACCGCTCCCAGCACGCCCGAGGCGTTCACCAGCTGGTTGGCGCCGCGCAGCGCCGGGTAAGCCAGCCCGGCGTATCGCCGCCCGCCGTGCGAAGGATGCATCGCCCAGCCCCATTGCTGCTGGTCGCCAGCAAAATGGAAATCCTTGCCGATGCGCCAGAGATCGGCGCCGATTTCCAGCGCACGGTCCAGCACACTTTGCGGCGGCACCGGGTCGCTCACCACCACCGGGCGGCCGGTGCGCATGATGCCGGCCTTCTCGTAGCCGATGGCTTCGCGGTCGTTGCCCAGCAGGGCCATGTGGTCCAGCGCGATGCAGGTGATGACGGCGCAATCGGTGTCGATGATGTTCACCGCGTCCAGCCGCCCCCCCAGGCCCACCTCCAGAATCGCCACGTCCAGGCCGGCGCGCGACAGCGTGCGCAGGATGGCCAGCGTGGTGAATTCAAAGTAGCTCAGGCTGATTTCGTCTTCCCCGCCCTGCCCCTTGCGCGCTTCTTCCACCTCGGCGAACGCCGGCAGCAGGTCGTCGGTGGCCACGGGTTCACCGGCGATGCGGCAGCGCTCTTCAAAGTGCACCAGATGCGGCGAGGTGTAGACGCCGGTGCGGTAACCCGACTGGGTGTACACGGCCTCCAGCATGGCGCAGGTGCTGCCCTTGCCGTTGGTGCCGGCCACGGTGATCACCGGGCAGGTGAGCGCCAGCCCCATGCGCTGCGCCACGCGCTGCACGCGCTCCAGCCCCATGTCGATGGTGACCGGGTGCAGGCGTTCGGCGTGGGCCAGCCACTCGGGCAGTGTGGTGGGGTGGGGAGGCAGTGCGATGTTGAGCATGGGTGGATTGTCCCATCGGGTTCACGACCCTCGGCGCCATCACCGACAATCCCGTTCCATGATCACTGTCTACGGCATCCCCAACTGCGACACCGTCAAAAAGGCCCGCGCCTGGTTGACCGACCAGGGTGTTGAACATCACTTTCACGATTTCAAGAAACAGGGCGTTCCCGAGGTCGAGCTCGACCGCTGGCTGGCCGCCGTGGGCTGGGAAACCGTCATCAACCGCAAGGGCACGACCTGGCGCCAGCTGGACGAAACCGTGCGGGCCGGCGTGTCCGATGCGGCCAGCGCACGGGCGGTGGCACTGGCGAATCCGAGCGTGATCAAGCGCCCGGTGGTGCAATGGACCGACGGCATCACGGTGGGTTTTGATGCCGCTGCCTGGCAAGCCCGCCTCTGACTCCCGGCGAACCCACAGACCCCGCGGCCTAAAATCGCGGTTTCGTTTTTCACACCCCAGCACCATGAGCACCACCCACTTCGACGGCGTCACCGTCAACACCCAGGCCAGCGTGTACTTCGACGGCAAGTGCGTCAGCCACGGCATCACCTTCGCCGACGGCACGAAAAAATCGGTCGGCGTGGTGCTGCCCGCCACGCTCACGTTCAACACCGGCGCACCCGAGATCATGGAATGCGTGGCCGGCGGTTGTGAATACAAACTGGCCGGCACCGAGGCCTGGATCAAGTCCGGCCCTGGCGACAAGTTCAGCGTGCCCGGCAACAGCAGCTTCGACATCCGCGTGACGGAGCCCTACCACTACATCTGCCACTTCGGCTGAACCACTGAGCAACAGCCATGGCCACCATTCTTCAAAACCTCCCCGCGCAACAAAAAGTCGGCATCGCCTTCTCCGGCGGCCTCGACACCTCGGCAGCGCTGCTGTGGATGAAACAGAAGGGCGCGATTCCCTACGCCTACACCGCCAACCTCGGCCAGCCCGACGAGCCGGACTATGAGGAGATTCCGCGCAAGGCCATGCAGTACGGTGCCGAGAAGGCGCGCCTGATCGACTGCCGCACGCAACTCGCGCACGAAGGCATTGCCGCGCTGCAGTGCGGCGCCTTCCACATCAGCACCGCGGGCGTGACCTACTTCAACACCACGCCACTGGGCCGTGCCGTCACCGGCACCATGCTGGTGGCCGCCATGAAGGAAGACGACGTCAACATCTGGGGCGATGGCAGCACTTACAAGGGCAACGACATCGAGCGCTTCTACCGCTATGGCCTGCTGACCAACCCCAGCCTGAAGATCTACAAGCCGTGGTTGGACCAGCTGTTCATCGACGAGCTGGGTGGCCGCGCCGAGATGAGCGCCTTCATGACGGCCAACGGCTTCGGCTACAAGATGAGCGCCGAGAAGGCCTACAGCACCGACAGCAACATGCTCGGCGCCACGCACGAAGCAAAAGACCTCGAACATCTGAACAGCGGCATCTCGATCGTGAACCCCATCATGGGTGTGGCGTTCTGGAAAGACGAGGTCGTGGTCAAGCGCGAAACCGTGACGGTGCGCTTTGAAGAAGGCCAGCCCGTGGCGCTCAACGGCGAGACCTTCGCCAGCCCGGTGGACCTGATCCTGAAGGCCAACGAGATCGGTGGCCGCCACGGCCTGGGCATGAGCGACCAGATCGAGAACCGCATCATCGAGGCCAAGAGCCGTGGCATCTACGAAGCCCCCGGCCTGGCGCTTCTGTTCATTGCCTACGAGCGCCTGGTGACCGGCATCCACAACGAAGACACGATCGAGCAGTACCGCGTCAACGGTCTGAAGCTCGGCCGTCTGCTCTACCAGGGCCGCTGGTTCGATCCGCAAGCCATCATGCTGCGCGAGACGGCGCAGCGCTGGGTGGCGCGCGCCATCACGGGTGAAGTCACCATCGAACTGCGTCGCGGCAACGACTACTCGATCATGAACACCGAGAGCGCCAACCTCACGTACGCACCCGAACGCCTGAGCATGGAAAAAGTGGAAGACGCGCCGTTCACGCCGCTGGACCGCATCGGCCAACTGACCATGCGCAACCTCGACATCACCGACACACGCGCCAAGCTGGGCATCTACGCCAAGGCCGGGTTGCTGTCCTTGGGCGACGGGGCCAGCATGTTGAAGCTGGAAGGCGAGTAAAGATCGAGGACCGGAACGCTCGGAGCGAAACGCGTCAGACCCCGAGCAGCCCCCGCGCCAACCCATTCAACCGGTGCCCGGGCTGCGCCAAGGCGTCAACAACGCTGAAGTGGTTGAGTCCCGGCAAGGCCTCGCACACGGGCACCACCTCCGGCCCCCAGGCCTGCTGGATGAGGCGGTTGTGGCGCAGGAACTCGCTGCTCTCGTCACCACCCGCCACCGCCACCAATTGACCACGGCCGTCACGCACGGGCGGCGCCGGCAGCAGCGCCGGGCTGGCCTTCTGCACCTGGGCCGGCGTCAAATTCAAGGACGGCTGCACAAACGGCGTGAGCCGCACCGGCTCCAGGTCGTACAGGCCGGAGATCGACAGTGCGTTCTTCACCAGAGCGTCGGGCAGGTCGTCCCCCACCCGCGCCCACTCGCAGGCCAGCATCATGGTGGCCAGGTGTCCACCGGCCGAATGGCCCACCACCGTCATGCGGTGCGGGTCGCCGCCGTGCGCGGCGATGTGGCGATGCGTCCAGGCCAGGGCATTCACCATCTGCAGGACGATGTCCGGGATGGTGACCGCCGGACACAGCGCGTAGTTGGGCACCACCACGCAGGCACCGTGTTTCGTGAACGCCGGGGCGATAAACGAGTGGTCGGATTTGTCCAGGCTGCGCCAATACCCACCGTGGATGAACACCATCACCGGCGCCAGCGGCGTGCCGGGTTTGCGCGTTGCGGGAAAGATGTCCAGCGTCTCGCCGGGACCGTGTCCGTAGCTCACGTCCAGCAGCGGGCGGCTGGTTTGGCGTGCCTGCGCAGAGGTCGTTGCCCAACGCTCGAAGTGCGCGGCGTGTTCGGGCACCAGGGCCCGGTTGTTGTACTCACGGTCCAGCCAGGCGGGGTCGGTCGAAGGTGTTTTTTCCATGGTCGCGCATTGTGTCATGGGGGTTGTTTTCAGCGTGGTTGTGACGGCTTTGCAGAAGTTGTGTATTCTGTATACAGACTTTGCTTCAAGCCACCATGCCCGCCCATTTGATCAAGCTGGAATCCGCGCCCGACCTGGTCGAGCAGGTGTACCGCGCGCTGCTCGACGCAATCAGCGCCGGCACGCTCAAACCGGGCCAGCGCATCACGCAGGAAGAGCTGGCCGAACAACTCGCGGTGTCGCGTCAACCCGTCATGCAGGCGCTGCGCCTGCTCAAGAAAGACGGCTTCGTGCAGGACGCGCCGGTCTGCAACGGCCCCGCCGGGCGCTGCCGCGGACTGCAGGTCACGCCCATCGACGCGCAGTGGATCGAGCAGGTGTACGAGGTGCGCGGCGCGCTCGACGCGCTGGCCGTCCGGCTGGCCGCCCAGCGCCGCACGCCCCTGGACCCGGCTTTGCTGGCCATGGGCCGGGCCGCTGTGAAGCGCGGCGACATCAAGGCCATGATCGACGCCGATCTGGCGTTTCACACCGCGCTGTACCGCGCTGCGCAAAACCCGCTGATCGAACAAAGCGCCCTGCTGCACTGGCACCACATCCGCCGCGCCATGGGCGAAGCCCTGCAGTCGGCGATGTTGCGCGAGCCGGTGTGGGACGAACACGAAGCCATTGCCCGCGCCGTGGAGCGCGGCGACGTGAAACTGGCCGAGCGCCTGATGCAAGAGCACAGCGGCCACGCCAGCACCCAGTTCAACGCCCGCGCACCAGCCGGGTCCGCAGCCACGACCCGCAAACGGCGGCCCACCCCCGACAACTCCGTGGTTCTCGACAGCCAGGCTGGCTGAGCCACTTCAGCGGTTCCCGGCCTGCCCGGGAACCGCCTTTTTTTGCCCCACACGTGAACACCTCAACACCTCCCACCCCCGCCCTCCAAGTCGCCGTGCTCGGCATCGGCATGATGGGTTTTCCCATGGCCCGCCGCCTGTGCGAAGCCGGCTGTACCGTCAGCGTCTGGAACCGCTCGCGCAGCAAGGCCGAGCGCCTGCAGGACATGGGTGCGCGCGTCGCCGACACGCCCGCCGATGCCGTGGCCAACGCCGATTTCGTGATCACGCTGCTGGACAACGGCGACGTGGTGGAAGACGTGTTGTTCCGCCAGGGCACGCTCAGGGGGCTTCGCCCGGGCAGTGTGGTGGTGGACATGTCGTCCATTCAGCCGCGGCAGGCGCGCGACCACGCCGCCCGCCTGGCGGCCGCCGGTGTGCACCACCTGGACGCGCCGGTGTCGGGCGGCACGGTGGGCGCCGAGGCCGGCACGCTGGCCATCATGGTGGGCGGCAAGCCGGCCGAATTCGAGCGTGTGCGCCCGGTGTTCGAGCTGCTGGGCCGCCCGGTGCACGTGGGCTCGCATGGCGCGGGCCAGCTGGCCAAACTCGCCAACCAGATGATCGTGGGCATCACCATCGGAGCCGTGGCCGAAGCCCTGCTGCTGTGCGAGAAGGGCGGCGCCGACATGGCCAAGGTCAAGCAGGCCATCACCGGTGGCTTTGCCGACAGCCGCATCCTGCAGGTGCACGGCCAGCGCATGATCGAGCGCGACTTCACCAAACGCGGCGCGGTGGCGGTGCAGCTCAAGGACATGCGCAACGCGCTGGCCACCGCGAGCGAGATCGGCTTCGAGGCGCCCATCACCGCGCTGTTCGAACAGCTCTACGCCCAGTCGGTCGACCACGGCCTGGCCGATCTCGACCACTCGGCCCTGTTCGTCGAGCTGGCCAGCCGCAACGGCATGGCCTGAATTTCTGGCACCCCAGCACACAAGGCAACCCATGGCATCGAACACTTCCCAACGCATCGCCCTGGTCACCGGCGCGGGCAGCGGCATCGGCCGCGCCGTGGCCCTGGGCCTGCTGCAGGACGGATTTCATGTGGTGCTCAGCGGGCGCCGGCCCGAGCCGCTGGCCGAGGTGGCCGCCATCGCCGAGGCCGCCGGCCAGCACGCGCTGGTGCTTCCCGCCGATGTGCGCGACGAACACAGCGTGCAGGCCCTGTTTGACACGATTGAACAGCGCCACGGTCGCCTGGACGTGCTGTTCAACAACGCCGGCGTCAACGCCCCGGCCGTGCCCATGGACGAGTTGCCGGTGGAGCGCTGGAGGGACGTGATCGACACCAACATCACGGGTGTGTTTCTCTGCGCGCGCGCCGCCTTCGGCCTGATGCGCCGCCAGACCCCTCAGGGCGGACGCATCATCAACAACGGTTCGATCTCGGCGCACGCGCCCCGCCCGTTCAGCAGCCCCTACACCGCCAGCAAACACGCGGTGCTGGGCCTGACCAAGACCATTGCCCTGGATGGACGCGACTACAACATCGTGTGCAGCCAGATCGACATCGGCAACGCCCTGACCGAACTCTCCGCGCGCATGACCCAGGGGGTGCGCCAGGCCAACGGCACGCTGGCCACCGAACCCATGATGGACGTGCAGCACGTGGCACAGGCGGTGCGTTACATGGCCAGCCTGCCGCTGTCCACCAACGTGCTCAACATGACCGTGATGGCCAGTCAGATGCCGTTCGTGGGCCGGGGCTGAGCCTTGTTGCTGGCAACGCGCGGCGCAGCACCCGCCTCGCTCCAGGCGTACGCCGGCAGCGCCAGCGCCAGCGGCAACAGGTAGTAGGCGGCACGGTAGGCCAGCACCGTGGCCAGCACCTCGGTGGCCGGCAAGGCGTGGGCCAGCGTGGCCACAAACACCGCCTCCAGCACACCCAGACCGGCCGGCACGTGGGTGAGCACACCGGCCACCGCGGCGAGCAACAGCGCGCCGAGCACGGTGGGGTAGTCCACGCGCCCGCCGAACAGGCTCCACACAATGGCGCCGATCAGCATCCAGCTCGCGCCACCGAGCAACGCCTGCAGCCCGGCCAGCCGCGCGCCGGGCAAGGCCAGTGTGTGCCCACGCCAGCCCAGCTCACGCTGGCGCGACCACGTGCACAGGGCGAGGTAGCCCAGCGCCAGCGCGACCATCAAGCCGCCGATGGCTCGCAGCCACAGCGCGCTGAGCGCCCACGATTCGGGCAGGCGCGGCGGCGCGATCAACAACACCGCGCCCGCCACCCACAAGTAGCCCAGCCAGTTGGTCACCATGCTGTGCGTGATCACCTGCGCCACCGTCGGGGCCGACAGACCCCCGCGCATGTACAGCCGCAGCCGCAGGCCGAAGCCACCCACCAGCGCGCCGAAGTTGAGGTTGAACGCGTAGCAGATGCCGGCGATGCCGAGCGTGCGCGGGGCAGACAACGTGTGGGCGGTGAGGCGGCGGCCGACCAGGTCGAAGCTGGCGACCAGGGCGTAACTCAGCAAGGCCAGGCCCGCCGCCGTGAGCACCTGCACGAGCGAGAGCGTTTGCAGTGCCCGCCACACCTCGGGCCACTCCACCGTGCGCGCCTGGCGGGCCACCAGGGTCAGCACCAGAGCGGCGAGTGCCCATGGCGCGATGCGCTTGAACCACGCCCAGGCTTGTTGGGTGGCGGGTTTCATGGGCCCTCGCTGCCCATGGGCACCACCTTCGGCTGCCGCACCGAGGCCCGGGAGGCCCAGACCGGGAAGCGCCGCAAGGCATGGAACACCACCATGCTGCGCACGGCGATCCAGGCCGACCGCAGCCGCCCCGTGGCCGGTCGCTCCACCCGTTCACAACTCTCTTCCAGCAGGTGGTCGATGCGCTCGCGCAGGTGCCGGGCAAAAGCCGGGTCGCGCACCACCACGTTGGCTTCGAGATTCAGACTGAGGCTGGTCGGATCGAGGTTGCTCGACCCCACGGTGGCCCAGTTGTCGTCCACCACCGCCACCTTGCCGTGCAGCGGGCGATCGTTGTACTCGAACAAGTTGACACCCGCGCGCAGCAGGTGCCGGTAGAGCAGTTCGGTGGCGCGCTTCACCCAGGGCTGGTCCGGGTGGCCCTGCACGATCAGATCGACCTGCACGCCGCGCCGGGCCGCGCGGCGCAGATCGCGCAGCAGGCGGTAGCCGGGAAAGAAGTAGGCGTTGGCGATCAGCACACGCTGGCGCGCGTTGCGCACCGCGGCGCGGTAGTGGCGCTCGATGTCGGTGCGGTGCAGGTGGTTGTCGCGCGTGACGAATGCGGCCACCGCGCCGCCGTCTTGCGTGTCGGTCACGCCGCCGCGTGCCAGGCCCGCGCGCCAGCGCTGGAGCCACTGGCTGCGCGCGGGCTGTGGCGCCAGCACATTGGCGCGGCAAAACGCCTGGATCTGACCCACCAGCGGGCCTTCAAGTTCGACCGCGTAGTCCTGCTTGGCCAAGGGCCCGAACTCCCTGAGGTGATCGATCGAATAATTGATACCGCCCACAAAAGCGCGCTGGCCGTCCACCACCACCAGCTTGTGGTGCATGCGGCGCAGCAGGTTGACGCGCGCGCCGAACAACCAGCGCGCCGGCTCGAAGCTGCGCAGGCGCACGCCGGCGTCCATCAGGGGCTGGGTGAACGACGCCGGCAGGTCGGGCGAACCCCAACCGTCAACCAGCACATGCACCTCGGCGCCGCGCGCGGCAGCCGCCAGCAGGGCCTGCTGCAGTTGCTGCCCCACCTTGTCGTCGAACAGGATGAAGGTCTCCAGCAACACCTCGCGCTCGGCCGCAGCGATCACCTCGAACACGCGCGGGTAGTAAGCCTCGCCGTTCTCCAACAGCGTGATGCGGTTGCCCGGTACCCAGCGCGAACTCATGGGTTTCTCCCCACCTCGATCTCGGCCGCCACCGGCGCGTGGTCGGACAGCTGCGCCCATGGCCGCCGGGGCATGGGCACCGGCAACGCAGACACCATGCCGCGCACGTAGATGCGGTCCAGCCGCAACAGCGGCCAGCGCGCGGGGAAGCTGCGTGCGTGGTGCCCGTGGGCCTGCATGAACACCTCGCGCAGCCCGGCGGTTGCAAGCTGCTCGTCGGCTCGTCCGCGCCAGTCGTTGAAGTCTCCCGCCACCACCAGCGGCGCATCCGCCGGGACTTCGTGCTGCACGGTCTCGCACACACGCGCGAGCTGGTGCCGGCGGTGCGACTCGCGCAGCCCCAGGTGCACACACATCACGTGCAACGTGGGCAAACCTTCGGGCAAGGCCAGTTCGCAGTGCAGCAGACCCCGCGGCTCCACAGCCGGCAACGAGATGTCGTGGTTGTGGCTGCGCAACACCGGGAAGCGGGACAGCACGGCGTTGCCGTGGTCCATGCCCTCGGCCACCGCGTTGCGGCCATAGGCGTGATCGGGCCAGATCTCGTCGGCCAGGTACTCGTACTGCGCACCGAGCGCCGCCGCGCGGCGCGCGCCGGAGCCGCCGTCCACCTCTTGCAGGAACACCACATCGCTCTGCACGGCGCGCACCGCCTCGCGCAGCCCGTGCAGCACGAAACGGCTGTTGAGCACGTCAAAGCCCTTGTGGATGTTGACCGTCAACATGCGCAGGCATCCAGGGTGGTGTGGTGCGCTCAAACGTCGACGCGGCGCGCAAGCGCAAAGAACAATGGATACATCCCGCCATCCTGCACGGATCGGCGGCCGTTGTCTGTTGTCTGGACCACGGAGCGGGGCAACGGCCCTTCAGGCGGTGGCCATCGCACCCGCAGCACTGGCCAGCCCGCGGGCCGCGGCACGCCGCAGGAAGCCGCGGTTGACCGGGCTGTGCGGGCGCAGGGCCAGGCGCTCGTGCGCCAGGGCCTCGGCCAGGTCGAAGCGGCGTGCGCGCAGCGCGGCTTCGGTCAGGGTCCAGTCGATCACGTCGCGCTGCGCGTGGCTGCCACCGAAACTGTTGGCGATCGCACGGGCCCGGTGCAGGTGTTGGACGGCCACCTCATGGTCACCCCGCCAGAAGGCTGCAAAACCCGCCACCAGATCGGCTCCGGTGTCGACCGCCCAGCGGGAGGCTTCGCGGTCGCGCGGGGCGGCGCGCAGCGACTCCAGCAAACGGTTGACGTCGGCTTCGCGGCCCGCACCCAGCCAGGCCATGACCGCGTGCCAGTCGTTGAACGGGTAGAGCGCACCGTCGGCGTGTGCGTCCCAGGCGATGGCCAGCTCGTCCCAGCGATCGCCCACCTCCACGCCGCTCATGGACAGGCGCCAGAGCAGGGCCGAAGCGTCGATCATGTCCACCGCCACCGCGCTGCGCCCGCTGCGGATGGGGCCATCAAACAGCGCCAGCGCCTGATCGGCCTGCCCGAGTTCCAGATGACACAGCGCGCGGTGCCACCAGTTGTGGACCTGGAAAAAGTTGTCGTCGCCCGACCAGAAAGGTTCGCGCGCGATCATCCAGCCGATGCCGTCCTGGTGGCGCGCCTGCATCTCCATCACGTGGGCCACCGCGTGGTGGGCCCAGCAATCCAGCGGCTGCGCATCGAGCGCGCTGCGCCCTGTGTCTTCGGCCTGCGCGTACTGGCCGGCCTCCTCCAGACCAAAGGCGTACATGCCCAGCACGATGGAGTGGCCCGGCATGTCGGCGCTCCAGTGCGGCAGCGTGCGCGCGATGCGGTCGCGCAGGCTGCGGGCGCTGGCGCGAAAGAAATCGCACAGGTGGCCCACCTGCAGCGCCACGATGTCGAACGGGTGGCGCGTGTGGTGGTGGTCCAGCGCGAGGGCCGCCGCCGACCACTCCCCGCGCAGGATCAGCTCGATGGCCGCGCGGTGCGATCGCTCGCGATCGTTCATGGGCAGGTCGGCCACCGCCTGCAGCAGCTCGCGCGCTGCGCTGGCGGCGGCGGGCTCGGTGGCCACCGCCAGCAGGTGGGCCTTGAGCAGGTGGGCCATGGCGAAGCCGGGCGCGGCGGCGGTGGCGCGTTCCAGCGCGGCCATGGGGTCGCCGCGGTAAAGGTTGAAGGCGGTGACGGCCTGCTCGTAGTGGGCGGCGGCCTCGGTGGTGGCGCCAGTGAGGGTGTGACCCTGTGCGTCGGTGATCATGGAAAAGTGCTCCTGGTTTGCGTGGCCGGCGCTCGATGAAGGGACAAAGGGCGTTGCCTCGATGGCGCCGGTGGGATTAATCTACGTTTCGAAGGCCGCGCGCACCATGCCCGCGGCGCCGGCTTTTGTTGCCGAAACGCCAGCCATGACCACACCCTCCCCCATCGATGCATTGAGCGATGTGCTGCAAGCGCTGCGGCTGCGCGGCGGGGTTTTCGTCGAGGCCGAGATCGGCGCACCCTGGAGCGTGTTCTCCCAGGTCGGGCCGGACGACTGCGTGGAGTTCAAGCCGGCGCCACGCGAGGTGATCGCCTACCACTTCGTGTGCGAGGGCGAGATGAGTCTGCAGGTGCAGGGCGATGCAAGCGCGGTCTGCGTGCGCGCGGGCGAGCTGGTGATCCTGCCGCGCAACGACCGCCACCTGCTGGGCAGCAATCTCGACGTGCCGCCCATGGACGTGGAGCAGCTCGAACACCAGCCCGGTGACAGCGGCCTGCTGCGCCTGCGGCACAAAGGTCAGGGGCAGGTCACGCGTTTTTTCTGCGGCTACCTCGGTCACGACAACGTCAACGACCCACTCATCAATGCCCTGCCCCGGGTGCTGCACCTGAGCCTGCGCGACCCGGCCACCGCGCAGTGGGTCGAGAGCTCACTGCGCTTCGCCTCACAACCCGCCGGCACCGCGCTGGGTGCGTCTCCCAACCTGCTGGGCCGGCTGGCCGAGCTGCTGTTCGCCGAGGCCGTGCGCCACTACCTGGCCCAACAACCCGCCGGCAGCACCGGCTGGCTGGCGGGGCTGGGCGACGCCAAGGTGGGCCGCGCGCTGGCCTTGCTGCACAGCGACCGCCAGCGCGCCTGGACCACCGAAGACCTGGCGCGTGAGGTGGGCCTGTCCCGCTCGGCATTTGCCGACCGTTTCAGCGACCTCATGGGCGAGCCCCCCATGCGCTACATGGCGCGCCAACGCATGCGGTACGCGGCGCAGCGGCTGGCCGAGAGCAACGAGTCGATCGCTCGCATTGCCGAAGCGGCGGGCTACGGGTCGGAACCGGCCTTTCACCGCGCGTTCAAGCGCGCGCATCAGATGGCCCCGGCGGCCTGGCGCAAGCAGCACGCGGCCACGGCGCCTTGAACCCGTGGGCGGCGAAGCTCAGCCCGACGGATCGAGCGTGAATTCGGCCACCGTGCCCACGCCCACCTGGCTGCGCACACGGACCTCGCCGCCGTGGTGCTGCACGATGCGCTGCACCATGCTCAGGCCGATGCCGCTGCCCTCGAACTGCGAGGCCGCGTGCATGCGGCGAAACGGCTGGAACAGCGCGCGTGCGTGGGCCATGTCGAAGCCCGCGCCGTTGTCCGTGACGCGGTACCAGGTGCGCCGGCCCGCCTGAAAGCTGTCGACCCGGATGCGCGCCAGCGCCAGGCGCTCGGTGTACTTCCAGGCGTTGTGCAGCAGGTTCTGCCAGACCTGCGCGACCAGATCGGCGTCACCCATGGCAGCCGGCAAGGGATCGAACTGGATCTCGATGTTGCGATCGGTGCCACCGCTGCGCACCAGGGCCCAGGTGTCTTCCGCCAGGGCCTGCATGTCGATGCTGCGCCGCTGCAGGGCGTGCTGGTCGATCTGCGCCAGGTTGCACAAGGCCTCGATCATCGCGTTCATGCGCCGCGTGGCCTTGTCCACCTGTTCGCTGTACTCCAGCGCCTCGTCGGTATGGCCCAGCTTCAGGCGCTCGCGCATCAGCCCCATGAAACCCTGGATGGCCAGCAGCGGCGCGCGCAGGTCGTGCGCCACCGCGCGGGTGAATTCGCGCAGGCGGGCATCACCGGGTTCACCGGCTTCGCTTGGCGGCACCGTGTCGGGGGCATCGCGCTGAGCCTGCTCGATCTCCTCGTGCAGGGTCAGGTAGCCCTGGCGAAACACCGGGTCCTGCGCCAGGCGCTCGGTCACGTCGCGCACGATGCACAGCACCACCGTGAGCTCACCCACCCGCAGCTTGTCGGCGCTGACCAGGCAGGCACGCTGCTGGCCGTCGGCACGGGTCACGTTCACCGGCAGCGCGTCCAGCAAGCCGTCCAAGTCGATGGCGCGCGCCAGGCGTTTGAGCGTGTCCAGGCCGATGTGGTGCGCCAGCGAACGCAGCGGCTGACCCACCACCTGGGACTCCACCAATCCGAGCAAGGCGGCCACCGCCGGGTTGGCGTCCTGCACCAGGCCGCTGTGGTGGTCGACCACCAGCATGGGCTCGGGGTTGCGCTGGAAGGTGCGCTCCAGCAATTCCTCGGACCGGCGCAGGGAACGCTCGGCGTCTTCACGTCGTGCGCGCTCCTGGGCCACCGTGCGCCCGCGCTGGCGCAAGGCGAAACCGGCCAGCAACAGCAGCAGCGAGCCGCCCACCGCAATCCGCCAGGTCCATTGGCGCTGCTGTTGCAGGTCGCGCTCCATCGCCTGCTGTTCGGCGCTGGCGGGTTCGTCGTTGAGCCAGCGCTCGCGCAGTGCGGGCAAGGTGCCATTGGCCTCCAGGCGGTTGAGAGCCCCTTGCAGGCGATCGCGCAGCGCTTCGTTGTCGCGCACCACCGCCAGCGAGTAGGTCTGCAAGCGCAAATCGCTCAGCGAACGCACCAGACCGGACACCTGCCCCGATGCAATCAAGGGGTCGGCGTAGGCGCGGGGCAACAAGGCCATGTCGGCAAAGCCGAGTTGCACCGACTGCAGCGCAGCCAGCGCGTCGGGCGTGCGCACATAGGGCCCGCTGATGCCCGAGAGCCACTTGCTCAGGCTCTCGCGCATGGGTTCGTGGTCCAGCACGGCGATGCGGGCGCCTTGCAGATCCTGCAGCGCGCGCGGCGCGGGTTGGCCGGGCGGCAGGTACACCGCAAACGCGGGCGCGGCGTGGCCCTTGAGAAAGTGCGCATAGGCGCGCCGCTCGGTGGTCTCCACCATCGCAATCACGTCCACCCGCCCGGCCTTGAAGGCCTCCACCGTGGCCGGCCATTTTTGCAGGTTGATCGACACCGGCACACCGAGCTCGCGCCCCACGGCCTGCATCAACTCGACCTGAAATCCCTCGGGCTGACCGTTGGCATCGAGCGACTCGAAGGGTGCGAACCCGATGTCGCCGCCGTAGCGCAGCGGGGTTTGCGCCTGCACCCCTGTGCAGATCACGCCCCAGGCCATGGCCAGCGCGAACAACCAGCGCCCGGCAGGGCTGCCGAGCCAAGGGTCCTCTCCTGTCCGGATTCGGGTCTGTCGTGTGGATCGCAGCATGCTGGGGTGCACAGGGTGGGTGCCCCGTCCCCATCGGACGACACCTTTGCTTACAGTGCCACAAAACAGCACCCAACAGGTGTCAGCGGCGCGGCAAGGCATCCCATTTGTCGGATACCACCCACACCACCGCACCCGGGCGCGCCATCAGGCCTTCAACGCAAAGCCCGCGATCTGCTTGTAGTTGTCCGAAATGGCACGCAGTTCGTCCTGGCTGATCAGCTCGTCGATGTTGTTGAACGGCTTGCCACCGCTGAGTTCGTCGGCCTTCATGATGATGAAGTCCGGTGGCAGGGTGCGGTTGGTTTCCACCACGCGCGCCGTGGCCGGCAGGCGGGTATCCTGGTAGCGCTGCAAGGCGGCTCGCAAGTCACCCCCGGCGTCGAGCTCGCTGGCCAACTCGTCGGCCAGCGTGCGGGCGTCGATCAGGGCCTGTGCCGAGCCGTTGGAGCCGCGCGGGTACATGGGGTGGGCGGCGTCACCCATGAGCGTGACACGGTCGAAGCTCCAGCGCGGCAGCGCGTCCTTGTCGACCATGGGGTACTCGAAAAGGTTGTTCGCGGAAGTGATGAGCGCGGGCACGTCCAGCCAGTCGAAGCGCCAGTCGGCAAAGGTGGGCAGAAAGTCCTCCACGCGGCCCGGCCGGTTCCAGTCGTTCATGGGCGCCTGGTCGTCGCGGATCTCGGCCACCCAGTTGATGAGCTGGTTGCCCTGACCATCCACGTTGTCCGCGATGGGGTAGATCACCATCTTGCCGGTGTCGATGGAGCCGATGCGCATGTAGGTCTTGCCGCCCAGAATGGGTTTGTGCACCGAGGTGCCGCGCCAGGTGTTGATGCCGCCGTAGCAGACCTGGTCGTTCGGATGGAAGTGTTTTCGAATCGCCGAGTTCACCCCGTCGCAGGCCACGACCCACGGCGCGCGCACCGGTGGCACCGGACCCTGCGCGTTGTCGGCAAAGGAGAGCGTGACACCACGGTCGTCCTGCGCCAGCCCGGTGCAGCGAAAGCCGGTGTGCACGTGCTGCGCTCCCAGGCGCTGCAGTGCCGCCTCGAACAGGATGCGGTGCAGCTTGCCGCGGTGGATGCCGATCTCCGGCAAGGCATAGCCGGCATGGCGGCCGCGCGCCTCACCGTAGACACGCTGGCCAAACCGGTTGAAGAACACACTCTCGCGGTTTTCGATCCCCACCGCTTCCAGCTGCGGCAGCAGGCCCAGCGCCGTGAGCTCCTGCACGGCGTGCGGCAGCAGTGTGATGCCCACACCCAGCTCCTTGACATCGGCCACGGCCTCAAACACATCGCAGGCGATGCCGCGCTGGTGCAGCCCCAGCGCAAACGCCAGGCCGGCGATGCCGCCACCCACCACCGCGATTGCGGGTTGCTCGCTCATGTTCACTCCGCTTTGATGTTTTGCGCCTTGATGAGAGCAGCCCAGCGCTAGGCATCCTTCTGCACCAGCTGACCGAACGCCTCGGGCGTGCCGGTGCTCGGGTCCATGCCCTGCCCCGAGAACGCCTTTTTCACCTCGTCGCTGCCCAGGATGTCGTTGATCTCGCGGTTGAGGGTGGCCACCATGGCCGGGGCCATGCCCTTGGGCGCAAACACGCCGTACCACATGTCCACGTTCACATCGCCGGTGCGCGACTCGGTGAGCGTGGGCACATCCGGCAACAAAGGGTGGCGTTTGTCGCTGCCGATGGCCAGCGCCACCAGGCGCCCGCTGCGCACCTGCGGCAACGCGACGTGGATCGGCAGGAACATCGCATCCACCTGCCCGCCGATCATGTCGGTGAGGGCCGGGCCGGTGCCGCGGTAGGGGATGTGGGTGATGAAGCTCTTGCTGGTGTTCTTGAACAGCTCCATGGACAGGTGGTGCGGCGTGCCCACGCCCGGCGAGGCGTAGTTGAGTTTGCCGGGGGCCTTGCGCGCGGCCTCCACCAGATCGGCGGCGGTCTTGAAGCCACTCCGGGGGTGGGTCACCAGCATCAGCTGGCCCCAGCTGGTCAGGCTCACCGGGGTGAGGTCGCGCAGCGGGTCGAAGGTGGCGGCGGGGTACAGGCTGCGGTTCATCACCAGGGTGTTCACACTCACCAGCAGGGTGTTGCCGTCGGGCGCGGCGCGCACCACGGCTTCGGTGCCGATGTTGCCGGAGGCGCCCGCGCGGTTGTCCACCACCACCGGACGTTTCAGCCGCTCGGAGAGCTTGGGGCCGATGGTGCGCGCGATCAGGTCGATGCCGGTGCCGGGCGTGAACGGCACGATCAGGCGCAGCGGCGCATCGGTCGTCTGGGCCTGGGCCCAACCGGTGCCGGCGAGCACCGCCAGGGCGAGCAGGCTGCGCCAGACGCGGCTGGTGAGGGTGTGCGAGCGTGTCATCCAATGTCTCCTATCGTTAGCATGCGAACCCTTATGAAAGTCCCCCCGGTGGGCCGCATTCGTAGAATCCCGAGTTTCCGAGCCACTTATGACCCTGAAAGACCTTTACCAGCGCCCGGGCTTCCTGCTGCGCCGCACCCACCAGATTTCGGCGGCGGTGTTCGAGAACGCCTGCGCCAGTGTGGGTCTGACGCCGGCACAGTACGGCGTGCTCACCGTGCTGTCCAGCGAACCCGGCCTGGACCAGACCCGGCTCGCTCGCGCGCTGGCCTTCGACAAGGTCACGGTCATGCGGGTGTGCAAGGGGCTCGAAGAACGCGGGCTGATCGAGCGGCGCATCGCCGAGCACAGCCGCCGCCAGATGGCCGTGGTGCTCACCCCCGCCGGCAAGAAGCTGCTGCAGCAAGCGCGCGGCCCGGCCGAACAGGCCTACCAGCGCCTGCTCTCGCCCTTGACGCTCACGCAGCGCCAGCAGCTGATCGAGATCCTGGAAACGCTCACCCAGGGACTGGCCGACGAGGCCCGCGCACCCTTCGTGCCCTTGCTGCCGCCAGCAACCACCGAGCCAGCGGCGGAACCCACCGCAGCACCCAAGGCCCGTGCCAGGCGCACCAACACGGGGCAAGTCAAAGCGACGCGGCCCCGCTGAACAGGCGCACAGCTTCTGCTTTTGGTGCAAGACGGCGCTTCGGAGAGGGTGCACGGCGGCTGGAAGCCTGGCACGCTTTCTGCTGAACACCACCTCGCAAGAAGAGCGATCCGGGATCTGCCCGACCATCCGCTCAGCACTCAGGTGCACTAGGGTTCCGACCGCGTTCGCGTGGTGTCTGGTCCGAGAGTGTGCCGGCCTCATCGCAGGCTCCACGGAGGGACAAAAGCCCGGGAGAACGATCAGTTGATCGCTTCTTCCTGCGCGTCCTTTCAACCCATGGAGCCCCTGATGAAAACCTCTGCCCCCACCCTGTCCAGCCGGCGCAACCACTTCTTCAAGCCGGCCCTGGGCCTGGCGCTGTCGCTCGCCGCTTTCTCCTCGTTCGCGCAGGCGCCCGCCCAGATGAAGATCGCCACCGTGGTGTGGATCGGCTACGGCCCGTTCTACGTGGCCGAGGCACTGGACCTCTACAAAAAGTACAACCTCAAGGTCTCGCTGCAGGTCTTCAACGACCCGGCACTGATCCCCGCGGCCATCGCCTCGGGCGCGGTCGACGGCGGCATGTTGACCTACGACCAGGTGGTGGGCCAGGTGGCCGCGGGCCGCAACATGAAGGTGGTCATGCCCATCGACTACTCCAACGGTGGCGACGCCATCGTGGCCGACGGCAGCATCACCAAGGTGGCCGATTTCAAAGGCAAGAAGATCGGCTACAACCCGCTCTCGCCGAGCGACTTCCTGCTGTCGTACGCGCTCAAGACGGTGAACCTGACCGAGAAGGACATCACCCCGGTGAGCATGACGCCCGAAGCCGTGCCGGCCGCCATGGCCTCCGGCCAGTTGCCGATCGGCGTGACCTACGAGCCCAGCCTGTCGCAGATCCTGGGCCAGGGCGGCGGCAAGAAGTTCAAGGTGGTGTTCTCCTCGAAGAACGCGCCCGGCCTGATCGCCGACGTGCTGGTGTTCGACGACAAGGTCATCAAGGCCAAGCCGGCGCAGATCACCGGCGTGATGCAGGCGTATCTGGACGGTCTGGCCTACATGAAAGCCAAGCCGGCCGAAGCGCACAAGATCATCGGCAAGTTCATGGGCGTGTCGGCCGCCGAGGTGAAAGAGCAACTCACCGGCGTCTACAACATCCCCGTGGCCGAAATGCCCAAGGCCTTCATGAAGGCCAAGGAAACCACCTCGTACTACGCCAGCGGCGAAATCATCGGCGAGCTGCTCAAGGCCAAAGGCCAGATCACCACCATCCCGGCGATCGAAGCCACCTTCGACGCCAGCCTGGTCAAGGGCCTGAAGTAATCCCATGGTTGGCTGCACCGGTGCCCGCTCGGGCACCGGTGCGGTGACGACTGCGTTGACCCATTGAAGGCATTGCCATGAAACCGGTTTTCCGATACGAGGATGGCGTGTGGCCGAATGTCGCCGCCATCGGCTTCATCGTGCTGGGATGGCCGGTGGGCATTGCCCTGCTGGGGCAGGCCAGCTGGCTGTTGAATGCACTGGGCGTGCTGCTGGTGGCGCAAACGCTGGTGTGGTCGGCCTACTTCATCCACGAGTTCGCGCACAACGCCATCTTTCGCACCGCGCAGGCCAACGAGCGCTGGGGCACGCTGATGAGCTGGATCAACGGCAGCTGCTACGCCAGCTTCGCCGACATGCGCCGCAAACACATGCGCCACCACGTGGAGCGCGCCGACGTCCTCACGTTCGACGCGCAGGCCTTCCTGCGCGCCCACCCCGCCGTGCGCCGCGTGGTGCTGGCGCTGGAGTGGGCCTACATCCCGGCGGTCGAGTTTGTGATGCGCGGCTATGTGATCGCCATGCCCTTCATGGGCGAGAAGAAAAAAGCCGCGCGTGCCCGCGTGATCGGCGTGGCACTGGTGCGCGTCGCTGCACTCGCCCTGCTTGGCTGGTGGTCGCTCAAGGCCCTCGCCCTGTACTTCGTGGCCTTCCTCATCTTCATCACGGTGCTGCGCTTTGCGGACTGCTTCCAGCACACCTACGACGCCTACCCCATCCTGGACGACACACCGATCCCCGCCGACAAGCTGCGCGACCGCGCCTACGAGCAGGCCAACACCTACAGCGACGTGGTGAGCCTGGACGCGAAGTGGTTCAACCTGATCTGGCTGAACTTCGGTTTCCACAACGCGCACCACGAACGCCCCACCGCGCCCTGGTACCGCCTGCCCGCCTTCCACCGCGAGCTCTACGCCGACAGCTACCCGCAGGTGATCACCGTGGGTGAACTGCTCAAGAGCTTCCACATCAACCGCGTCAAACGCGTGCTGGCAAGCAACTACGGCGTGGTGCAACCGCCCGGCACGCCGGGCCGCGCCGACGGTTTCCTGGGCGCCGTGGGCGTGTCTTTCCTCACCGCCGTCTGACATGGCCGTCGACCACGGCCTGGAGGGCAAGACCGTGCTGATCACCGGCGCGGCTGGCGGCATCGGCCAGGCGCTGGCGCGGGCCTTTGCGGCGCAAGGCGTGCGGCTGATGTTGCTGGACCGCACGGGCACCGGTTTGTCCTTAGTGGCCAGCGAGCTGGGTGCCACAGCGGTCGAGTGCGACCTCGGCGATACCCAACAGGTGGCCGCCGTGGCCGACCAGGTGCGCGACGCCTGGGGCCAGCTCGACGTGCTGGTCAACAACGCCGGCACCGAGTACCCCACGCCGCTGGACGACGCCGCACCCGATGCCATGACCCGCTGGGCCGGCCTGCTGGACAACAACGTCACCTCCATGGTGCGGCTCATGCAGGCCCTGCTGCCCTTGCTGCCGCGCGGCGCGAGTGTCATCAACCAGTCGTCCATCTGGGGCCGCATCGGCGTGGCGGGCTTCTCGGCCTACGCGGCGAGCAAACACGCGGTGATCGGTCTCACGCGCTCGCTCGCGCTGGAGCTCGGGCCGCGCGGCATCCGCGTGAATGCGGTCTGCCCCGGCTGGATCCGCACCGAGGCCGCGATGCGATCGCTCACCGCCATGGCACATGAGCAAGGCCGCAGCGAAGCCGAGGTGGAGCGCGAGATCCTGGCGCGCCAGGCCGTGCCCGAGATGCTCACACCGGCCGACATCGCCGGCGTGTTCCTGTTTCTGGCCAGCACCGAATCGCGTTCGCTCACCGGCCAGTGCCTGGTGGCCAGCCACGGCGAGGTGATGGCATGAGCGCCGCGCCGGGCCGTTCCCAAGCAAGCTCGCACCGCAGCCCGCAGGGCGAAGGTACCCCATGAGCGTTTCTCTTTCACTCTCGGGGCAGACGGCCCTCATCACCGGTGCGGCCACCGGCATCGGCCGCGCGATCGCGCTGAAGCTCTCGCAAGCCGGTGCGCGCGTGGTCATCAACCACCTGAACCAGCCACAGGATGCCGCCACGCTGGTGCAGGCCATCAAGGGCGCGGGCGGACACGCTGTGGCCATCAACGCCGACGTGAGCGACAGCGCGGCTGTGCAGCGCCTGGTGGAGGAAGCCTTGCACACCATGGGCGACCTGCACATCCTCGTCAACAACGCCGGCATCATCCAGGAAAAGCCTTTCCTGGACACCTCCGAAGCCGACTGGGACCGCATGTTGAACACCGACCTCAAGTCGGTCTTCCTCATGGCGCGCGCGGTGCTGCCCGGCATGGTGGCGCGCGGCGGTGGCGTCATCGTCAACCTCGCGTCCGACCTCGGCATCCTGGGCCGCGAGAACTACGCGCCCTACTGCGCGGCCAAGGCCGGTGTGATCGGCCTCACGCGTTCGCTGGCGCGTGAGTTCGCGCCCCACGGCATCCGCGTCAATGCCATTGCGCCCGGCCCGGTGAACACCGCCATGGTCTCGCTCGAACACATGAGCCCCGAGTGGATCGAGAAGGAACTCGCCATTCCGCAGCACCGCGTGGCCGAGGCCGAAGAGATCGCGGCCACGGCGCTGTTCCTGGCCTCCGACATGTCCCGCTTTTACTGCGGCCAGGTACTCGGTCCCAACGGCGGCTCGGTGATGCCCTGATCGGCCCCCCATGTCCGTGCTCACCCACCCGTCCAACCGCGTCGCCACCGGCGTGTTGCTGTTCTCGGCATCGCTGTGGGGCCTGTCGTGGATGCCGCTCAAGTGGTTCATCGCGCAGGGTCTCACCGGTCCCATGGTGTCGCTGCTCTCTTACGGCGTGGTGGGCCTGTTCAGCTGCGTTTTCATCTGGCGCCAGCGCGCCGCGTGGCGGGTGCAGTGGGGTCTGCTGCTGGCCCTGGCCGTGGTGGGTGGCTGGGCCAACACCTCGTTCGTCAACGCGCTCATGCTGGGCGACGTGGTGCGGGTCATGTTCCTATTCTACCTCTCGCCGGTGTGGTCCGTGCTGGGTGGCTGGCTGTTCCTGAAGGAGCGCATTCCGCCGCTGCGCTGGGCGGCGGTGGTGGTGGCGCTGCTGGGGCTGTGGCTGTTCCTGGGCGGCCCGGGTGGGCTCGGTTTCACCTTCACCTTCGTCGATTTCCTCGCGCTCTCCGCCGGCTTCTGCTTTGCGGCCAACAACGTGATCGCCCGCGCCGCGCAGCAGGTGCCCATGGTGAGCAAGACCTTCGCGGTGTTCGCGGGCTGCGGTGTCATTTCGTTGTTGGCCACCAGCGCACTGGGCCACAGCGTGCCCAGCGGCATGGGCATCGGCGTGTGGCTGGCCGTGCTGGCCTACGGATTTGTGTGGCTGCTGCTGGCCACCGCCACCTGGCAGTTCGGTGTGACGCACATCGAGAGCAGCAAGGCCGGCGTGATCCTGCTGGCCGAGCTGGTGGTCGCGGTGATGAGCGCGCTGTGGTTCGGCGACGAATCCATGACCGGCCTGGAGTGGGCCGGCGGCGCGCTGATCGCCATGGCCGCGTTCGCCGAAGCGCTCGACACCTCGCCCGATCCCAAACCCCAAGGAGCCTGAATGAACCCCACCGTGTGGATGAACGAACTCTCGTGGGTGGACTACCAGTCGCGCGTGCAACGCGACCAGCCGCCGGTGCTGCTGCCCGTGGGCGCACTCGAACAGCACGGCCCACACTTGCCGTTGGGCACCGACGGTCTGCTGTCCAGCGCGGTGGCGGCCGACGCCGCAGCGCTCGTGGGTGGCCTGGTGGCGCCCACGCTGTCGTACGGCTACAAGTCGCAGCCCAAGTGCGGTGGCGGCCAGCACTTCTGCGGCACCACGAGTGTGGACGCGGCCACGCTGGTCGGCCAGGTGCGGGACGCGGTGCGCGAGTTCGCACGACACGGCTTGGCGAAGCTCGTGATCGTGAACGGCCACTACGAAAACCAGTGGTTCCTGATCGAAGGCATCGACCTCGGCCTGCGCGACGCCAAGGCCGCCGACCCGGCCAACCAGTTGCAGGTGATGCGCCTGGAGTACTGGGACTTCATGACGCCCGAGACCCTGGGCGATGTGTTCCCCGACGGTTTTCCGGGCTTTGCGCTGGAGCATGCCGCGGTGCTGGAAACGTCCATGATGCTGCACTACCACCCGCATCTGGTGCGCATGGACCTGCTGCCCGACGACGGCCCGGCCGACTTCCCGCCGTACGACATGTACCCGCCGCGCACCGACTGGGTGCCGGCCTCGGGCGTGCTGTCATCGGCCAAGGGATCGGACGCCGTCAAGGGCCGCTTGCTCGCGGTTGAAGTGGCCCGCCGCATGGCCGAAGCCATCACCAACGGCTTCACCCGACCCAAGGTCGTCTGAGCATGGACACCGCGTTCGACCCCACCCACACCGCACTGGTCGTGATCGACCTGCAGCGCGACTTCTGCAGCCCGGGCGGCTACGCCCACCAGGCCGGCATCGACATCGGCCCCATGCAGGCGGTGGTGGCCAACACCGTGCGGCTGCTGCAGGCCGCGCGTGCGGCGGGCCTGCTGGTGGTGCACACGCGCGAAGGCCATCTGAGCGACCTGAGCGACTGTCCCGCCACCAAACTGCAGCGCAGCGTGGACGCGGGCGCACCCATCGGCAGCCTGGGGCCGCTGGGCCGCCTGCTGGTGCGCGGTGAACAAGGCCACGACTTCGTGGACGCGGTGCGACCGGTGACTGGCGAAGAGGTGATCGACAAGCCCGGCTATGGCGCCTTTCACCGCACGCGGCTGGCGCAGGTGCTGGCCGCGCACGACATCGAGGCGCTCATCATCTGCGGCGTGACCACCGAGGTCTGTGTGCATTCCACGCTGCGCGAAGCGGTGGACCGGGGCTTTGCCTGCACCACCGTGGGTGACGCGACCGCCGCCAGCAATCCGGCGCTGCAGGCACCTGCCCTGGCCATGATCGCGGTGGAGGGCGGCATCTTCGGGCGCGTGCGCAGCACCGACGAGGTGGTGGCCTCGTTGCAGGGGGTGCGAGCCGCCGTTCCCGACAGGGTGAACACCTGGGTGCAATCCTTCACCGGAGCCTGACCCCATGACCCAAGCCTTGCGCCTCTGGCCGCTGCTCACCGCGACCCACCGCTACGACAAGACCATCTCCACCTTCAACCGGGGCCATGGCCAGACCATTGAAGCGCCCATCCTGGCCTACCTGATCGAAACGAAAAACGGCCGGATCCTCTACGACGTCGGTTGTGACCACGCCAAGATCCACACGCCCACGCTGCGGGACCGCTACTACAACCCTGCCACCTTCGAGATGGGCGCGCCCGACATGCGGGAGGAACACCGCATCCCGAACCACCTGGCGCGCCTGGGGCTGGGAGCGAAGGATGTGGACGTGATCTTCATCGGCCACCTGCACTTCGACCACGCGGGTGGCTTGAAGGAGCTCAAACGCTGCGGCTGCGGCGCCGAGGTCCACCTGCAGCGCGACGAGTGGAATGCCGCCTGCAGCGGACTGGACGGCGCGGTGTTCGAAGACGACCTGCTCGACGACGAGGGACGGGCCCTCCCGTTCTGCCTGAAGCACGGCGAGTACAGCGTGTTGCCCGGCGTGCACGCCGTGGCCACGCCCGGCCACACCGCCGGCCACATGTCGATGCTGATCGAACTGCCCACCGGTGCGCCGGTGCTGCTGGCCGGCGACGCGGCCGACCTGCAGGAAAACATCGACGACGAGGTGGCACCCGGCACGCTGTGGCAGGGCCGCGAGCAGCAGGCTGTGGAGAGCATTCGCAAACTCAAGGCACTCGCCTTTGATACCGGCGCGCAGCTCTGGCCCAACCACGACATGGCCTTCTACCGACAGCTGCCCGTCTTCCCGAACGCCGTCACATGACCATCCCCGATCGTTATCACGGCGTGTGGCAGCGCACCCTGCTGGAAACGCCCACCGAGCGCGACACCACCACCTGGGTGCGCTGGCTGCAGGCAGGCCTGTGGCACGGTGACCTGCGCGTGCCCGCCACGGCCAACCGCGCCACCTCGGCCGGCCGCGCCCAACTGCAGGGCTTCGGCGGCACCACGCTCATCACGCAGCCCGACCCGCACCAACCCGACGTCTGCACCTGGCAGCGGCACATCGACCTGCAGCCGCCGCGCAGCACACCCGACGCGGGCCACATGGTGTTCGAGTCAGCCGACTGTGTGCACGAGACCGGCATCCACGGCACCTACTTCGAAGTGTGGGAACGCCTGCCGGGCTCGCTGGGCAAACGCATCGCACTGGCCGCGCTCGACGACACCGGCGCACCCACGGCGGAGCGCCTGCTGGTGGCCGGGCGGTACCTCATGCACCTGCGCCCGCGCAGCACCGCCTGGCCGGCCGACACCGCGCCCGACGACACCCTGGCCGAGGTGGTGGCGCGCCACCCGCAAGCAGCCGAGGACCTGCTGGACTTCGACATCGGCTTCGGCACGCTGGAACACGGCGTGTGGACCATCGAGCGCGCCACTGTGCCCGAACGGGAAGGCCGCGCGCACACCTGTGCCCTGCAGCGCACGAGCCAGTCGGAGGCCACGGTGAAGAGCCCTCTTCTGCCGGTGCATTGGCAGGTGCTGGAGTGGCACGCACCCGACTGAAGCGTGCCCACGCACCGCTGCCGTGCACCCGACGGCACATGCACCGGCTTCGCAGCGGGTGGTGGGGACGCGTCTGCACAACCGGACCTCCTCGGCTTTTGGATGGGCATGCAACTTGCGCTGAAGGTGAAGCGATTCACCCCACGTCCCTTCCACTCCCAGGAGCTTCACCATGCCAGCCACCCTCCCGTTCTCCCGCCGCGGCGTGCTCGCCGCCCTGCTGCTGCCGCTCGCACTGTGGGCCACCACCGCACACGCCGCCAACCTCGACGAGATCAAGAAGCGCGGCTACATGACCGTGGTCACCGAAGACGACTTCCGCCCGTTTGAATTTGTCAAGGACGGCAAGCCCACCGGGTTCAACAACGAGATGGTGGATGCGCTGCGCAAGTACGCGCCGTTTGAAATCCGCCAGGAGATCCTGCCCTGGCCCGGCATCCTCGCGGGCGTGGCGACCGGCAAGTACGACATCGCCATCACCGCCGTGCTCATGACCAAGGAACGCACGCTCTCGCTGGACTTCACCAGCCCCATTGCCGATGCCACGCACTACTACGTCAAGCGCAAGGACGACAGCAGCATCAAGAGCATCAAGGACCTCAACGGCAAGACCGTGGGCGTGCAGACCGGCAGCGCGTTCCTGAGCCGCCTGCCCGAGCTCCAGGCCATGCTGGCCAAGGAGGGCGGCAAGCTCGGCAAGGTCGTGGAGTACGCGTCCTACCCCGAGGCCTACCAGGACCTCGCGCTCAAGCGCACCGACTTCGTGGTCAACACCGTCATCAACCTCAAGGCGCTGGTGGCGGAGCGTCCGAACGTGTTCGAACTCGGTCAGCCGGTCTCGGGCAGCTCGTACCCCGCCTGGGCGGTGAAGAAGGGCAACACCGATCTGCAGAAGTTCATGAACGAATTCATTGCCGCGCAGAAGGCCAACGGAGTCATGCCGGCGCTGCAGAAGAAGTGGTTCGGTGAAGCGTTCACGCTGCCGGTGAGCTACACGCCCGAGCAGTGAAGCCTTTCAGCGCATGACCCACGCCGATGTCCTGTCGATCTTCAGCGGCGCGCTGACCACGCTGCTGCTGTCCATCGCCGGCATCGCGCTGGGCCTTCCGTTCGGTCTGGGCCTGGCACTGGCGCGCTGGGCCAAGGTGCCGCTGCTCAACCCCGTGGTGGCGGTGTACGTGAGCCTGCTGCGCGCCACGCCGCTCATCACGCTGGTGCTGCTGATCTTTTTTGCCTTGCCCACGGCGGGTGTGTCGGTGGGCCCGGTGACCGCCGGGCTGATCGCGCTCGTGCTCAACACCGCCGCCTTCAACTGCGAGGTGTGGCGCGCCGCCCTGCTCGACCTGCCCAGAGACCAGATCGAAGCGGCGCAATCGGTCGGCATGGGCCGGGTGCTGCGCTTTCGGCGCATCGTGCTGCCGCAGGTGTGGCGCACGGCGCTGCCCGGACTCATCAACGAGATGTCGCAGCTGGTCAAACTCACCCCCGTGCTCGCGGTGGTGGGCGTGGTCGACATCACACGCGCGGCCGTGCGCATCGGCGCGCAGACCTACGAACCGCTGCCACCCTTTCTGGTGGCTCTGGCCATCTACATCCCCATCGTCTATGCGCTGGTGAGCGTGCAGCGCTGGGTGGAGCGGCGCACCGTGCAGCGCGAGGCCACCGCATGATGCGCGACTTCGCCACCGTGTGGTCGGAGCGCGGCTTGCTGTTCTCGGGCCTGGGCAACACCGTGCTGCTCTCGGTGCTGGCGGGTGTGGCGGCGCTGCTGCTCGGTGCCTTGTTGTCGATGCTTCTCATGTCGCCGAAGCGCATGCTGTTGTTGCCGGCCAAGGCGCTGGTGGACCTGGCGCGCTGCACACCGTTTCTGCTGTTCGCCTACATCGTCTACTACGGCCTGCCGTCGCTGGGTCTGCAGTTCGACGCCTGGAGCGCGGGCCTGTTCGCCCTCACCGCGTACCACGCGGCCTACATGGCCGAGATCCTGCGCGCCGCCTGGGCGGCGCAGCCGCGCGCACCCATCGAAGCCGGCGTGGCGTTCGGCTACAGCGGCCTGGGCCTGTTCCGGCGCATCGTGCTGCCGCCGCTGGCGCTCTCGAGCGCGCCGGTGCTGGGCAACCAGCTGATCCAGATCATCAAGGACAGCGCCTTCCTCACCATCATCACGCTGCCCGAACTCACCCACGCGGTGAGCTCCATCCAGTCGCGCCACTTCATCCCGTTCGCCGCCTTCCTCACCGCCGTGCTGCTCTACTGGGCGCTTTGCCTGGTGGTGGAGGCCGGCGTGGCCGCCGTGGGGCGTTTGGCCGAAGCGCGGCGCTGACCTCCCAACCGAGCCCACCATGCCCACACGCATCCCCCTCCTCAGTGTCCAGTCGCTGCGCAAAAGCTACGGCAACCTGCGTGTGCTCGACGACATCTCGTTCACCGTGGCGCCGGGCGAAACGGTGTGCCTGCTCGGGCCTTCGGGCTCGGGCAAGTCCACGCTGCTTCGCTGCATCAACTGGCTGGAGCGCCCCGACAGCGGCCGCATCCTCATCGACAGCCAACCCATCGGAGTCACCAGTGGCGGCGTGGTCATGAACGACCAGCAGCTCGCGCAGGTGCGCACGCGCATCGGCATGGTGTTCCAGCAGCTCGCGCTGTGGCCCCACCTCACCGTGTTGCAAAACGTGATGGAGGCACCGGTGCATGTGCAACGCCGACCCAGGGACGACGTGCGCGCCGAGGCCGAAGCGCTGCTGACGCGCGTGGGACTGTTCGACAAACGCGATGTGTTCCCCGCGCGCCTGTCGGGTGGTCAGAAGCAGCGTGTGGGCATTGCGCGCGCGCTGGCCATGAAGCCCGCGCTCATGCTGTTCGACGAGCCCACCAGCGCGCTCGACCCCGAACTGGTGGGGGAGGTGCTGGCCGTGATGCGCGACCTGGCCGCCGAGGGCATGACCATGCTGGTGGTGACCCACGAAATGGCCTTCGCCCGCGAGGCGGCCCACCGCGTGGTGTTCATGGACCACGGCGTGGTGGTGGAGACGGGCTCGCCCGAGGCTTTTTTCAATGCGCCGTCCACCGAACGGGGACGGCAGTTCCTGCAACGTTTCTCGAACGGGCGGGCCGCTCTGGCCGCCTGATGCGTTTCAGCGCTTGGGCATGCCGGGACCCTGGCCCCCACCCGGTCCCATGCCGCCGCGCACCGGCGGCAACTCGGGCAGCGTGGCACCACGCTCCTTCGCCCGCGCCTGCATCTGCTCATGGTGTTGCACGCGGAGCTGCTCACGTTCTTCCAGTGTGCGGGCCGCGCGCATCCGGTCGCGGTATTCCAGCCGCTCCTGCTGGGTCATGAGTTGTGCGCCATAAATCGGCGCCTCATCCGCAGCCAGAGGGCCGGGAACCGCCGGTTGCGCCATGGCAACTCCCGAGATGGCGGTGAAAAACAACGCTGCGGCAAGCATTCCGGGTTTCATGAAGGGCTCCATCAAGGTGTGAAGTCCCATGGCACAGGCCATGGGACAGGGCCGCCCATGGTGTCCTGAGCGGTGCCAGTTCCCGTTGATCGCGCTCAACCCGAAGCCGATCACAACGCCGGGTGTCGACGGACACCCCGGTTGCCGTGTCAAATGGCAGCGGCACCCGAACGGGCATTGCACGCCCAGCACCCTCCATGGAGCACCCCATGCCCGATGTCCAACCCCACACCCGCGAAGCCGGTGCCGGCCCGACCGTGATCTGCCTGCACTCCAACGCGAGCCACGGCGGCCAGTGGCGTGCCCTCATGGCGCGGCTGGCTCCGCGCCACCGCGTGTTGGTGCCCGATTCCTATGGCTCGGGTGCCAGCCCCGAGTGGCCGTCAGACCGCCGCATCGCACTGGCCGACGAAGTGGCGTTCCTCGACCCGGTGCTGGCCCGGGCCGGCGATGCCTTCAGCCTCGTGGGCCATTCGTATGGGGCGGCGGTCGCGCTGATCGCGGCGCTGCAGCATCCGCAGCGCGTGCGTGCGCTGGTGTTGTACGAGCCCACGCTGTTCTCGCTGATCGAAGCCGACGGCCCGTCGCCCAACGAAGCCGACGGCATCCGCAACGCCGTCGCCGCCGCGGCGGCGGCGCTGGATGCGGGCGACAAGCCGCTGGCCGCCCAATGTTTCATTGACTACTGGATGGGCCCGGGCAGCTGGGACGCCACGCCACCCGAGCGCCAACCCGCGATTTCGAACTCGACGGCGAACGTGCGCCGCTGGGCCCACGCCCTGATGACCGAGCCCACACCCCTGGCCCGTTTTGCCGACATCGAGATTCCGGTGCTGCTCATGACGGGCGCTCGCTCCACAGTGTCGGCCCACGGCGTCGCCCGGCGTTTGCTGGGTGTTCTGCCTCGCGCCGAGCATGTGGTGTTCGAGCAGCTTGGCCACATGGGACCGATCACGCATCCGGAGCCTGTGAACGAAGCGATCGACGTGTTTCTGCAGCGCCACACCTGAACGCGCGAGACGGCGGGCGGTTCAGCCGCGCAGCCATACTTCAGCACCTCAGGCTCGCCACGCACACCCATGCCGCTCTTCGCCGCCACGGTCTTTCTCTCCGCCTTCCTGCTGTTCCAGATCCAGCCCGTCGTGGCCAAGATGATCCTGCCGTGGTTCGGCGGCTCGTCGTCGGTGTGGACGCTGTGCATGGTGTTCTTCCAGGTGGAGCTGCTGCTGGGCTACGCCTACGTGCACCTGCTGCACGAAAAGATCAGCGCCGGGCGCCAGCCCTGGGTGCACGGCGCGCTGCTGCTGCTGAGCCTGGCCACGCTGCCGGTGGTGGCCGACCCGTCGTGGAAGCTCGATGCCCAGGCCTACCCGACCTGGAGCGTGCTCGGCGTGCTGGCCACCACGGTGGGCGTGCCCTACCTGCTGCTCTCGACCACCGGCCCGCTCATGCAGGCCTGGTACGCGCGCAGCTTTGTGAGCCAGGGTGTGCAGCCCTACCGGCTGTATGCGCTGTCCAACCTGGCGTCGATGCTGGCGCTGCTCTCGTACCCGGTGCTGGTGGAGCCGATGCTGGCGGTGAAGCCGCAGGCCTGGGTGTGGTCGACCGGCTACGCGCTGTTTGTGCTGGTGTGCGTGGCCACCGCGGCCTACACCGTGCGGCGGCAGAACGACGCGGCCACCGCCGCCCCGCCGCTGGACGACACACCCCGCCCCGGCTGGCGCGAGTGCCTCATGTGGGTGGGCCTGGCAGCCACCGCTTCGATGCTGCTGCTGGCCATCACGCGCCACCTCACACAAGACGTGGCGCCCGTGCCCTTTCTCTGGGTGCTGCCGCTGGCGTTGTACCTGCTGAGCTTCATCCTGTGTTTCGACGCACCGCGCTATTACGTGCGCCCGTTCTTCCTGTGGGTGGCCTTGCCGCTGGCCTTCGTGGCGCTGGATCTCGCCATGAATCAGGGCCTGGACGTGCCGGTGCTCGTGGCCTTGCTGTGCGCGGCGGTGTTCGTGTTCTGCATGGTCTGCCACGGCGAGCTGGTGCGCCGGCGCCCGCCCGTGCGCCACCTCACGCTGTTCTATCTGATGCTCTCGGTGGGCGGCGCGCTGGGTGGCCTGTTCGTGGGGTTGGTGGCGCCGGTGATCTTCAATGCCTACTTCGAGTTGCCGCTGGGCCTGTTTCTGTGTGCGCTGCTGGTGGTGCTGGTGCTCTGGCCCGAGCTGCGCGACCAGCGGCCACACTGGCTGCGTGGTGCCTTGCTGCTGGCGCTGTTGCTCTACGGCGCGCGCCTGTCCAGCATCTCGCTGGACTATGTGCAGGGCTACACCGAGGTGGTGCGCAACTTCTACAGCCAGACGCGCATTGAAGAGGGCGTGGACGAAGACGGCCTGGGCCCCATGCGCAGCATGGTGCACGGCAGCATCACCCACGGCGAGCAGTACCTGAACCATCCGAAGCGCGCCACCGCCTACTACTGCGAACGCACCGGCATCGGCCGCGCGCTGCAAAGCCTGCCCACCGACCGTCCGCGCCAACTCGGTGTGGTGGGCCTGGGCGCGGGCACGCTGGCGGTGTACGGCCGCGCGGGCGATCAGATGCGCATGTACGAGATCAACGACCAGGTGCTCGACCTCGCGCGCAAACACTTCAGCTACCTGGCGGACAGCGCGGCGAACATCGTGCCGGTGCTGGGCGACGGCCGCCTGATGCTGGAGCGCGAACCCCCGCAAGCTTTTGACCTGCTCGCCATGGACGCCTTCTCGGGCGACTCCATTCCCACCCACCTGCTCACGCTGGAGGCGTTCGACGCCTACATGCGCCACATGCGCCCCGACGGCCTGCTCGCCGTGCACATCACCAACACCTACCTCGACCTGCGCCCGGTCATGGCCTCGGCCGCACAACACGTGGGCAAGGTGGCGTTGCTGCTCGAATTGCCGGGTGGCCACGGCGATCCGTTCTGCCGGCGTTCCACCTGGGTGGTGTTCGTGAGCGCCGCCCAGGCCGCTGCGCTGCCGCCAACGCTGCAAGACGCCCGGGTGCTGGAGCCACGGCCCGGGTTCCGGCCGTGGACGGACACGTTCTCGAACCTGTTCGACATCCTGATCTGAACCCGCGGCAGCAGGCGGGCCCACAAGCGCCCGGCGCGCATACACTCCTCCTTGCTCCGGGGTGCACCGATCTGAAAGGGTCGGGCGCTGAGATGGCTGACCAGCCAAACCCGTGAACTTGATCCGGTTAGTACCGGCGAAAGAAGAGCGCATGCCCCACGCGGCATGTGGGTGTCCCCCTCCTCCGTTTTTCATGGCGGAGGTGGCTCACCCGCCGTCGCGGTCCCTGGGGCGGTCCTCCGGAGCATTCACTGCCCATCCACCGGAACCGGAGACCGCCACCATGCATGCGTCCGACAAGTTGCCCGCCACCCCGTTCGCCCTCAGCCGCGAACCCTTCCCCGCCTCCCGCAAACTCCACGTCCCCGGCCAGTTGCCGGGTGTGCGCGTTCCCATGCGCGAGATCGCGCTCACCAACGGCGAACGGGTCGTGGTGTACGACACGTCGGGCCCGTACTCGGAGCCTGCGGCCGCCATCGACGTGACGCGCGGTCTGCCCGACGTGCGCGGTGCGTGGATCGCCGCGCGCGGAGACACCGAGACCTATGCCGGCCGCGCCCGCCAGGTGCTGGACGACGGTGTGAAGAACGAGGCCCGCCAGAACGACACCACCATCGAACGCATCGAAGCGCTGCGTGCCCAGGCCGCAGGCCTGCAGCGAACGCCGCGCCGCGCCAGGAGCGGCATGAACGTGACGCAGCTGCACTACGCGCGCCGCGGCATCGTCACGCCCGAGATGGAATTTGTTGCCGTGCGCGAAAACGGCCAACGCGAATGGATGGCCGGGTACCTGGGCGACGCTGCCCGCGAGTCGCGTCTGCGCGGCAACCCCATGGGCGCGCGCATCCCGGACGTGATCACGCCCGAGTTCGTGCGCGACGAGGTGGCGCGCGGCCGCGCCATCATCCCGGCCAACATCAACCACCCCGAAGTGGAACCGATGGCCATTGGCCGCAACTTCCTCGTCAAGGTCAACGCCAACATCGGCAATTCGGCGGTGACCTCCAGCATCGAGGAAGAGGTGGACAAGCTGGTCTGGGCGATCCGCTGGGGCGCGGACAACGTGATGGACCTCTCCACCGGCCGCAACATCCACACCACGCGCGACTGGATCGTGCGCAACTCGCCGGTGCCCATCGGCACGGTGCCGATCTACCAGGCGCTGGAGAAGGTGGGCGGCGTGGCCGAAGACCTCACCTGGGCGATCTACCGCGACACGCTGATCGAGCAGGCCGAGCAGGGGGTGGACTACTTCACCATCCACGCCGGTGTGCGCCTGCCCTTCATCCACCTCACCGCGAACCGGCGCACGGGCATCGTTTCGCGCGGCGGCTCGATCATGGCCAAGTGGTGCATCACACACCACCGCGAGAGTTTTCTGTATGAGCACTTCGACGAGATCTGCGAGATCATGAAGGCCTACGACGTGAGCTTCTCGCTCGGCGACGGCCTGCGCCCTGGCAGCGCGGCGGACGCCAACGACGAGGCGCAGTTTGCCGAACTCAAGACGCTGGGTGAGCTCACGCAGACCGCGTGGCAACACGACGTGCAAACGATGATCGAAGGGCCGGGCCATGTGCCCATGCACCTGATCCAAGCCAACATGGACGAGCAGTTGAAGCACTGCCACGAGGCGCCGTTCTACACGCTGGGGCCGCTGACCATCGACATCGCACCGGGCTACGACCACATCGCCTCGGCGATCGGCGCGGCCATGATCGGCTGGATGGGCACGGCCATGCTGTGCTACGTGACGCCCAAGGAACACCTGGGCCTGCCCGACCGCGACGACGTGAAGCAGGGCCTGATCGCCTACAAGATCGCCGCCCACGCAGCCGATATCGCCAAGGGCCATCCGGGTGCCCGCGCGCGCGACGACGCCATGAGCAAGGCGCGTTTCGAGTTCCGCTGGCACGACCAGTTCAACCTGGGCCTGGACCCCGACACCGCGCGCGACTTCCACGACGAGACCTTGCCCAAGGACAGCAGCAAGGAGGCGCACTTCTGCAGCATGTGCGGGCCGAAGTTCTGCTCGATGAAGATCACGCAGGACGTGCGCGATTTCGCAGAGAAACAGGGTTTGAGCGAGGCCGACGCGCTGGCGCGTGGCATGGCCGCCAAGTCGGCCGAGTTCAAAGCCGCGGGCGGGTCGTTCTATGTCCCGGTGGAGACCTTGGCCCGCAAGGCCTGACGCCCGCTGGCTAGGTTGGCGGCGCTTCAGGTGTCACCAGTGCCAGTGCTTCGCGTTTGCCCAAGGCCAGGCGCTCCAGGATCTTGGGCACGCGCGAGGCGCGTGGCACGGCGCCACCGGACTCCCACTTCCAGATCGAGAGCGACGACACACCCAACAGCCGGGCCGCCTGTTCCTGCGTGAGGCCCAGCCGGGCCCGCTGCGTTTTCAAGCGTTCTGCGGTGAACACCACTTTGCGCCCGGGCTTGCCCCGGGGCGCCCCGGCACCTGCCGCGCTGGCCGGTGGCGCGCTGCGCGCCGGCTCGGCCCGCGTCCTGCCCAGCTGGTTGGTCTGGGTCTGCAGGGCCTTGAGCTGCTTCTTCAGGGCCGCGATCTCGGAGCGCTGCTGCAAGGAGGTCTTGCGCAAAGCCCCGAGTTCGTCGCGCAGTTCCTTGCGCGCCACGCGGGCGATCTCTTTCTTGAGGGAATCGGCAAAGGTGGTCATGGCAACATGGTACGCCATCGAACACTGGAGGCAAAAAGTTTGAATGGCAGGCTGTTGGCAAAAGACCGCGGCCGGTCATGCGCTCCGCGCCTACCCACACAGAACCCGCAGAGCCACTGCCATGGGTGGCCTGCCGTGGCGCCAACCAGCTCGCACAAGTGAACGAGCGCACGACATGTTGTTGCCAGAGAAACCACCCATGAAACTTTGTATTGCATGCACCCTGTTCGTGATGTCTTTCAGCGCCAGCACACTGGCCGACACCCACTCCGCTCCAGTAGCATCGCCGCATGCCCACCCCACCCGACCTTGAACGCCTGAGCCCTGATGCGGTGACCGCCATCGCCCGGGCGCACACCGCCCCCGCCCCCTGCCCCACCTGCCGGCCCTACGCCAGCCCGGGCTGGGAGTCCTTCCCCGCCTCGCAAGACGGCGCCGCGCTGCAGCCGCTGGGTGCGCTCTGGCTGCCGGGCGACGACGAGCCCACACTGGAAGAACACCGCCCGGTCGGCGTGGATGCGTGGTCGCCCGATGCGCCGATTTCGCTCGCCCACCATCCCTGCAACCGCTGCGAGGTGTGGGCCTGCAAAGCCTGCGGCTTCCCGTTTCTGCGCTACACCGAGTACGGCGGTTATTACATCGACCAACGCATCCGCGAGCTGCGGGCCGGGCTGATCGTGCAGGTCTGAATCACTAGGGTTATCGATCTCTCGACGCTTGGGTGTGCATGCTTACCATCGGGTCACAACAACCCGACGGAGACAAGACATGTTGAAAAAACTCGTGGTGGGCGCCCTCGTGTCCACGGTGGTGGCGACCTCGGCCTCGGTGGCGTTCGCGCAGGAGTGGCCGGCGGCCAAACCGGTGCGCGTGATCGCTGTGTTTCCGCCGGGCGGCTCGGTGGATCAGGTCTCGCGCATCCTGGCCGAGGCGCTGCGCGTGCAGCTCAACCAGTCGGTGATCGTGGAGAACATCGGCGGCGCCTCGGGCGTGATCGGCACGGCGGCGATTGCCAAGGCCGCGCCCGACGGCTACACCTTCGGCGTGGTCTTCGACACCCATGCAGTGAACCCGGCGCTCAAGCCCAACATGGCCTTCGACACCCTGAAGGATCTGGAGCACATCACCCTGATCGGCACCGCGCCCATGGTGCTGGCGGCCACCAAGGGTTCGCCCATCACCAGCTTTGCCCAGCTGGTGAGCGAAGCCAAGGCGAAGAAGACCACCAGCTACGGCACCATCGGCACCGGCAGCCTGGGCCACCTGGCCATCGCGCAGATGGCCAAGAACGCCGGCTTCGACTGGACCCATGTGCCCTACAAGGGCGGCGGCCCGCTGATGAACGACGCCATTGCCGGCCACGTGCCACTGGCCGTGGGTTCGCTGTTCCTGATCAAGCCGCACGCCGACTCGGGCAACGTGACGCCACTGGCGGTGAGCACGAGCAAACGCTCCAAGGACATGCCCAACGTGCCCACCATCGCCGAGAGCGGCTTCCCCGGTTTTGACGCGCCCGCCTGGTGGGGCGTGATCGGCCCGGCCAAGATGCCGCCCGCCATCACCAGCCGCATCCACGCCGCCGTGGCCGCCGCGCTGAAGAACCCCGACGTGGCCAAAAAGCTCGAAGCCCAGGGCATCGATCTGGTGGGCGGCGGCCCCGAGGTGTTCAAGCCCTTTGTGGAAAAGCAGATGACCACCTGGTCGGCCTTCATCAAGGCCAACAACATCACCGAGTGAGTTGGAGAACGGTGGGTAATGGGATGGACTGTAGGGCTTGGTTCAAGCCGTACCACGCCTGGTGGCACCTGAGGGGATGGGGTGGCCGCCCCCACAAACTTGGGCGCCCCTTTCGACCCAGTGCAGTTGGTCGTACTGGATCGATAGAGGTCAGCTATGCAGCGGAAGCTGTCCTTCGCCATCTCTCCAAACATGTCCGCAGTTAGCCGAGAGCGGCACCTGGGAAATGGTTGGAGCGGCAGTTCAAATTTTGGGCTAACACCGAGTGCGGAAGCGTATTGGGGTTGAGCTAGGCACTCGGCCGTATGCCGCCGATCGGATTCGACTTACGGATGAAGTCGACTAGTCTTGATAGCTGCTCACGCAGGTCTAGAAGCTGCAAATCCGGTTCAGTCTCGACCGTTATCCACTTCGCCACTTCAACTTTTGAGGCCTGATCATCCGATCCGGAGGCCCGTCGAATCTTCAAAAGATTTTCATAGCGATCGCCGCCACCTAGTCGCGTCGCAGAAGGAATCGTCTCAGAGACCGCGGAGGCAACAGCATCAATCGGCAAATAATTCTCGACCTCTCGCCCACTTGTTATCCATGCGAAGCCGGGGCCTTGATCAAATTCGTCGCGCAGTCGCTTCTTCGTTTCGTTAATTCGCGCGTGTGATGATGCTTTGTCACTATCAATCAGAATTACGCCACGGCGATTCAATCGCCTTAGCTGAATAAACTCGGTCACTCCCTCCGACGTCTCGGCGTTTGAAATGTGGGCCGCAAGTTTGCCCCCGTAGAACATGACGCTGAAATGAATACCTTCGATGAGAGCGGAATCGATGGTGCGAAGCCACCAGTTCACGTATAGGCGATCGGACGGACCTTCTACCCATATGATGCAATTGGCCAAGAGAAGATCGGATGGGTGATACCCAAGGTCCTCGCAAACAGCAGCCCGTGTGGCATCGGTGGTAACCCTCTCAACCCTTGAACTACCGTCCGTTAGTGTCACGTGATAGACCTCAGCGTCAGGTGTATCCATGATCGCAGCGGAGTGTGTGGTAATGAAGTATTGATTGTCAGTGCGCGTAGCGAGATGCCGAATGAACTTTTTCTGGAGTATTGGGTTTAGGTGGAGTTCAGGCTCTTCAATACAAACTATTTGGTTGCTAAGCGTGGTCGCTGCAGCCGCAAGGATGATGACTTCGTGCAGGCCAGAGCCAAGGCAGGAAATCGGCAGTACTTTGTTGTCCATATGAACAAGTATTGTGTCCCGTTCGTACGGGATCTCGATTCGTGCATCTGGTCTATCTGTAACCTCGCGTAGGAACGAGTTGATGGCTTCAAACCTGAGTTTCTGATCTTGGTTCTCAGCCGACGGATTCTGAAGTTGCGCGAGTCTGTTAATGATCCCTGTTCCGTCATACCCATTCGGCTCCACTCCTGAGTCGCCAATGCGACGAATGGCGGGGATCAGCTCGACAGTCCGGTGCGGAATCTTCAGCGGAAACCGCTCCACAATCTGCGGCTCCCAGTGAGCTTTTCTGTCCCCATTGCCACTATTTGTTAGGTGCGACCATAGTTTCTGTACCCTGGGCCCTTCCATATCAGTCATCGCCGACACCCAGGTGTCATGCACTGGCTTGCCGTCCGGGAGGGTCGTGAATGACCATGCGAGCGTAGTTCCGTCATGCTTAGCTTTGCGAGCGAGCAGTTCGGCCATCAGGCTTTCAATCGCCTGCCCGCGATGGTCATTAGGAAGTCCGCCGCGTCGCTGTGATTCGGGCGGAAGTTTGAATCCTGTCGAATCGTTGTCTATGAAGGCCTCTCCAATGCCGACCTGCAATGGAGGATGGTCTGGAAGGTGCGCCGCGACTGGTTCAAGCTTCAGTACGCCGCGCTCGCCGATCTGCGGAAGCACCTCTTTGATGACCCGAAGAACGTTGGACTTGCCTGAGTTGTTCCGTCCGATCAGGATATTGATCTTCGTAAACCGATCAAAGTACTGATGCTGTTTACCGAAGCTGCGATAGCCAGCAAGAGCGAGGTTTGGAAGTAGTTCGGTCATGAGCAAATTGTGCGTTTAAAGCCCATCAAATCTCTGAACCATTCAGAAGTTGAGGTAAGGAAACAGTCCGACACGGTACTCGAAGGCGGGACGCGGCAGAAATTCCGCTGCCGATTGCGTTGACGTACACCCAAGCCTTTCGAGCTTTGTCTTCCGCGATAGCCAGCCATCTAGAACGCTGACCGGAAGGACCCCTTCCAGACCTATGACTGACAGCCTCGGTCAGAGTACGAATGTCTCAGTTCAGTCTTGAGCTGCTGTCCAGTCCGAATCGCCGTCTATTCAGCGACTACCGACCATCTCAGTGGCGCGCCGAGCTCACCATCTAAGGCGCAGATCAAATGCTGCGATACGGGGTAGCTCCATCATGAAGCGCTGGTGTGCGGCGCCCTGCTGACGAAAATCTCACCGAGGGCGCTGCTCGACTCAGGCATCCCTCAAGAAATGTGCGTCCAGGACCGGATTGCGGATCTGGGTGGCAAGTTGCCTGGCGCCTTCGATTGCTCCGGGCTCGCCCAGCCTGCCGCGGTACCAGTGAGAGCGCGCCACCAGCTCGCGCATGCCTGAGCGGGCGGACATGACTGTGAGCTGGCTCACCCAAGCCGGTCCCCGTTCATCGTCATGGGCGAGCGCCAGGGCGCACAGCCCGTCGAGCACGTAACCACTGCCCCAGACATAAGCATCGGGCAGCCGCATGCAGCGCTGCAGCGTATCCAGCAGGATGGCGATGCCACCCTGAACATCGCCGCGCGCAGCGGCGACCAGGCCCATGCCACGCCCTGCAATGCCTTCCCAGCAGGGGTCGGCCAACTGACACCCCAACGCAAACGCGTTTTCGAATCGATACGCGGCCTCGTCGATGCGCCCCAAACGCAGATCGGCTTCGGCGCGAAACGACTGTGGCCAGGGCAGAAAGGCCGTCCACATCTTGCGTGACTGGTCGATGCAGCGGTCCAGCACGGTCACGGCCTCGTCGTATCGTCCCGTCAGCACCAAGATGCGGGCGACCATGGAATCGGCGTAAATTCCCAGCTTGCCATCGGCAGCGTCCAGGGCCAAAGACTGTGCCTGCAGGAGTTGCTCCATTGCGGGCACGTAGTGCGCCGTGTCGCTCAGGATGGAGCCTTTCAGCGTGGCCAGGCGGGCTTGTTCTGCAGCTTCACCTGGGACCAACGGATCCGTCCGGGCCACCCAGTTGAGTGCCCGGTCGTAGCGACCGAGCAGAAACTCCACATAGCCCAGCTCGCGACAGGCCGCTGCAACCTGCAATGGCGCCACGACTTCACCGATAGCCAGCGCTTCGTGAAGGGCGGTCGCTCCTTCGGCATCGCGGCCCCTGGCGGCGTGAACCAACGCGCTGCCAAGCGCCACACGGGTCCTCGCCCGCAGGACAGGATCACCCGTCGTGTTGGCGTCGTCGATCGACCTGCGCAGACACTGCAATCCCGCATCCAGTGCGCCAGCGCTGATCGCGGCCTCGCCGGCTTCCAGCAGGGCCAGAGCGCCCGCTCGCCCCGTGGCCGGCCCGGCAACCACCGTCGAGGTGTTGGTGCGCAGGGCATCGCTCAACGCCGGTCCGGGGGACACGCCCAGCTCTCGCTGGAAAAGCTCGCGGCATGCGGCAACCTGACGTGCAGCACCGATGCCGTCGCCTGCATTCGCCAGGCAGCGAACCAACAGCACCTGTGAGTTCTCTTCAAGCGGATCAAGCGCCACAAGTCGGCTGGCCAGATTCAGCGCCTGCGCAACCGAGCCATCCGCCAGGCGGGCGAGGGTGGCCTCGTGCAACACGGCCTGGGCAGTGGCATGCATGCGTCGGCGCTCGGCTTGCAGCCAGACTTCGAAAGAGGGACTGGTGGCGAAGCCCATGCCTTCAAGCAACTCGCGACCCAGGCCGGGCAACTGAACGCCTTCGGCGGCGCTGCCGCGCCGAAGCACATCGCTGTCGATGATCAGATCGGTATCCCGGCGCAGGACGATGGACTCGCCGCGGAGGCTGTCGGGGCCCAAAGCGCGGCGAAGCTCGGTGAGATTCCACCGAAGAGCCGCGAGCGGATCTTCGGCGTCCTCGAACAACAAACGCGCCAGATGGTGCCGACTTGCTGGACCCTCATGGGTCACCAGGTAGGCCAGCAGTCCCCACGACTTGTGCCCGCGCAACACCACGGGCGTGCCGTCGCGCCCCATGAATTGCGGCACGCCCAGGAGCTGGATGAACATGGCCATCGTGCGAGTTTGACATCACTCGGCCCTTGGCCGAAGAACTCACGCCTCGGCCGTGATCGGATCGATCGTGGTGACGACGCGGGCCACGCTGTCTGCGGGGAATCCCCCGCGGCGCGCGTGTTCTCGAACCAGCGCTTCGCTGGTGGCGTTGTAGATGCAATAGATCTTGTCGCCGGTCACGTAGCTGTGCACCCATTGCACATCGGGGCCCATCTCGCTGAGCACACCGCAAGACTTCTGAGATATCGCCTGCAGATCAGCGGGGCTGATGGCGCCGACATTCGGGATGGCGCGTTCGATGACAAACTTCGGCATGGTTGTGACTCCTGGAGGGTTGAAGGAGCCTGCAGCTTGACTGTCCATCGTTTGAGCGGGCGTTTGAGCATCTGGCCGCCATCATTGCGAAAGCGGCACGCACCGGCGTAGACGCCTCGTAGCCACGGTCTGGTGACCGAGGTTCAGCAGCCAGTCGTAGTTTCGATCCCTGAGGGTCTGGTTTGTACTGCATGTGATCACGCTTTCTGGCTCACGTGAAAGACAGCTCGCAGTCTAAAGCGGCGGCAGCCCGTGGGATGCGGCCGGCAAGCACCGCAGCCCTCCTACCCTCCTACCCTCCGTGCTGCGGCTGCAGCAGCGGCACGCGGTTGATGGCCATGGCGGCCGCTGCCGTGCGGGTCTCCACACCGAGCTTGGCGTAGATGCGTTCCAGGTGTTTTTTCACCGTGGCGGGGCTGGCGCCGATGATGTCGCCGATGTCGCGGTTGATCTTGCCCTTGACCACCCAGTACAGGACCTCGGCCTCGCGCGCGGTGAGGCCGAAGGCGCCGGCCACGCTGGAAAGCACGCTGGCGTCCGACGTTTCCTGCATCACGATGAGCCAGTCGCCACCGGCGTCCGCATCACCGTCTTCATCGCCCACGCGCTGGTGCAGCCGGAAGGTGAGCCGGCGCGGGCCGTTTTCCAGCGTGAGACGGGGTGGTTCGCGCTGCTCGCTCGCTTCACCCAGATGGCGGCGCAGCCACTGCAGCACCGCCGGCGGTGTGGTGGGTGATTCGGTCCCGCAGTAGTTGCGCAGCAGGTCGCGCGCCAGCGGCGTCTGCCACATCAGGCGGCCGTCGCTCTCGCGCACGGTGATGGTGGCGTAGCCAAACGCGTCGAGTGCGTTGCGCGCCTGGCTGCGCTCCACCGCGCCCTGGCGCACATGGCGCGCGGTGCGCAGGTGCACACCCATGCGCGCCATCACCTCGCGCGGCTTGATGGGTTTGGTCACGTAATCGGCACCACCGGCGTCGAGTGCGGCCACCAGGTGTTCGGTCTCGGTCAGGCCGGTCATGAAGATGATGGGGATGTGCGCCGTGGCCGGCTGCGCCTTGAGGCGGCGCGCCACTTCAAAGCCATCGATGCCGGGCATCACCGCGTCCAGCAGCACCACGTCGGGCAGGGCCTGCGTGGCGCGGCGGATGGCGCTCTCGCCGTCGAGCGCCACCAGCACGGTGTAGCCCGCGTCGTCCAGCGCGTCGTGCAACGGCGCCACGTTATCGGGCACATCGTCGACGATCAGCACGATGAGCTGGTCGGTCTGTTGCAGGGTGAACTCAGACATGGCGCTGCAGCAGTTGCTGCTCGATCGCGTCAAAACGGAACTCGCGCGCGAGCGTGCGCAGCTGCTGCGCAAAGCCCGCCTGCTCGGGGTGGTCCTGCACCCACTCGTCGAGCCACTGCACGATGCCCTTGTAGTAACCCAGGCGCACGAGTTCCAGCAAGGGCTCGAACTCGCGGCCGCTGGTGATGTCCAGCCCCGGGGCTTGGGTCGGTGCCGGCGCCTGTGATGCGCCTTCCGACGCCGCCACCTCGATCCACACCAGTTGCAGGCGCTGGCCCAGCCAGTCGAGCAGGTCGTCGCGGCGCACCGGCTTCACAAAGAAGTCCTGGGGCCGGTGATCCAGGTCGTTGTCCAGGCCCTTGTCGAACGCGTTGGCCGACACGATGGCCAGCGGCACCGCGCCCCAGCCCCCGGCGCGCAGCCGGCGCATGGTCTCCCAGCCGTCGATGCCGGGCATGGCCAGGTCCATGAACACGGCGTCGGGCGCACCGGCGTCGCCCGGGTGCAGGCGTTCCAGCAAGGTCAGCGCGTCCAGGCCGCTGGTGGCCAGCATCACGTCAAACCCCAGCGGCGCCAGCCAGCGCTGGATCAGTTCGCGGTCGGCCTCTTCGTTGTCGACCACCAGCACGCGTCGGCGCGCACCCTCGTAGCCGATGTGCACGGGCAGGGCCAGCGGGCGCGGCAGCACCGCACCGTGAACCTCGGGCAGAAACAGGCGCACGGTGAACACGGAACCTTCGCCTGGTGCGCTGCGCACCGTCATCTCGCCGCCCATGAGGTCGGTGAGCATCTTGGCAATGGTGAGGCCCAGGCCGGTGCCGGTGGACGGCCCAGGCGCGGCGGCCTCGTTCTGCCCGCGTGCGAACGGCTCGAACACCCGCTCCAGGTCTTGCGCGCGCATGCCGGGGCCGGTGTCGTGCACCTCGAACTGCGCCATCTCGCGCGCATGCGTCACGCGCAGCCGCACCTGGCCGACCCGCGTGAACTTCACCGCGTTGCCCAGCAGGTTGATGAGGATCTGGCGCAGGCGTTTTTCGTCGGCGCGCACCGTGTCGGGCAGGCGGCTGCCGGTCTCGAACACGAAGCGCAGGCCCTTGGCGCTGGCCTGCAGCTCAAACATGCCGGCGACCTCCCGCATGGCGCCGGCAAAGGCCATGGGTCGCACGTCGAGCGCGAGCTTGCCGGACTCGATGCGCGCGATATCCAACGTGCCCTCGATCAACGAGAGCAGGTGTTCGCCACCCCGGTTGATCACACGGATGGCCTGCGCGCGGTGCGGCGCCATGCCGGTGTCTTCCTGCAAGAGCTGCGCATAACCCAGGATGCTGTTGAGCGGTGTGCGCAGCTCGTGGCTGATGGTGCTGATGTAGCGCGTCTTGGCCTGGTTGGCGTGTTCGGCCGCCAGGCGCGCCTGCTGCAGGGCTTCGTCGGTGAGGCGGTGCGATTCGATCTCCTGCATCAGCAGGCGCGTCTGCCGGTTCGACTCTTCCTGCGCCACCTCGCGGCTCTTGTGCGCCAGCACCAGCCACCACGCCACCGTGGCCGTGATCAGCAGCAACACGGCGTACACCCGCACGAAGCCCGAGCGCAAGGCCGCGTCGAGCAAGCCGGCGTTGGCCGAGAGACCGATGCGCTGCGCCAGCCCCTGCACCTCCTGGCGGTACAACAAGCCGAGCACCGCCGCGAGCACCGGCGCCATCACGAACATCAGCAGCAGGTAGTGCGCGAGGCCCGCTTCCAGGTAAGGCCAGATCGAACGCGGCAACACGCGCCGCAGCGCGCCCATCCACTGCTCGGAGAGCTTGGCGTGCGGTTTGCAGAGATCGCCACAGCGCGCATCAAGCGTGCAGCAGAGCGAACAGATGGCGCCCTGGTAGGCCGGGCAGTGGGCCATGTCCGGCCCCTCGTATTCACGCTCGCAGATCACGCATCGCTGCACGGCGTGAAATGCCTTGGCTCCCTCTCCCTCTGGGAGAGGGCGGGGGTGAGGGCCCGCGCCCAAACCCACATCGAATTCGCGAGGCATTTCTGAATGTCTGGCAATGTAATACCGCCCCTGTGTGCCCCACGCAATCAAGGGCGCCGTCACAAAAGCCGTCACCATGGCAATCACCGCCGAAAACGCCTCGGCCGTGGGCCCCATCAAACCCATGTGCGCCACGATGGACAAGGCTGAGGCCAGCCCCATCGCGCCCACGCCCACCGGGTTGATGTCGTACAGATACGCCCGCTTGAACTCGATGCCCTTGGGGCTCCAGCCCAGCGGCTTGTTGATCACCAGGTCCGCCACCACCGCCATGATCCAGGCGATCGCGATGTTGGAGTACACGCCCAGCACCTGGCCCAGCGCCTGGAACACGTTCATCTCCATCAGCATGAAAGCGATGAAGGTGTTGAACACCACCCACACCACACGGCCGGGGTGGCTGTGGGTGATGCGCGAGAAAAAATTGCTCCAGGCCAGCGAGCCGGCGTAGGCGTTGGTCACGTTGATCTTGAGTTGCGACACCACCACGAAAAGTGCTGTGGCCGCCACCGCCCAGCCGTAGTCGGCGAACACGTATTCGTAGGCCGCCAGATACATCTGGTTCGGGTCCACCGCGCGGTCGGGCGGCACCATGTGGCTGATGGCGAGGTACGCCAGCAGCGCGCCGCCTAGCATCTTCACCACGCCCAGCAGCACCCAGCCCGGCCCGCCCGCCAGCACACCGGCCCACCAGCGCAGGCCCTTGCCCTTCTCTTTGGCGGGCATGAAGCGCAGGTAGTCGGCCTGCTCGCCCATCTGCGTGATGAGCGCGATGCCCACGGTCAGCGCCGCACCAAAGAGGTGTCAATCAAACAGCGCACCCGCACCGGATTCGCCCCCATATCGCACCACGTTGGTGAATGTTTCGGGCGCCATGACCGCCACCGCCCCAAAAGGCACCACCATCATCACCAGCCACAGCGGCTGGGTCCAGACCTGGAAGCGGCTGATCACCGACACGCCGTGCGTGACCAGCGGAATGACCACCACCGCGCAGATCAGGTAACCCCAGGCGGGCGGAATGTCGAGCGCGAGCTCCAGCGCGTAGGCCATCACAGCCGCTTCGAGCGCGAAGAAGATGAAGGTGAAGGTGGCGTAGATCAGCGAGGTGATGGTGGAGCCGATGTAGCCAAAGCCCGCTCCGCGCGTGAGCAGGTCCATGTCCACCCCGTAGCGCGCGGCGTACACACTGATGGGCAGGCCCGCGAAAAAGATGATCAGGCCGGTGCACAGGATGGCCAGCGCCGCGTTCACAAAACCGTACTGCACCAGCAGCGTGGCGCCCACGGCCTCCAGGATCAGGAAGGACGCGGCGCCAAAGGCGGTGTTGGCCACGCGCCATTCGTTCCATTTGCGAAAGCGCTGCGGCGTGTAGCGCAGCGCGTAGTCCTCCATGGTCTCGCTGCCGACCCAGCTGTTGTAGTCGCGGCGCACGCGGGTGATGCGCTGGGGTGCGTCCGGCCCGGGCTCCTGCCCTGCGGTGGACGCGGCAGCGGTTCGGATGGGAACAATGGGTATGGTTGTCACACGGCATTTCTGCAGCTTTCGTGCCACGCCACCACCCGGGCCCGCTCGGGGCACGGGAATTGCTGACCAGACCACCCAAGCACCACCGGGAACGCACGCACCACCATGGAACTCACGCCCAGAGAAAAAGACAAGCTGCTGATCTTCACCGCCGCCCTGCTCGCCGAGCGGCGCCAGGCGCGCGGCTTGAAGCTCAACTACCCCGAGGCCGTGGCGCTGATCAGCGCGGCCGTGATGGAGGGCGCGCGCGACGGCAAGACCGTGGCCCAGCTCATGAGCGAGGGGCGCAACGTGTTGACCCGCGCCGATGTGATGGAGGGCATCGCCGAGATGATCCCGGACATCCAGGTGGAAGCCAGCTTCCCCGACGGCACCAAGCTCGTCACCGTGCACCAACCCATTCCCTGACTCCTTCACCGAAAGTCCCCATGCGCCTCGCCACCGCCCTCCTCACCGCAGCAGCCTTCTGCGCGCCCGCCCTGGCCCACGAAGGCCATGGCCTGTTCGGCTCCCACTGGCACGCCACCGACACACTCGGCTTCGTGGGGGTGGTGGCCGCCATTGCCGTTGCGCTGTGGTGGTCCAGCGGCAAGCGCTGAAGGAACGGACCATGATTCCCGGCGAACTCTTCACCGACGAGGGCGAGCACGCCCTCAACCCCGGCCGGCGCACGCTCACCCTGGTGGTGAAGAACGGCGCCGACCGACCGATCCAGGTCGGCTCGCACTACCACTTTGCCGAAGTCAATGGCGCGCTCGACTTCGACCGCACCGCGGCCCGCGGCATGCGGCTGAACATCGCAAGCGGCACGGCGGTGCGTTTCGAGCCGGGCCAGCAACGCACGGTGGAGCTGGTGGACTACGCGGGTGACCGCGTCGTGTATGGCTTTCGTGGCCTGACCCAAGGGAGTCTCTGAGCATGGCCACGATTTCAAGAAGCGCCTACGCCAACATGTTCGGCCCCACCGTTGGCGACCGCCTGCGCCTGGCCGACACCGGTCTCATGATCGAGATCGAGAAGGACTTCACCCTGGCCGCTGGTGGCTACGGCGAAGAGGTCAAGTTCGGTGGCGGCAAGACCATCCGCGATGGCATGGCGCAATCGCAGAGAACGCGCGCCGAGGGAGCCGTGGACACGGTGATGACCAACGCCGTCATCGTCGACCACTGGGGCATCGTCAAGGCCGACATCGGTTTGAAAGACGGGCGCATCGTGGCCATCGGCAAGGCCGGCAACCCCGACACGCAACCCGGTGTGGACATCATCATCGGCCCGGGCACCGAGGTCATCAGCTGCGAAGGCAACATCGTCACCGCCGGCGGCATCGACAGCCACATCCACTTCATCTGCCCGCAACAGGTGGACGAAGCCCTCACCTCGGGCATCACCACCATGCTCGGCGGCGGTACCGGCCCGGCCACGGGCACCTTCGCCACCACCTGCACGCCCGGCCCCTGGCACATCGAACGCATGCTGCAGGCCGCCGACGGTCTGCCCATGAACCTGGGTTTTCTGGGCAAGGGCAACGCCAGCCAACCCGCTCCGCTGCACGAGCAGATCAACGCCGGTGTGATTGGCCTGAAATTGCACGAAGACTGGGGCACCACACCGAGTGCCATCAGCAACTGCCTCGACGTCGCCGAAGCCACCGACACGCAGGTCGCGATCCACTCCGACACGCTCAACGAATCGGGTTTCGTGGAAGACACCATCGCCGCGACCAAGGGCCGCAGCCTCTGCGCCTTTCACACCGAAGGCGCGGGCGGAGGCCACGCACCCGACATCCTGCGTGTGGTGGGCGAGGCCAACTTTTTGCCCAGCTCCACCAACCCGACCATGCCCTACACGGTCAACACGCTGGACGAGCATGTGGACATGCTCATGGTGTGCCACCACCTGGACGCCGCCATTCCCGAAGACCTGGCCTTTGCCGAAAGCCGCATCCGCCGCGAAACGATCGCGGCCGAGGACATCCTGCACGACATGGGTGCCATCAGCATGATGAGCAGCGACAGCCAGGCCATGGGACGCGTGGGCGAGGTCATCATCCGCACCTGGCAGGCGGCCGACAAGATGAAAAGCCAGCGCGGCAGCCTGCCCGGTGATGGCCCGCGCAACGACAACTTCCGCGTCAAACGCTACATCGCCAAGTACACGATCAACCCGGCCATCGCCCACGGCATCTCGCACATCGTGGGTTCGCTGGAGGTCGGCAAGTGGGCCGACCTGGTGGTGTGGAAGCCTGCGTTCTTCGGGGTGAAACCCGCGCTCATCCTGAAAGGCGGCAGCATCGCGCTGGCCGCCATGGGCGACCCGAACGCCTCCATCCCCACACCCCAACCTGTGCACTACCGACCCATGTTTGCCAGCTTCGGCGGCGCCATGGCCAAAAGCAGCCTGACCTTCGTCTCGCAAGCCGCACTGGCCGCCGGTGTGGGCGAGCGCTACGGCCTGCGCAAGACACTGGACGCGGTGCGCGGCTGCCGCAGCGTGACCAAGGCCACCATGGTGCACAACAGCCTCTTGCCCAAGATGGAGATCGATCCACAAACCTACGCGGTGCGCGCCGACGGTGTGCTGCTCACCTGCGAGCCCGCCACACGCCTGGCGATGGCACAACGCTACTTCCTGTTCTGAATCACGTCCCCATGCTGCAAGCCTCCAAACTCATCCCTCAGGGCCAGGGCCTCGCGCGCACCATGGTGCAGCGCGCCTCGCACCTGGAACTGGACTGGGATGTCCGCCAGAAGAGCCGCTTCGACACCGTGGCCTCCGACGAGCGCCACGTGGGTGTGTTCCTGCCGCGCGGCACCGTGGTGCGCGGCGGCGACGTGCTCGTCACGCAGGACGGCTCGCTGCTGCGCGTGGTGGCCGCGCCCCAGGCGGTGCTGCGCATCACCGCCTGCCCCGACCACCCGGCCCACGAGCAGGCCTTCGACCTCATGCGCGCGGCCTACCACCTGGGCAACCGCCACGTGCCCATCGAGCTGCGTCCCGATCACCTGAAGATCGAGCCCGACCATGTGTTGGCCGACATGCTGCGCGCCATGCACCTCACGGTGGTGGAGGTGCGTGAACCCTTCGAGCCCGAGGCCGGCGCGTATGGCGGTCATGGCGCGGGGGGTGGTGACAGCCATGTGCATGGCGCGAAGGACACTCACAACCACCACCACGGCCACGACCACGACCACCACAACCATGACCACGGCTGACGTGGCCGACGCGCCGCCCCGCTCGGCCGCCAGCCTGCTGCAGATCCTCTGGCTCGCATCACCGGCTTTGCCGGTGGGTGGTTTCTCGTATTCCGAAGGGCTTGAATCGGCCGTGGACGCCGGCCTGGTATCGGATGAACACAGCGCAGCCGCCTGGCTCACCGACCAGCTGCACCTGGGGCTGGCGCGCAGCGACCTGGCGGTGGTGGCGCAGGCCATTCCCGCCTGGCGCGCCAACGATCTCGACCGCATCACCACCCTCAACCGCTGGGTGCTGCAGACCCGCGAGACCTTGGAGTTCCGCCTGCAAAGCGAGCAGATGGGCCGCTCGCTGCTGGAGTGGGCGCGCCAGCTCGGCGAGCTGGGCACGGGTGTGTTTGAACAACTGCACGGTGCCCGCCTGGACCCACCCACCTACCCGGTGGCCTGCGCCTGTGCTGCCGCCAGCACCGGGGCCAGCGTGCACGACAGCCTGGTCGGCTACGCCTTCGGCTGGTGCGAAAACATGGTGCAGGCGTCCATCAAGTCGGTGCCGCTGGGCCAGAGCGCCGGCCAGCGCATGCTCGCGCGCCTGGCGCAGCAGATTCCGGCCGCGGTCGACCACGCCATCCAATTGCAGGACGATGAGCGCCAGGCCTTCACTCCGCTGCTCGCCATTCACTCAGCCCGCCACGAAACCCAATACTCACGCCTGTTCCGCTCATGACCCCCCTGCACCACATTCCCCGCCGCAGCAAACACCTGCCCCCGCTGCGCGTGGGCATCGGCGGCCCCGTCGGCTCGGGCAAGACCACGCTGCTGGAGATGCTGTGCAAGGCCATGCGCGAGCGCTACGACCTGATCGCCATCACCAACGACATCTACACCAAGGAAGACCAACGCATCCTCACCGTGAGCGGCGCACTGCCGGCCGAACGCATCATGGGCGTGGAAACGGGCGGCTGCCCGCACACCGCCATCCGCGAGGACGCCTCCATCAACCTCGAAGCCATCGACCGCATGCTCGGCGAGTTCCCCGACGCCGACGTGGTGTTCATCGAAAGCGGCGGCGACAACCTCGCCGCCACCTTCAGCCCCGAGCTCAGCGACCTCACCATCTACGTGATCGACGTGGCCGCGGGCGAAAAGATCCCGCGCAAGGGTGGCCCCGGCATCACCAAAAGCGACCTCTTCGTGATCAACAAGACCGACCTGGCCCCGCACGTGGGCGCCGACCTGGAGGTGATGAAGGCCGACACCGCCCGCATGCGCCCCGACAGCGCGCGCCGGCCCTGGGTCATGACCAACCTCAAGACGCTGGCCGGCGTGGACGAGGTGGTGCGCTTCATCGAGACGCGCGGCATGCTGCTCCCATCACGACCCGAGGCCACGGCCATCGCAGGCTAAAATCCACGCGTTGCAACCGCATCCGGAGACGTGGGTGAGCGGTTTAAACCAGCAGTCTTGAAAACTGCCGACTCGCAAGGGTCCGTGAGTTCGAATCTCACCGTCTCCGCCAACGAATTCAAGGGCCTTGAGCAATCAAGGCCCTTTTTTCTTGCCCGTTCGGCACTCGGCAGAACAAGCCGAAACACCCGCTTGCAAACAATCCGGCGAGCCCTCTTCAAATGCGATCAATTCTCATTTAACATGGGGCCAGCAAGCCAGCCTCGGTCCTTCACCACCCGCCAGTTCTGACCGGCAGCCAGCACCGCTCGCGCCCAGGCGCGACATCCACACCCTTGTCTGGAGACCGCTGTGAACACCGAACCCGAACTGCACGAAGACGAAGAACACGTGATGCCCTGCGCCGAAGCCATGCTCGCGGGCACGCTGGCACTGATGACGGGCCACGCCCAGAGCGCCTGCGCCACGCAGCGCGACTTGATGGGGCGCAAGATCCGCTCCAACCTGTTTTTTCTGGGCCAGCACCCGGGCTTGTCACCGAGCTTTCGCACGGTGGTGCAACGCATGCACCAGCACTGGGACGTTTTGTTGAAGGCCGGCGACGGGCCGGCCGAGCGAGCAGCCCTGAACGCCGACGACCTGCTGCCCGAGCGGCGCCTGTGGCACTCCACGGCATCGCTGGTGCAATGAGTGCGCGGCCGGAGGGCGTGGTGCTGGAACACGCTGTGTTGTGCCGGCACCTCGGTGGCGTTCAGGACCGGATGTCCAGACTCATGCAGGAGAAAGAGGTGGCGCTGAATGCCCTGACCAGCGAGGTGGTGCGGTTGCGCGGGCAACTGGTGGTGGCGCGGACCTGCGTGCTGTGGGGAATGACTGTGGCGGTGGTAAACGTCACACACCGATCCCGTGCGTCACACCCTGCGCATGCCCAACCAGGTCAAGAACCGAACCTGGATGCGGCACGAAAAGCCATCTGCCAGACCGGCTGCTCGGGCCATGCCCATCCGTGGCTCGCGCAGGATGGGCAGTGTCGGTGGAGCGGGCGGATTTGTGATGGGGGTATTGACTGAGTTTTAGCGAACGCCATACACCACTGCCCCTAGCTGGCGATCGGCGCTCAGTGTGGCAAAGGTCAACTGAAATCCTGCGCCCGCCGCCACCAGGTACGCAACACCCGCAGAAGGCAAGCCTTCGTTCAGGCAAGGGGAGCCACCATTGGTGACCGATACGTTGAATACGTTCTTGGCAGAGGCACGTGGGACAAAACGGCCGGAGAAAGGGCAACCTGAAACCGAACCGACGGTTGCCGAGAAATTGCCATCCAAGTTCACCGTAAGGGTGTGCTGATCGTTGCCCTGGCCGCGCACGGTCCAGGAGCCCGCGAGGCTGGCCAGATCGGCGGCGGCGTTGTAGTCATACGCTGACTGCGGAGCACTGGTGATCGTTGAGGTGGTGCTCGAGTCCGTGATCGTTCCGCTGATGGACTTGGCCGACGCGTTGTAGCTCGCACTGGCCACCGCATTCGTGGCCAAGGCGGGGGGTGGGTTCGCGAAATTCCGCACACTGCCCGCAATGAACAAGCTGCCGTTGGAGGTTCCCGTGCCCTGCGCAAAGCCCTTTACATCCAGAGACGTGCCGTTGGGCGTTCCGTAAATGGTCCAGAACTGACCGTTCTCAAGCACCAGCATTTGAAACGCCGTGCTGCTACCGGGCAGCGTCGGATTGCCAAGCTGGGCAGGGAATTCAGTCACGACCAGAGAGCCCGCGTAGTACCCCTCAGCAGACGGCCCCGCCGGCGCGCCGACAACGTCATCGCCGCCCCCACCACAGCTGACCACTCCCGCCAGGGCCACCAAAGACACCGCCAACGCTGCATAACGTTTCATGAGAGCTCCCCTGTGAAAACAGACCACTTTCATCCGGTGGATGAACTTTCATGATGGTACGGAGTAGGGTTTCGCCTTTCTGTGCGCTGGCGCGCCAAGGGCCCCGAGAGAGTGAGAACTGCTTCACGCACGCGCGCAAAAACACCAACGGGCCCGAAGGCCCGCTGGTGATCTGCGCAGATGAGGGTTCAAGGGCCGGGGCCCGTGCGGTCTGGATTCTTCGTTTGCGGGCGGGGCGAGCCATCTCGTGAACAGCTGCCGCCCCGCGGCCGGGCGCTTCATCACTGGCGGTTCAGTTGACCGACGTTCATGCTGTCGGCAGCGCGCAGGCCGGCCTGGCGAATCTGCTCGACTTGCTCGGGCGTGGCGATTTTGGGGTATTCGTTTTCGCTCACATCCAGCAGACCGAGGCGGCGCGCTTCGGCGGTTTCAGCCATCACCTGTGCGCGGGTCTTGCCCATCTGGGTCTGCTGGGCGGGGTAGTTGGAGGGATTGATCTGGTTCAGCTTCAAGCCGGTTTCAATGTCGGCCACCAGGTCGCCGGTGCGGACGGCTTCGGCCAGTTCGGCTTTCACCTGTGCGCGGGTCTTGCCCACCTGGCTCGGCTGGGCCGGGTAATTGGAGGGATAGAGTTCGTTGAGTTTCAGACCGCGCTCGGTGTCCGCCAGCAGGTCGCCCGTTCGAACGGCTTCGGCCAGCTCGGCCTGCACCTGTGCACGGGTCAGCGGAGCACTCTGGGCCATGGCGGTGCCGGCGGTGGCGGCGAAGACCAGGGGCAAAAGGATGGTGGTGGAGAGTTTCATGATGATTCCTTGTGAGAGCGTTGGGGGAAGACTGGTGTGCCTCTGTGTTTGGCACAGGAAGAACTTTAAAAACCGAACGTGTCGTTTCCCGAACGCCAGAATGACAAATTCGTAATGCAGCAAAAGGGCGGTTTCCGGGACAATTGCGGTCATGCCCGGGGGTAGCCAAGCCCCTGCCCTGCCCTGCCACCCCACACGGATTCCTGCCATGCGCGTGCTGGTCATTGAAGACGAAGCCAAGATCGCTGACTACGTCAAGCGCGGCCTGTCCGAGGCCGGCTACACCGTGGACGTTGCGCGCGACGGCATCGAGGGCCGCTACCTCGCGCTCGAAGGTGACTACCAGTTGGTGGTGCTCGACATCATGTTGCCGGGCATCGATGGTTTCGGCGTGCTGTCGGCCCTGCGGCAGAAGCGTGGCACGCCGGTGCTCATGCTCACCGCGCGCGACCGGGTGGAAGACCGCGTGCAGGGCCTGGAAGCCGGGGCCGACGACTACCTCGTCAAACCCTTTGCCTTCTCCGAGCTGCTCGCCCGCGTGGGCGCGCTGCTGCGCCGCGGCCCGGCGGCAACAGACGCGGCCAACACGCGCATGGCGGTGTGCGATCTGGAGATGGACCTGCTCGGCCGCAAGGCCTGGCGCGCGGGCCAGCGGCTGGACCTCACTGCCAAGGAGTTCTCCCTGCTCGCGCTGCTGGCGCGGCGCAAGGGCCAGATCCTGTCGCGCACCACCATCGCCGAGCAGGTGTGGGACATGAACTTCGACTCGGACACCAACGTGGTGGAGGTGGCGGTGCGTCGCTTGCGCTCCAAGATGGACGACCCGTTCAAACCCAAGCTGCTGCACAACGTGCGCGGCATGGGCTATGTGCTGGAGGAGCGGGCATGAACACCACGGCACTGGACACCACACCCGTGAGCAGCACGCCCGCCGAGACACCTTGTGCCTATTCCATCGGTCGGCGCCTGTCGCTGCTACTGGCCATCCAGACCGTGATCGGGCTGGGGGTGTTGCTGGCGTTCATCTACGGCGCCACCACCATGCTTTTCACCGCCAAGCACGAGGAAGAGCTGCGCAGTTACTCCGCCGTGCTGGTGGATGTGGTGCGCGAAGCCAATGCCAAAGGCGGTGAAGCCGAAGTCAAGGCCAAGCTGGCCTGGCTGGCCGAACGCCGCCCGGGCACCTTCGTGCAGGTGAACCGTGCCGATGGCAGCGAGCTCTACCGCGACAAGGCGCCCACCTTCGACGTGGCCACCTCGGAGTCGCGCGCCATGCCGTTCACGGTCGACACCTCGAACGGCGCCGGGCCTCTTCAGGGCCAGCTGACCCTGGACTGTTCGCAAGACGCCAAGACCGCCCGGCGCATGGCGCTGCTGCTGATCGCCGCCGTGCTGGCGGGCGCGGCGCTGGTGGGCTGGGGCACGTTCTGGCGCGTGCGTTGCAGCCTGCGGCCCTTGAACGATCTGGCGGCGCAAACCAAGGCGATCGACGCCCGCCGCCTGGGGCAGCGGCTCTCGCTGGCAGAACCGGTGGAGGAACTGCAACCGCTGATCGACCAGTTCAACGGCCTGATGCAGCGCGTGGAGCGCACCTATGTGCAGCTCGAAGGCTTCAATGCCGACGTGGCACACGAGCTGCGCACGCCGCTGACCAACCTCATTGGCCAGACCGAGGTGGCGCTGAGCCGCGAACGCACCACGGGTGAGCTCGAAGACACCTTGCACTCCAACCTGGAAGAGCTGCACCGCATGGCGGCCATCGTCAACGACATGCTGTTCCTCGCGCAGGCAGACCGTGGTGTGAAGGCGCGACGGGGTGCGGCGGTGAGCCTGGCGGAGCTGGTGCAGCAGGTGGTGGAGTTTCACGAGGCGTCGATGGAAGAGCGCGGCCTGACCGCGACCATCATCGGCGACACCGCCTTGTCGGTGGACGAACCGCTGGTCAAACGCGCCATGTCCAACCTGCTGGGCAACGCCATCCGCTACGCCGACGCGGGCTCCACCCTGAGCGTGCGCATCGCCCGCGAAGCCGGCGACAGCGTGCGGCTGTGGGTGGAAAACACCGGCCCCACGATCGAAGCCGAGCACCTGCCCCGCCTGTTCGATCGTTTCTTCCGCGCCGACGTGTCGCGCTGCGAGCTGGAGAAGCCGCACCACGGCCTGGGCCTGTCCATCGTCGCGGCCATCGCGCGCATGCACGATGGTTTTCCGGCCGCGGAGTCGAGTGGTCGCACCACGCGTGTGGGCTTCAGCCTGCACACCGCCTGAGGCAGGGCGGCTTCAGTCCGCGAGAAAGATTTCCTGCAGGTCGCTGAGGAAGTCGAAGCCCCGATCGGTGGGCCACACACGGACCGCATCGCGCTCGATCAGGCCTTTCTGCACCGCGAGCGCAAGCCCGGCTTCGATGCTGGAGAGCGGCAAGCCCGTGCGCTCCGTGAACTGCTGCAGGCTGAAGCCCTCCTTGAGCCGCAAGGCGTTGAGCATGAACTCGAACGGCAAAGCCTTGCGCGGCACCTCGTCGGCACTCACCACCGCATTGCCCGCCAGCGCACGCTCCATGTACAGGCGCGGCTCGCGCACCCGCACCGGGCGTCCCACGCGGTGGGCAAAACTCAGCTTGCTGTGCGCGCCCGCACCAATGCCCAGGTAGTCGCCGAACTGCCAGTAGTTCGTGTTGTGCCAGCTGCGGTGCCCGGCGCGTGCATAGGCCGACACCTCGTACCGCTGCAGCCCCGCCTCGGCGGTGAGTTCGGTGATGCGATCCAGCATGTCCCAGGCTTCGTCCTCGGGCGGCAGGGCCGGCGGGTACTTCGCAAAGTAGGTGTTGGGCTCCAGCGTGAGGTGGTAGATGGAGATGTGCGGCGGCGAAAACGACAGTGCGGTGCGCACGTCGGCCTCACAGTCGGCCAGCGTCTGCCCGGGCAGGGCGTACATGATGTCGAGGTTGAAGGTGTCGAAAGCCTGTGCGGCTTCATCGACCGCGGCCATGGCCTGGTCCCGGTCGTGTACACGACCCAGCGCCTTGAGGTGCACGTCGTTGAAACTCTGCACACCGATGGAAAGGCGCGTCACACCCGCTTCACGGAACGCGCGGAAGCGGTCTTTCTCGAAGGTGCCCGGGTTGGCTTCCAGCGTGATCTCGGCGTCGGCGTCGAGCCGCAGCAAGGCACGGACATCGCCCAGCAGGCGGTCGACGGATGCGGGTGAAAACAGACTGGGCGTGCCGCCACCGATGAACACGCTGTGCACCGTGCGGCCCCAGATCAGGGGCAACGAAGCTTCCAGGTCGGCGCGCAAGGCGTCCAGGTAACGCTCCTCGGGCAGCGGCTGACCCGGCTCGGACGTGGCGCTCCATTCGTGCGAATTGAAATCGCAGTAGGGGCACTTCTTCAAACACCACGGCAGGTGAATGTAGAGCGAGAGCGGCGGCAAGCTGTGCAACTGCAGCGTGCCGGGGCGCATCCAGTGGCGCACATCGTTCCAGGGCGCTTCGGGTGTGGACGCCTTGCGACCGGGCAGCCCCCCGGGCCACGCCACCGGCTGGTCGGCACTCATGGTGCGGTCTCTGGCGCGGGCGCGAACCAGCGCTCGCGCATCAAGGCCAGCATGTGTTGCGCTGCACGCCCACGGTGGCTGTTGGCATTTTTCAACTCGGTGGGCAGCTCGGCGAAGGTCTTGCCAAAAGCCGGCAGATACATGACCGGGTCAAAGCCGAATCCGTTCGCCCCGATGGGCTGCTGGGTGATGAGGCCGGGCGCGCGGCCCGTGGCCACCAGCGGCTCGGGGTCGTCGGCGCTGCGCAGGGCCACCAGCGTGCTCACCAGCGCGGCGCGGCGGTCCTGAATGCCCTGCATCTGCTCCAGCAACGCACGCACGTTGTTGTCGTCACCCTTCTCGTACCCGAACTGCGTGGCGTAGAAAGCCGTGTCCACACCGGGCAAACCGCCAAAGGCTTCCACACACAAACCGGCGTCGTCCGCCAGCGCCGGCAGACCACTGACCTGCGCGGCGTGTCGCGCCTTGGCCAGCGCGTTTTCCACAAAGGTGCGGTGTGGCTCGGGCGCTTCGGGAATGTTCAGATCGGCCTGGCGCACCAGCTCAATGCCCAGCGGCGCAAACAGCGCCTGCAACTCGGCAAGCTTGCCTTTGTTGTTGGACGCCAGGACCAGCTTCATGCCTTGTTGATACCCAGCGTCTGCTTCTGCAAGGTCACGAGTTCGCCAATGCCCTTTTCGGCCAAGGCCAGCAGCGCGTCCATCTCGCGGCGTGTGAACGCCACGCCCTCGGCCGTACCCTGCACTTCCACAAAATGGCCGGCACCGGTCATCACCACGTTCATGTCGGTGTCGCAGGCCGAGTCTTCCACGTACTCCAGATCGAGCAGCGGCGTGCCTTGCAAGATGCCGACCGAAATCGCGGCCACGTGGTCCTTGATGGGTGAGGCGGCAATCTTGCCGTCGGCGATCAGCTTGCCCACGGCGTCGTGCGCGGCCACGAAAGCGCCGGTGATGCTCGCCGTACGCGTGCCGCCGTCGGCCTGGATCACGTCGCAGTCCAACGAAATGGTGCGTTCGCCCAAGGCTTTCAGATCGAACACCGCGCGCAATGAACGGCCGATCAATCGCTGAATCTCCTGCGTGCGGCCGCTCTGCTTGCCCTTCGCAGCTTCGCGGTCACTGCGGGTGTGCGTGGCGCGCGGCAGCATGCCGTACTCGGCCGTCACCCACCCTTCGCCGCTGCCGCGTTTGTGCGGCGGCACCTTCTCTTCCACCGACGCGGTGCACAGCACCTTGGTGTGACCGAACTCGATCAGCACCGAGCCTTCGGCATGCATGGTGTAGCTGCGGGTGATGCGCACCGGGCGCAGGGCATCAACGGCCCGTTGGCCGGGTCGGGAAACTTCGCTCATGGGGAAACCTCAGGTGTTGCGTTCGGCCGTGCGGCGAATCGCTTCGTTGATTTCGGCGATCGATTGTTCGATCGCCGCGTCGTCCAGATCTTCCATGGTCGAGTCGGGTGTGCCCGACTGGATGGTGGAGGCGAACACACCTTCTTCGATGTCCTCGGTGGACACGCGGGTGCTCTGGAATTCGTCGGCCGTCTCCCATTCCATGGCAAGCACGGTCACGTTGTCGCAGCGTGGGCCGCCACGTTTGAGCGCCAGCTCCACCAGCTCGGGCACGGCTTGCTCCAACGGCCGCTTGGACAACTCTTCCGTGATTTCCTCATCGGACACCGTGCCCCACAGCCCGTCAGAGCACAGCAGCACGCGGTCGCCCTGCATCAGTTGCACCGGGCCCGACAGGTCAAACACCGGTTTGGCCGGCGAGCCCAGGCAGGTGAACAGTATGTTGCGGTTGATGTGCTCGGTTGCGCGGCCCAGGTGGGCTTGCTGCTCCATATAGGAGTGGTCGCGTGTGCGCGTGAGCATTTCACCGTTGCGAACCACGTACAAGCGCGAGTCGCCACAGTGCACCCAGTACACATGGCCCCGCTCCATGACAGACGCCACCAGGGTGGTACGGGGTGTGTCGAGCATGCCCTTTTCGGCAGCGTAACGAATGATCTGGTGGTGCGCGGCCATCAGCGCGCTGGAGAGGAATTCAGGCACCTCCCTCACAGTGGGATTGGCCGCCTTTTGGAAGTACGCTGAGAAAGTCTGCAATGCCAGCTGTGCGGCCATGGCACCTTCGGGGTGTCCACCCATGCCGTCGGCCAGCACAAACAAGCCGGATTCCCGGGTGTAGGCATAGCCCATGCGGTCTTCATTGCGCTCCCGCCCACCTTGGCGGCTGATCTGATAGACCGAAAATTTCATCGAAACTTGGTGCCGGCGTTGGTGGATTTCCGCAGGGATTTCTTGTTGTCCGACACGATGTTGTCAAACTGCAGCCGCATTTTTTCGGCCACGGTGAGCTTGGTGTAACTGCGCTCGGTTTCGCGGCTGAGCTCTTTCTGCAGCGCAAACACCGATTGCGGACGCGACAAGGGATCCAGCGACATGCACCATTCGACCACCTCGATCAGGTTGTCGGAGTAGACGCCGCGCAGGCGGGACAGCGCCAACGACAGGCGGTCTTTTTCAAGACGTTGTGGCGCATCGTTGGGCGGATAACCCTGCATGCTGGCGTAAATGCATGCGCCGATCGCATAGATATCGGTCCAGGGGCCCATGCTGGAGTCGCGCCGGTACATCTCGGGCGCGGCGAAGCCGGGCGTGTACATGGGGCGGATGAAGTTGCCTTCCTTGCTCAACACCTCGCGAGCTGCGCCGAAGTCGATCAACACCGAGCGGTTGTCGTCGGTCACGAATATGTTGGCGGGCTTGATGTCGAGGTGCAGCATCTTGTGCTGGTGCACGATGCGCAGACCACGCAAGACCTCGTCGTACAGCGAACGGATGGTCGATTCGCGAAAAACCTTCTGCTTCTTCTGCTCTCGCGCAGTGATGATGAATTCCTGCAGCGAAGCGCCTTCCAGAAAGTTCATGACCATGTACACGGTCTCGTTCTCGCGGAAGAAGTTGAGAACGCTCACCACGGAGGCGTGTGAAATCTGAGCGAGTGCCCGACCTTCTTCAAAGAAGCTCTTCAAGCCCAGTCGGTAGAGCGAGAGTTTTTCGGGCTGCACTTGAGGCAACAACTCACCTGGTCCACGCGAAGCGAGCGAGGAAGGCAGGTATTCCTTGACGGCGACCTGCTGGCCTTCGGTGTCCACCGCGAGGTAAACAACACCAAAACCCCCGGCTGCCAGTTTGCGAACAATGCGGTAACCACCAATCACGGTGTCCGGCGGGAGCGGTGCGGGTTTGACCTTTGACATAATTCGGATGGTTTCCGGAACGCCTCGTTTTGGACCACTCAACCTGACGGGCAAAGTGCAATGGCAGTTTACAGCATGACCGGCTATGCAACGGCCCACCTGGGCGGGCCCGCCACGGCCGCGAACGCAGAGCCTGCGCGCGATCCAAAACCGGGCCTGGGCCTGGAGATCCGCTCGGTCAACAGCCGATTTCTCGACCTCACGTTCAAACTGCCTGACGACCTTCGCGGTTCAGAGCCGGTGCTGCGCGAACTGCTGACAGCACGCCTCAAGCGCGGCAAGGTCGAGGTTCGCGCGTGGATCGAAGGCCGCAGCGACGCTACCCCACGTTCACCCAGCGCAATCGAACTCCAGAAGCTCGTCGGTCTGCAAGACAACGTGCGCGCCTGGTTGCCCACCGCGGCGCCATTGTCGGTGGCCGAGGTCCTGGGTCTCACCTCGCGCCAGCAGGGCAATCCCGGCGAGCTCAACGAGGGGCTTCAGTCGCTGGCGGAGGTCGCCATCAACAACCTCATGGAAGCGCGCGAGCGCGAGGGCCAACGTCTGGCGGCCATGCTGCTGGACCGCCTGGGTCAATTGCGGCAACTGGCCAAGGATGCGCAACCGCTCATTCCCCAACTGGTGGCCCAACAACGCCAGCGTTTCATCGACCGCTGGAACGAGGCCCTGGCCGCCGGCGGTCCGTCGGTCACTGGCAACACGGTCACGTCCGACATGGCCAACGACCGGGCTCTCACCGAAGCCACCGCATTTGCCATCCGCATCGATGTGGCCGAAGAGCTGACGCGGCTCGACTCTCACCTGACCGAGATCGAACGGCTGATCAAAAAGGGGGCCGAGGTCGGCAAACGGCTGGACTTCCTGATTCAGGAGTTGCACCGCGAAGCCAACACGCTGGGATCGAAGTCGTCCAACCTGGAGCTCACGCGCATCTCGGTGGACATGAAAGTGCTCATCGAACAGATGCGCGAGCAGGTACAAAACATCGAGTGAGCATGGAATATCCCGGAAACCTGTTCGTCGTCGCAGCCCCCAGCGGGGCCGGCAAATCCAGCCTGGTCAAGGCCTTGATGGAGCTCGACTCGCGCGTTGCGCCATCCGTTTCGCACACCACCCGCCCACCCAGAGGCCAGGAGCTGCACGGGCGCGAGTACTACTTTGTGAGCAAGGAGACCTTTGACCACATGGTCATCCAGGGGTCGTTCCTGGAGTGGGCGATGGTGCACGGCAACCGCTACGGCACCTCCAAGATGGCCATCGAGCAACGCATGGCGCAAGGTGCCGACGTGGTGCTGGAGATCGACTTCCAGGGTGCGATCCAGGTCAAACGCATCTTTCCCAACGCGGTGCTGGTCTTCATCCTGCCGCCCAGTTGGGAAGAGTTGCGCTCGCGCCTGGAGCGCCGGGCCGAGGACAGCGCCGAGGTGATCGAACTGCGCCTGCAGAACGCCGCCTCCGAGGTGGCCCATGCCCGGGAATTCGACTTCGTTATAATCAATGAATTGTTCGAGCGGGCCCTGTTTGACCTCAAGGCCATCGTCCATGCCCAGCGGCTCAAGTTCGCCGCCCAGCGTATCGCCCGCGGCGATACCTTCAAAGCGCTCAACATCCTCTGACCTCAAGCCCGTTTACTGGAGCCCGCCCATGGCACGCATCACCGTCGAAGATTGTCTGGAAAAAATCCCCAACCGCTTTCAACTCGTGTTGGCTGCAACCTACCGCGCGCGCATGCTGAGCCAGGGCCATGCACCCAAAATCGAAAGCAAGAACAAGCCTGGCGTGACCGCACTGCGCGAAATTGCCGAAGGCAAAGTCGGCCTGGAAATGCTCAAGAAGGTTCCGCTCTGACCAGAGCCTGGGCCTCGAAAAAGAACACCGCGCTGCGGTGTTTTTTTTCGCCTGCGCGCCGCGCTGTCATCAATCCCACACAGCGTTGGGCACAACGCGGGCGTGTCACCCGGCGGCAAATGTCAGCACCGGCTAAAGTACCGGGATGCCCACCCTAGCCGACACCGGCTCCTTTTTGTCTTCTGACGACCAGGCGCATCCCGCCGCCAGCGCAGCCGCGGCCAGCTTTGCCGGACTGTTGGCCAAGCTCGACTACCTGAGCGCGGGTGACATCGAGAGCATCCGCCGGGCCTACCGGTTTGCCGATGAGGCGCACTTGGGGCAATTGCGCAAGAACGGCGACCCGTACATCACCCACCCGATCGCGGTGGCGGCCCAGTGCGCCGAGTGGAAACTCGACGCGCAGGCGCTCATGTCGGCGCTGATGCACGACGCCATTGAAGACTGCGGCGTGACCAAAGAGGAACTGGTGGAACGCTTTGGCGCGCCGGTGGCCGACCTGGTGGACGGCCTCACCAAGCTGGAGAAGCTGGAGTTCGACACCCGCGAGCAGAACCAGGCCGAGTCGTTTCGCAAGATGCTGCTGGCGATGGCCAAGGACGTGCGCGTCATCCTGATCAAGCTGGCCGACCGCACCCACAACATGCGCACCATGGGCGACATGCCCCGCAGCAAGTGGCAGCGCATCAGCAGCGAAACGCTGGAAATCTACGCACCGATCGCCCACCGGCTGGGTCTGAACTTCACCTACCGAGAACTGCAGGATCTGGCGTTCCGCTTCCTGCACCCCTGGCGCTACGAGGTGCTGTCCAAGGCGCTCAACAAATCGCGCAACCGCCGACGCGACCTGATTTCGCGCGTGCAAAAGGAAGTGGAAGCCGTCTTCGCGCAACAGGGCATGAACGTGCGCATCATGGGCCGCGAGAAGACGCTGTACTCCGTCTACCGCAAGATGGACAACAAACACTTGTCGTTCTCGCAGGTCACCGATGTCTACGGCTTTCGCATCGTCGTGCCCGAGCTGACCGACTGCTACACCGGACTCGGTGTGCTGCACCAGCTCTACAAACCGCTGCCCGGCAAGTTCCGCGATTACGTGGCGATCCCCAAGGTCAATGGCTACCAGTCGCTGCACACCACCTTGATCGGCCCGTTCGGCACCAACATCGAATTCCAGCTGCGCACGCACGCCATGGACGTGGTGGCCGAATCCGGTGTGGCTGCCCACTGGCTCTACAAGGCCAGCGAACCCGGCAGCGACATGTCGCAACGCCTGGGCACGCAGTGGCTGCAGTCGCTGCTGGACATCCAGCAGGAAACGCACGACGCGGGTGAATTCTGGGACCACATCAAGATCGACCTGTTCCCCGATGCGGTCTATGTGTTCACACCCAAGAGCAAGATCATGGCGCTGCCGCGCGGCGCCACGGTGATGGACTTTGCCTACGCCATCCACAGCGACGTGGGCAACCACACGGTGTCGGCGCGCATCAATGGCGAGCAACGGCCACTGCGCACCGAGCTGGCCAACGGCGACGTGGTTGAAATTTTCACCGCCGAGAGCGCCGAACCCAACCCGGCCTGGCTGTCGTTCGTGAAAACCGGGCGCGCGCGCTCCAAGATCCGTCACCACCTCAAAACGGTGGCGCAGGAAAAGTCGCACGAGCTGGGCGAGCGCATGCTGAGCCAGGCGCTCAGGTCGGAAGGTCTGGCCGCCCTGCCGGCCGAAGATGGCGAGTACCAGAGCACCTGGGAAAAGCTGTTGCGCTTCACCGGCAACAAGACGCGAGACGAATTGCTGTCCGACATCGGCATGGGCAAACGCATTGCCAGCATGGTCGGCAAGAAGCTCGCGGTGCTGTTGTCGGAAATGGGGCTCAAGCCCGACGCCCTGTTGATCAGCACCGAGCGATATGCCAGTGGTCGCGACGAATCGGCCTCGCAAGGAGTGGTCACACTCGACGGCAGCGAAGGCCTGTCGGTGCAGTACGCCCCGTGTTGCAAACCCATCCCGGGCGACCGCATCGTGGGTTATCTGGGCCGAGGCGAAGGCCTGGTGGTGCACGCTGAAGACTGCCCGACCGGCAAGCGGCTGCTGTTGCGCGACAGCGAACGCTTCCTGGAGGTGGAGTGGGCCGACGAACCGGTGCGCTCGTTCGAAACCACGGTGGTGGTGACCGTGACCAACGGCAAGGGCGTGCTGGCACGCGTGGCTTCCAGCATCGCGTCCGCCGAAGCCGACATCACCCATGTGGACATGGGTGACGAGCCGGCTCAAACCGCCACCGACATCCGATTCTCGGTGTCGGTGCGCGACCGCCAGCACCTCGCCGACGTGTTGCGCAGCCTCAAGCGCACGACCTCGGTGATCAAGGCGCAGCGCTTCAAGCCCGTCAAGGCCTGATCAGGCGTTGCCGGTGGGCGCCGGGTAGCTCACAGCCAGCACTTCCAGCTCCTGCGTGCCGCCAGGCACGACCAGGCGCACCACCTCGCCCACCTTGGCCTTGAGCAGCGCGCGCGCCACCGGCGACACCCAGCTGATCTGACCCTGCGCGCTGTCGGCTTCGTCCACCCCGAGGATGGTGACGGTGGTCTCGGCACCTGCATCGTCGGCATAGGTCAGCGTTGCACCAAAGAAAACCTGATCGCCTCCATGGTGCAGCGATGTGTCGACCACCTCGGCAATTTCGAGGCGGCGCGTGAGGAAGCGGATGCGCCGGTCGATCTCGCGCAGGCGCTTCTTGCCGTAGAGGTAATCGCCGTTTTCCGATCGGTCACCATTGCTGGCGGCCCAGTGCACGATTTCCACGATCTTGGGCCGCTCGTCGTCGATCAGGGCGAACAGTTCGGCGCGCAAGCGGTCGTATCCGGCGCGGGTGATGTAGTTCTTGCCGCCCGGCACCGGTGGGGGTGACGGGAGATCGTCGTCCTCGTCCTGATCGGACTCTTTGGTGAATGCCTTACTCATGGTGGCCTTTCGCCGCTGGCTTGCGATTTTTCAGCGGCAGAAATGAAAAAACCCTGCAGCTTGTGGCTACAGGGTTTTTTGTTTGGTGCGGCTGGCAGGAATTGAACCCACGACCCCTTGGTTCGTAGCTACCAGATCATCTGTAAGATGTTGATTTATATAGACTCTGCGACCGCTCATTGTACCAAAACTACCCTGTTTAGACATGTATTTCAGAGCCCAGTCCCGCAAAAGTCCCGCAGAGAAATTGCGTGCGAAGTCACATCGATCAGTTTCTGCGACCGGGGCGCAAACGTTTTCTGTAGCGTGAGCAGGCGCCCGGTGAGTGTTGTGAAGCGACAAAAATCCGCCCGCTCCTTGTGAGCTGTCAGGGAGATAGGTGTCGATAAATATATCTTATCGGCACTAATTTATATCAGAGAGCAGGGCGATGCCAACGAAAAGTACGAGAGTCTCCCGGGGCGTCCAAGTCGATGACGTTTGGGCCGCGGCCGACGGCGTGCTTGCCCAACGCAAGCGGCCCACGATCGAGCGCGTGCGCACGCACCTCGGTCGCGGATCCGCGCCGGCGCCGCCACCTTGAAGACTTCACCATTCACGTGCCGCAAGGTCGGTCAGAGCCCCTTTCTGCGCGAGTTGATCATTCCCTTTGGACGATCTGGATACGTCGTGTTGAGTTCCACTGATCTCTGCCGCTCTACGGGGGTCAGTTTTCAACGGAAGCCAACAGGCGGGCTCTACAACTGCAGTGCAAACGTCCTTCGTGCCACTTCAAGTTCTGGCATCAACTTGTTCACGACATCGTCGCGTGACATGCGCGAAGTGGCCACGGAAAGACTCATAGCCCCCAGCAACTCACCCTTTCCATTGCGCACCGGCACGGCAATGGAACGCAAGCCAATTTCCAGCTCTTCGTCACTCATCGAATAACCGCACTCGCGCGCAGCCTGCACCTCCTTCATCAGTGCCGCCACGTCAGTCTTTGTTTTCGGCGTAATCGCCTGGCGACTCATTCGCTGAAGGCGGAATTCAACCTCCTCGTCTGACATACCCGCGAGAAGCACTCGCCCGGTTGCAGAACAATAGGCGGGCAATCGCGCGCCGATACCGAGTCCGAAAGACAAGCTGCGCCGCTGAGTTGAGCGTGCAACGAAAACGACAAACTGCGAGTCCAGCACCGCCAGCGACGCGGACTCGCGCGTGCGCTCACTAGTGATCTCCAGGATGGGCTGCGCCACCTTGGTCAGGGGCGTAGAGTTCACGTAGGCGTGCACCAGCCGCAAGGTGCGCGGCTCGAGAAAAAAATGCCGCCCCGATGCTCGCGCGTAGCCTAGCTTGACGAGGGTAAGCAGGGCGCGGCGAGTCGAGGCCTTGCTGTGGCCTGTGATATCGGCCGCTTCGGTCAGCGTCAGAGGCGAATTGCTGACGCCGAAGGCCTCGATCAGGAGTAGGCCCTTCTCCAGACCCATGACGTATTCCTTGTCAACTGCACGCGCTTCATCGTCCATTTGCGGCCCCACTCGAAGTTGAATAAGTTCGGTATTCGAACATTTTGCCGGATTTTGTTGACCTTCATCAACTCAAAAAATACAGTCGCGGTTCACCAAACGGTCAAAAGTTCGGTATCCGAATTCTTCCAAGGCAAGAACCCCACTGCATCATGAGCGTCACCGCCCCTGCGAATAGCGCACCCCTAACCTTCTGGCCACCTGGGAACCTCACCCGCGTGCCATACCACCTGTACCAGGAACCGGCCGTGCTCGACGCCGAGCAACAGCGCATCTTCGAAGGCGCGACCTGGAACTACCTGTGTCTCGAAGCCGAGTTGCCACAACCCGGCGGCTACCGCACGACGTTCCTCGGCCGCATGCCGGTGGTGGTGGCGCGCGACAGCGACGGCGAGGTGTACGCGTTCGAGAACCGCTGCTCGCACCGCGGCGCACTGATCGTCCTGGACGACGGCGGCACCGCGCGTGACTTCCAGTGCGTGTACCACGCATGGCGTTATGACCGCCAGGGCAACCTCAAGGGCATCGCGTTCCAGAACGGCGTAAACGGAGAAGGCGGCATGGACCCTGCTTTCTGCATGAAGAGTCATGGTCCGCGCAAATTGAGAACGAGTGTGTTTTGTGGCCTGGTATTTGGCAGCCTGAGCGACGACGTGCCCGACCTGGAGGACTACCTCGGCCCGGAAATCGCGCGCGGCATCTCGCGCGTGCTGCACAAGCCGGTGCAGATCCTCGGCCGCTTCAAGCAGACGCTGCCCAACAACTGGAAGCTCTACGTGGAGAACGTGCGCGACACGTACCACGCGAGCCTGCTGCACGTGTTCTTCACCACGTTCCGGCTCAACCGCCTTTCGCAGAAGGGCGGCGTGGTGGTGAGCGAATGTGGCGGCAACCACATCAGCTTCTCCGCCATCGACCCCATCGCCGAAAATAGCGAGGACTACAAGACCGAGGAACTGCGTTCGGAGAAGGACGACTTCAAGCTCGAGGACGCCACGCTGTTGAAAGGAATAGACGAGTTCGGCGATGGCGTGACGCTGCAGATCCTCTCGGTATTTCCGGGCTTCGTGCTGGCGCAGATACAGAACACCATCGCGGTACGCCAGGTGCTGCCCGAAGGCCTGGAGACCACCGCCCTGAATTGGGTGTACCTCGGCTTCCAGGACGACACACCCGAGCTGCGCACCATGCGTCACAAGCAGTCCAACCTGATCGGGCCGGCCGGCTTCGTATCGATGGAGGACGGCGCTGTGGGCGGCTTTGTGCAACGCGGCATTGCCTCCGCTGGCGCGCAGGAAGCCATCGTCGAGATGGGCGGCGACAGCGTGCGCTCGCAGAGCAGCCGCACCACGGAAGCGTCCGTGCGCGGCTTCTGGAAAGCCTACCGCCTGCACATGGGAGCGGATGCATGAACGCGGTGATCGACACCGCGAGCGCGTTGGCGCTCAACGCGCATTGCGCGCGCTGCATCGACAACGACGAGCTCGAAGCCTGGACGCAGTTCTTCACCGAACACTGCCTCTACCGCGTGACCACCGCCGACAACCATGCGCAAGGCATGGAAGCCAGCCTGATCTACGCCGACTCGCGCGCCATGCTCAACGACCGCGTGCTCTCACTGCGCACCGCCAACGTCTACGAGAAACAACGTTACCGCCACCTGGTGGGCCTGCCCTCCCTGCTGGAGGACACGCCGCGCGGGCGCCGCAGCGAAACCCCGTTTGTGGTGGTGCGCATCATGCGTGGCGGCGAGACCAGCCTCTTCGCCACCGGGCGCTACCTCGACGAGCTGGTGATCGATGGAGGCGATACCCTGCGCCTGGCCAGCCGTGTGGTGGTCTGCGACAGCCACAACATCGACACGCTGCTGGCCATTCCCCTGTGAGCAAGCCGTGAGCACCCCGCACCTCATACGCATCGCCGGGATGGCCACCGCCATCCCCTGCGCCGCTGGTCAGACAGTGCTCGACGCAGTGCGACAGGCCGGCTACGAGATGCCGTTCTCGTGCAACTCGGGCGTGTGCGCGAGCTGCAAGGGCCGCGTCGTCTCGGGCCGGGTGAACCCCGGCGCGGCGGGTGAGCATACGCTCACGGCGGACGAGATCGCGCACGGACAGGTGCTGTTCTGCCAGGCGCGCCCGCTCACCGACATCGAGATCGAACCGCGCCAGATCGAGAAAACCGATCCGAACGCGCGCCGCCAGCTCGCCGCCAGGGTCATGCGCATCGACTTTCTGGCCAGCGACGTGGCGCGCCTCAAGCTGCGTTTTCCGGCGGGCGAGAAGGTGAAGTTCAAGGCCGGCCAGTACCTGCAGGTGCTGCTGCCCGACGGCCAGCGCCGCAGCTTCTCCATGGCCAACCCGCCGCACCAGAACGATGGCGCCGAGCTGCATATCCGCATGCTGGAAGGCGGCGCGTTCTCGCATTGGCTCGCGCACGACCTCAAGGTGGGTGACCACCTCCGGGTCGAACTGCCGCATGGCGACTTTCACCTGCGCGAGGGCAGCACCGCGCCCATCGTGATGCTCGCCAGCGGCACCGGCTTCGCACCCATCAAGTCGATGGTCGAGGACGGCCTGCGCCGGGGCCAGGCACGCGAGATCGCACTCTACTGGGGCGCGCGCACCGAGAAGGACCTGTACCTGCTCGACCTGGCGCGCGGGTGGGGAGAGCAGGCCGGCCTGCGCTTCGTGCCCGTGCTCTCCGAACCCGAGGCCGGCTGGAGCGGTCGCACCGGCTTCGTGCACCAGGCCGTGCTGCAAGACCACGACAGTCTTGCCGGCCACCAGGTCTACGCCTGCGGCGCGCCTGCCATGGTGAGCGCGGCGCGCAGCGATTTCGTCGAAACCCGCGGCCTGCCGCCCGATGCGTTCTTCTGCGACGCGTTCGTGGTGGCCCAGCCCCGCACCTCCGCGCTGACCGACTGAAGCACACCCGAAGAAGAGCCATTCCATGACCCATCCCAACCCCTACGACAACGTTCCCACCAGCGACTTCGACCCGTACGCCACCGAGGTGCTGGCCAACCCCTATCCCCACTACGAGCAGCTGCGCGAACTCGGCCCCTGGGCCTGGCTGGAGCGCTACGGCGTGCTTGCGGTCGCACGCCACGACGAAGTGCAGCGCATCCTGTCTCAGCCCGACATCTTCTGTTCCAGCGCGGGCGTGGGCCTTGCCAACTTCCACACCGAGACGCCCTGGCGCAAGCCCAGCATCATTCTCGAAGCAGACCCGCCCCACCACAGCCGCACCCGCAAGGTGGTGGCGCGCGTGCTCTCGCCCGCATCGATCGGACGCCTGCGCGCCACTTTCGAGGACGTGGCCGCGCGCATGGTCGACGAGCTCGTGGAACGCGGCTCGTTCGACGCCGCCAAAGAACTGTGCGAGGCCTTTCCCATTAAGGCCTTCGGCGACGCGGTGGGCCTGCCCGCCGAGGGGCGCGAGCACCTGCTGCCCTACGGTGACATGGTGTTCAATGGCTTCGGCCCGATCAACGAGCGTTTCCAAGACCGAATGAACAGCTCGGGCGAAGCGGTGAACTGGATCGCCAAGGTCTGCCAGCGCGACGCGCTCACGCCCGACGGCCTGGGCGCCCAGCTGTTCGCCGCCGCCGACGCGGGCGAGATAGGCCACGACGAGGCCGGCATGCTGGTTCGCACCCTGCTCTCCGCCGGGCTGGACACCACCGTGTTCACCCTGTGCAACGCCTTCACCAGCTTCGCGCGCAACCCCGGTCAATGGGCCCTGCTGCGCGACGACCCCTCGCTGGCGCGCCAGGCACTCGAAGAGGTACTGCGCTACGACAGCACCTTCCACTCTTTCTACCGCACCAGCACCCAGGACGTGGAACTCGGCGGCATCACCGTGAAGCAGGGCCAGAAGATCGTGGTGTTCATCGCCTCGGCCAACCGCGACCCGCGCCGCTGGCCCGAAGCCGACCGCTTCGACATCACCCGCCGCGCCACCGGCCACATGGCCTTCGGCACGGGCATTCATGGCTGCGCCGGCCAGATGATGGCGCGCCTCGAAGGCGAGATCGTGCTCACCGCACTGGCCCGCCGCGTGGCCTCGATCCGCCTCGACGGCGAACCGGTCCAGCACTTCAACAACACGGTGCGCGGGCTCAAGAGCATGCCCGTGACGGTCGAGCCGCTGCTGGCCGCCGTGCACTGACATCCCGCCCCATTCGAACTAGAAGAGAGAAACCCACGATGCCCCAGATCGTCTACGTACAACCCGACGGCTCCCGAGAAGCCGTGCCCGCCAGTCCCGGCGCTACCGTCATGATGACCGCTGTCGGCCACGGCATTCCCGGCATCGTCGCCGAGTGCGGCGGCTCCGCCATGTGCGCCACCTGCCACGTGTACGTGGACCCGGCCTCGATCGGCTTCCTGCCGCCCATCAGCGACGTCGAGGACGAAATGCTGGTCAGCGCCGCGGGCGAGCGCCGCGAACACAGCCGCTTGGGCTGCCAGCTCGCGCTGGCGCCCGGCGTGGACCAGCTGATCGTGCACATCCCGGAGCGGCAGGTCTGATGGCCCACGGCACCGTCATCGTCGGCACCGGGCAGGGCGGCTTCCAGCTCGCGGCCTCGCTGCGCGATTCGGGTTATGCCGATCCCATCACCCTGGTCGGCGACGAGCCCGGCCTGCCTTACCAGCGCCCCCCGCTGTCCAAGGCCTTCCTTCAAGGCAAGGTGGACGACACCGGCCTGCTGCTGCGCCCGCCCCCGTTCTACCAGCGCATCGATGCCCGCGTGCTCGGCGGCACGCGCGTGGCGCGCATCGACCGCGCGGCGCGTGGCGTGCACCTCTCCAGCGGCCAGACCCTGCCCTACGACCACCTGGTGCTGGCCACCGGCGCGACCGCGCGCACCCTGTGCGTGCCCGGAGCGGGGTTGTCCGGCGTGCACGTGCTGCGCGGTCTGGAGGACGCGCGGCGCATCCGAGAGCAACTGGCCCGCGCGCGCTCGGTGGCCGTGGTCGGCGCCGGCTTCATTGGCTTGGAACTCGCGGCCGTGGCGCGCGGCCAGGGCCTGCCGATGCACGTGATCGAGGCCACGGCACGGCCCCTGCTGCGCGCCCTCTCCGAGCCCATGGCGCGACACCTGCAAGCCTTCCACGAAGCCCAGGGCACGCAATTCCACCTGAACACGCAGCTCGACGCCATCGAAGGCGAGGACGGCCGCGCCACCGGCCTGCGCCTGCACGGCGGTGGCCGCATCGTCGCCGACCTCATCGTGATCGCGGTAGGCGTCACGCCCAACGACCAGCTGGCGCGCGACGCCGGGCTGGCGGTGGGCAATGGCATCGAGGTCGACGAGCTGCTGCTCACCAGCGACGCCGCCATCTCCGCGCTCGGCGACTGCGCGAACTTTCCGTTCGCGGCCGATGGCGGCTCCCGCGTGCGCATCGAGTCGGTACAGAACGCCGTTGACCAGGCGCGCTGCATCGCCGCGCGCCTGTGCGGTCAACCCCTGCCGTACGCCAAGGTGCCCTGGTTCTGGAGCGAGCAAGGCCCTTGCCGGCTGCAGATGGCCGGCCTGGCCGCGCCGGGCGACCGCAGCGACATCGAGGGCGATCCGGCCAGCGGCCGCTTTTCGGTGCTGCGCTACCGCGGCGATCAACTCAGCGCCGTCGAATCCCTCAACGACCCTGCCGCCCACATGCGCGCGCGCACGGCCCTCGCGCCGGTGCTAGCACCGACCTGAGCTCCCTCAGTCCCATTCGACATCCACACCTTCCCACAGAAAGAGACAACACATGACAGCAGCATCCCGGGTCATCGCGGTCACTGGCGGCGCCAGCGGCATCGGTTTCGCCTTCTCCGAAGCCCTCGCGCGCGCGGGCCACCAGGTCGTCATCGCCGACCTGCGCGGTGCCGTCGAAGCGGCCGAACGCCTCAGTGCCCAGGGCCTGAAGGCCATCGGCACGCAGACCGATGTGGTCAAGCCCGCCGACGTGGCGGGCATGGTCGAACAGGCCGTGAAGGCGTTCGGCCGGCTCGACGTGCTGGTGAACAACGCCGGCCTGTTCACCACGCTCACGCTCAAACCGTTCGACCAGATCAGCGACGCCGAGTGGATGCGGGTGATGGAGGTCAACACCCTGGGGCCTTTCGTGTGCGCCAAAGCGGTCGTGCCCGAAATGCGCAAGAACGGGTTCGGCCGCATCGTGAACATCGCGTCCACCACGCCGATCAAGGGCACGCCCAACATGCTGCACTACGTGGCCAGCAAGGGCGCGGTGATCGCGTTCACGCGCTCGCTAGCCCGCGAACTCGGCAAGGACGACATCACCGTCAACGCCATTGCCCCGGGCTTCACGCTGAGCGACGGTGTGCTCGACAACGACCTGCACAGCAAGATGGGCGACGTGGTGCGCAAGACCAGCCGCTCGCTGCAGCGCGACCAGGTGCCTGAAGACCTGGTGGGCGCCCTGCTCTTCCTAGCCAGCGACGGCGCGGGCTTCATCACCGGCCAGACCATCGCCGTCGACGGTGGCTCGGTATTCATCTGATCGGTTGACTCACCATGACCGACACCGCATACGGCAAGCCTTTCCTCTACATCGATGGCGAATTCATCGAAGGCGGCGACCGCCAACACCAGGACATCATCAACCCCGCCAACGGCGAGGTGATCGGCTCGTTGCCGCACGCGCGCCGCGACGACCTTGACCGCGCACTGAACGCGGCGCAACGCGCCTTCGAGAGCTGGCGCAAGAGTTCGCCGCTCGAGCGCTCGAAGGTGCTGCGCCGCGTGGCCGAGCTCACGCGCGAACGCGCACCGCAGGTCGCCCGCCAGATCACTCTCGACCAGGGCAAGCCGCTGAGCGAGGCGCTGCTGGAGGTGACCACCTGTGCCGAACACGCAGAGTGGCACGCCGAAGAATGCCGCCGCATCTATGGCCGCGTGATCCCCGCACGCCTGCCCCACGTGCGCCAGCTGGTGCTGCGCGAGCCCGTGGGCGTGTGCGTGGCCTTCACGCCCTGGAACTTTCCGTTTAACCAGGCCATCCGCAAGATGGTGGCGGCGATCGGCGCGGGTTGCACGCTTGTGCTGAAGGGGCCAGAGGATTCGCCGGGCGCGGTGATCGCGCTCGCGCGCATGTTCCACGACGCGGGTCTGCCCCCGGGCGTGCTCAACGTGGTGTGGGGTGTGCCGGCCGAGGTGTCGGACCACCTGATCCGCTCGCCGATCTCGCGCAAGGTATCGTTCACCGGCTCGGTGCCGGTGGGCAAGCAGCTGGCGTCGCTCGCCGGCCTGCACATGAAGCGCATCAGCATGGAGCTGGGCGGGCACTCGCCGGTGGTGGTGTTCGACGACGCCGACGTGGACGACGCGGCCCATCTGCTGACGCGTTTCAAGGCGCGCAACGCGGGGCAGCTGTGCATTGCACCCAGCCGCTTCTTCGTGCAGGAGAAGGTGTACGACCGCTTTCTCGACACCTTCACGAAAGCCTACGGTGGCTTGAAGGTGGGCGACGGCATGGACAAGGACACGCAGATGGGCCCCCTGGCGCACCTGCGCAGGGTCGATGCCATGGAAGGCTTGGTGGCCGATGCGCTGGAGCGTGGCGCGAAGCTGGCCAGCGGCGGCACGCGGCTCGCTGGCCCTGGCTACTTCTACCCGCCCACCATCCTCACCGACATTCCCGACGACGCGCGCCTGATGGTCGAAGAACCCTTCGGTCCGGTCGCGCCGATCACGCGCTTCAAGGACACCGACGAGGTATTGAAGCGCGCCAACGCCCTGCCCTTCGGCCTCACCGGTTTCGTTTTCACCGGCTCCATCAAGACCTCGGAGCGCATGGTCAACGGCCTCGAGGTGGGCATGGTCAACGTGAACCATTTCGGCATCACGCTGGCCGAGACGCCGTTCGGTGGCGTGAAGGACAGCGGCATCGGCAGCGAAGGCGGCAGCGAAACCTTCGACGGCTACCTCGTCACTAAATTCGTTTCGCAGGCAAGCCCTGCTTGATCACCAGTACTACAAGAAGCCAGCACCGCCCAGGGGGCCGGACCCGCCTTTCCCTTCAATCCAGGAGACAACCTCATGATGCAACGCAGAACCCTCATCAAATCGGCGGCGGCAGCCGCTTCCCTTGGAGCCCCCACCCTTGGCGTCTTCGCCCAGCAAGTGGTAACCCTGAAGTTCCATACCTTCATGGCGCCGACCTCGAATGTCTATCTCAATGCACACAAGGCATGGATGTCGAAAGTGGAGAACGACTCGGGCGGACGTATCCGCTTCGAGGGCTTTCCTGCCATGCAGCTGGGGGGCTCACCAAGTCAACTTTTCGACCAGGCACGGGATGGTGTTGTCGATATCGTATGGACTTTGGCTGGACTTACCCCCGGTCGATTCCCTCGGACCGAAGTGTTCGAACTGCCGTTCATGACCATGGACGGCATCGGAGCGTCGCGTGCCGCCTGGGAGTACCTCGAAACCCACGCCAGCGATGAGTTCAAGGACGTCCAACCACTCGCTTTTCATACCCATGGTCCAGGAGTGCTGCACTCGAAAAGCAAGGCCATCAACAGCGCTTCCGACCTGCGCGGCCTGAAGATGCGAGGGCCGACCCGCCAAGCGACTAAGTTGCTCGCAGCAGCAGGAGCATCCGCGGTAGGCATGCCGCTGCCACAGATTCCAGACGCGCTGTCCAAAGGCGTCATTGACGGCGCAGCCTTGCCCTGGGAAGTGATTCCTTCGGTCAAGGTGCATGAGCTTGTTCAGCACCACAGCGAGTTCGCGCCCGGCAAGCCAGCTCTTTACAACACGGCGTTTGTGATGGTGATGAACAAAAGAAAATATACATCGTTGCCTCCGGATATCAAAAAGGTGATCGACGACAACTCGGGCCTGGAAACCTCGGCTTGGTTCGGCAAGGTGCAACAAGATCATGACCCCATCAGCCGCAAGATGGCGACCGATCGAGGCAACAAGGTACACGTGTTCAGCGAATCGGAAACCAGCGAGTTTGTCAAACTGACTGGCACCATCGCCAGCGAATGGGTCCAGGAGATGGACAAGCGCGGGCAGGACGGTGCCAAGCTCTTGGCTGGCGCAAAGGCGCTTATTGCCAAACATAAACCAAAGGCTGCATGAGCGGCCTTGCGCGCCTGGCCATCTCGATCGGCGATCCGAACGGCATCGGACCGGAGATCACGCTAAAGGCACTTGCCACTCTGACAGAGTCTGAGCGCGACCGTATTACGCTGTTCGGCCCGAATTCGGTGCTGCGCCGCTGCGCCGAGCAATTGAACCTTAGCGGGATGCTAGATGGTGTTCGTTGCAACGAGGTAGGCGCCCTCGATCCGGCTGCAGCTGTACCTGGTCGCATCGACGCGGCCGCTGGCGCCTCGTCGGTGGCCAGCGCCACGGCGGCCATTCAGGCTGCGCAGGCTGGCGAGTTCGACGCCGTGATCGCCTGTCCTCACCACGAGACAGCGATCACGCAGGCAGGTATAGCGTTCAGCGGGTACCCCTCTCTTGTGGCGCGTGTGTGCGGCCAATCTGCCGACTCCGTTTTCTTGATGCTGGTGGGGGCGGGCTTACGCATCGTGCACGTCACGCTCCACGAGAGCGTTCAAACAGCACTTGATCGTCTGAGCACCGACCTGATCGTGCGCGCCACTCAGGCAGGCATCGTCGCGTGTCAGCGGCTGGGCGTGGAAACGCCTCGCATCGGCATGTTCGGTATCAATCCACACGCATCCGAAGGTGAGCTTTTCGGACCGGAGGACGCTCGCTTGATGGTGCCTGCGGTGGCGCAGCTGCGCTCAGCAGGCCACCATGTCAGTGGGCCCACAGGTGCAGACACGCTGTTGGCAAACAGGCAGCACGATCTCTATGTGGCCGTCTTCCACGACCAGGGTCACATTCCAATCAAGTTGCTGGCGCCCCACGCCGCAAGTGCCCTCAGCGTGGGAGGCAACGTCGTGCTGTCCAGTGTCGGGCATGGAAGTGCCATGGACATCGCCGGCAAGGGAATTGCCAGTCCCGAGGCCTTGCTTCGCACGATTTACCTGCTGAACTCCACGCTGAGCGAGTGACTTCTTAAATTTGCCAGTCTCCTCCTATGGTCAACCCAAACTGCGCTAACAAGGTCGTTCGAATTCCGACTGTTCGGGTGCGATCGCGATTCGTGAGGCGGACTGCTTCAGACGGTAGCTCTTGCCTTCGAACCCCAGCGTCGAGCAGCGGTGTATCAGTCGATCAAGGATGGTGGTGGCCATGGTGACGTCGGCCAGGTACTTGCTCAGGTCCTGCACCAAAAGATTTGAGGTGATGACGATGGCGCGGCGCAGGTTGTAGCGCTGGTGAACGATGGCATAGAGGAGTTCGTCGCTGATGTCGGCGATGCGCCGGGCCAGAGACTGGTCATCTAGCACGAGCAGGTCCGAGGACTCCACACATCCCACGGCCTGCACGCTGGTGCTTGGCTGTGGCGCACATGAGGACTGGGTCCTTGCGGTTCTCGTCGTGATCTTGTGGATTTGGCGATAGCGCCGGATGTTTCGTGCCGACCCAGCCTAACAACATCGAAGGTCATTTAGGTAACCGCTCACGACGCCCCCAGTGTTTACCCTGATTTCGTGGAGTGAACATAACCGTAGAATGAACAACATAATCACCAGACGGACAATCCGAATTGCGAACTGGATCAAGTCTCACTTCCTAGGTACTCACGCCTTCTCCTCAATTCACCAAATGATCAACCGCAGAACCATCGTTCAGTTGGCAGTAGGGATGGCCTTGGGCGCTCCCTCGCTGACAGGCTTTGCTCAGCAGTCGATCACTTTGCGATTTCACACTTTCATGTCTCCCATGTCCAACGTATGGGTCAGCATGAACAAGGTATGGATGGAAAAGGTGCAACGGGAATCAGATGGGCGCATCCGGTTTGAGGCGTACCCCGCGATGCAGCTTGATGGCGCGCCTGTGCAGCCATACGACCAGGCACGGGATGGCGTGGCTGACATCGTTTGGACACTGACCGGCTATTCACCTGGAGGCTTTCCTTGCAGCGAGGTGTTTGTCCTGCCGTTCATGACGACCAACGCCGAGGCTACTTCCAAGGCTTTCTGGGAGTTCATCAAGACAAAAGCGTCCAACGAATACAAGGAAGTGCATCCCATTGCAGTGCAGGTTCATAGGCCGGGGATGCTCCACACCCGCGACCGCCTCTTCGAGGCTCCGTACGACTTGCGCGGCCTGAAAATGCGCGGTCCAACCAGACAAACTACGAAGATGCTGGGATACCTCGGCGCCAATGCTGTGGGCATGCCGCTGCCCAAGATTCCCGACGCACTGCAAAAGGGGCCTCTCGACGGTTGCGTGATCCCTTGGGATGTCGTTCCCTCCGTAAAGGTGCACGAATTAACGAAGTTTCACAGTCAGTTCGATCCAGCCAGTGGCGCGCTCTACACCACGACATTCGTGACGGCAACAAACAAACGGAAGTACGAGTCCCTGCCGCCAGATGTCCGGAAGGTGCTGGACCCCAACTCGGGCATAACCGCTTCTGCGTCCTTGGGGCGCGCCCACCAATGTGGCGACGACCCTGCCCGCAAGTTGGTGGAGGCACGCGGCAACGTGACCCATAACTTCGGGCAGGTCGAAGCCCAAGAGTTCAGGCGCGCAGCAAGCCAGGTAGAGGTCGAATGGGTCAAGGACATGGAGAGCCGCGGCTTCGATGGTCGCGATCTTTTGTCAACAGCCCGGGCCTTGATCGAAAAGCACACAAAAACTACCAAGACATAAAGACACTCCATGAATCAACTCCCCAAAGAAAACACCCCACGGCTGGCCAACCGGGTTGCGATCGTGACCGGCGCGGCGCAAGGTATCGGAGAGACATACGCTCGTGCATTGGCTCAAGAAGGTGCCTCCGTGGTCTGTGCCGATGTGCTGGACGCCACCGGGGTGGTCAACCAGATCATTGAGAAGGGTGGCCGGGCGGTGTTTGTCCACACAGACGTGACGTCCCGCGATTCGGTGGAGAAGATGGTTGGGTCCGCACTTCAGGCGTTCGGCCGCATTGACGTGCTGGTCAACAACGCCGCAATTTTCGGCAACCTTGCCCTCAAGCCGTTCGAGCAGATCGAGTCGACCGAGTGGGACAAGGTGATGTCCGTCAACGTGCGCGGCTCCTTCGAGTGCGCCAGAGCGGTCAGCCCCGTGATGCGTCAGCAGCGCTACGGCAAGATCATCAACATCGCCTCCGGCACGGTTTTCAAGGGCACGCCGCTCTTCCTGCACTACGTCACCTCCAAGGGCGCCGTGGTGGCGATGGCGCGCTGTCTGGCGCGTGAATTGGGTAACGACAATATCTGCGTCAATACACTGGCGCCGGGCCTGACCCTGAGCGCCAATGTCAGCACAAATCCCGACTGGCAAGGCTCAATCGCTTCAGGCATCGTTTCGTCCCGCTGCATCAAGCGTGATCAGGTACCCGACGACCTGACCGGCACCTTGATCTACCTCGCCAGCGCCGACAGTGACTTTGTCACCGGTCAGGTGATTGTGGTTGATGGCGGATCGGTCACACATTGAGCACTCCTATGCACGCCACAGCAGAACTCTTGATCGATGGCCGGTGGATGCCCGCCAGCCAGGGCCTCGAAGTGCCCAGCCTGGACCCGGCCAACGGCAGCCAGATCGGTTGCTTCAGCGCTGCCACCCGGGCAGACGCAGAGGCGGCCATTTCGGCTGCACGCAGAGCCTTTGAAAAGCCCACGTGGGCCCAGTCGCCGCGGCTGCGGCAGAACGTGATGAACGAATGGGCAAGCCGGCTAGAACACAAGGCTGAAGCACTGGCCCAACTGCTAACGCAAGAGAATGGCAAGGTGATCGCGCAATCGCGGGGTGAGCTGATGGGAGCCATCTCGGAGATCCGTTACTACGCGGGTCTGGCCCGGCACATACCAGGCCACGTGCTCGAGGTGGAACCCGGCGTATTTTCCACGATGCTGAAAGAGCCGGCCGGCGTCGCCGGCATCATCGTCCCTTGGAACGCTCCCGTGATCCTGCTTATCCGGTCGATCACCCCCGCGTTGGCCGCTGGCTGTACTTGCGTGGTCAAGCCTGCACCGCAGTCCGCACTCATCACCGCTGCGGTGATCAGGGAACTGGCCGACGTGACTGGACTGCCGCCCGGTGTGGTGAACCTGGTGAGTGAGCAAGGCCACGACGTGGCGCAGTTGCTCACCTCCTCGCCAGAGGTGGATGTGGTCAGCTTCACGGGCTCCAACCTGACGGGGCAGCGCATCATGGCCGCCGCTGCTCCCACTATGAAGAAACTGTCGCTCGAACTGGGTGGCAAGTCATGCTGCCTGGTTTTTGAAGATGCCGATATCGACCACATCGCGCCTCAACTGGCTGCCGCTGCGACGGTCATCTCTGGTCAGCAATGCACGGCGGCGCGCCGGGTGTTGGTTCACGCGTCACGCTATGAGGCGATGAAAAAAGCGCTGGCCAGTGCACTGGCGGCAATCAAAGTGGCGCCCGGAAATACCCCGGGCGCCCAGATGGGTCCCTTGATCGATCTCTCTACCACTGAGTTGGTGCAACGTCGCATCGAGCAGGCGATGGACGACGCAGACGAAGTGATCCTGCGCGGTCAGCGTCTCGGCGGAAACCTGCGGCTTGGCGGGTTTGTCTCGCCCACCTTGGTCGCGCACCGGGATGCCAGTGCATCTTTTGTCCAAGAGGAGATTTTCGGCCCCTTGGTCGTGCTGGAAAAGTTTGAAACCGAAACCGAAGCGGTGGCGCGGGCCAATCACACCGAGTTCGGGTTGTCCGCGAGTGTCTGGACAGAGCAGGGCGCGCGCGCCTGGCGTATCGCTCGAGCGCTGCGCAACGGCACCGTTTGGATCAACGACCACAACAAGCTGTGCGCTGAAGCGGAGACCGGCGGCTATCGCCGCAGTGGCTTGGGCCGTCTCCACGGCTTTGACGCGTTGATCGATTTCACCGAGATCAAACACATCTATCAGAACGTAGGTGTGCTTGAGCCACCCAAGGGCTGACCCCACAAGCCTGCCCGAATCCTTAGAACTTATAGGAGAGAACGAATCATGTTTCCCAAAAACACGTGGTATGTAGGCGCTACGCCCAGCGAACTCGATGGAAAGCCCCTTGGCCGCAAGATTTGCGGCGAGTCCATCGTGTTTTTCCGTGGCCCCGACAACAAGGTGGCCGCTGTCGAAGACTTTTGCCCCCACCGCGGTGCTCCGTTGTCGCTGGGCAAGGTTGAAAACGGCAAACTGGTTTGTGGCTACCACGGTCTGGAAATGGGTTGCGATGGCAAGACGGTTGCCATGCCATGCCAACGCGTGGGCGGCTTCCCCGCCGTGCGGACGTATCCCGTAGTGGAGCGCTACGGGTTCATCTGGGTCTGGCCTGGCGATGCGCAAGAGGCCGACCCCTCCAAGATCCACCATCTGGCCTGGGCCGATGACCCCGAGTGGGCCTACAGCGGTGGGCTGTACCACGTCAAATGCGATTACCGGCTCATGATCGACAACCTCATGGACCTGACTCACGAGACTTACTTGCACCCGAACTCAATTGGTCAAAAGGAAATCGATGAGTCGCCGCCCAAGACGCGGATGGATGGAGACTGCGCCATCACCGAGCGTTACATGGAAGGCATCATGGCGCCGCCATTCTGGCGTGCGGGCTTGCGCGGAAACAACCTGGCAGACGATGTTCCAGTGGACCGGTGGCAAATCTGCCGCTTCTATCCGCCAAGCCATGTGCTGATCGATGTGGGTGTGGCGCACGCGGGCAAGGGCGGCTTCAATGCAGACCCCAAGGTCAAAGCCTCCAGCACAGTCATCGACTTCATAACACCTGAAACCGAGTCCTCGACCTGGTACTTTTGGGGCATGGCCAGGAACTTCAATGCGCAGGACCAGGCGTTGAGCGAGCAGATCCGCACCAGCCTGAGCAAGGTTTTCTCCGAGGACCTCCAGATGCTGGAGATGCAGCAGCAGAACCTGGAGCGCAACGCCGGGCGCAAGCTACTAAGCCTGAACATCGATGGCGGTGGCGTGCAAGCCCGCCGCATCATCGATCGGTTGCTGGTTGCGGAAAAATCCGCTGCCTGATGTTTTCCCGATCCCACCACAACAGGAGACACAGATGAACTCACGGCGCTTTGTTTTGACACGAGGAGCCGCGCTGATCGGCGCGGCCTCCAGCGGCATTTTGTTGCCCCGGTGGGCGCAGGCGCAAACCAGCAATCTGCGGGTTGGCCTGATGCTGCCGTTCACAGGTACCTTTGCCCAGCCCGGTATCGCCGTCGAAAACGGCTTCCGGCTGGCGCTGGCGCAAAACGGCGGCAAGCTCGGTGGCCGCGAGGTGGAGTTCTTCAAGGTCGATGACGAATCCAATCCGGCCAAGGGCATCGAGAACGCGACCCGCCTGGTAATGCGTGACAAGGTCGACGTGCTGGTGGGTTCGGTGCACTCGGGCGTGCAGATGGGCATTCACAAGGTCGCACGCGATACAGGAGTTCTCAACATCATTCCCAATGCCGGCGTGCACGTGGCCACCCGGGCCCAGTGTGCGCCCAATGTGTTTCGAACCAGCTTCACCAACGCCCAGCCTACCCTGGCTTTGGGCAAGGCCATGGTCGACCGAGGCCACAAGAAGGCGGTGTGGATCACCTGGAACTACGCCGCAGGCGACGAGGCCTTTGAGGGTTTCGAAAAGAGCTACACCGAAGCCGGTGGCACCATCATCAAGAAGCTCGGCCTGCCCTTTCCCAACGTGGAGTTTCAGTCGCTGTTGACCGAGATTGCGTCTTACAAGCCCGACGCCGTGGCCTGCTTCTTCGCCGGTGGCGGTGCAGCCAAGTTCCTGCGCGACTACGCTGCGGCCGGCCTGAACAAGACGATCCCACTGTACGGCTCGGGCTTCCTGACCGAGGGCGTGCTCGATGCAGCAGGCGAAGCTGCCGAGGGCGTTCTCACCACGCTGCACTACAGCGACTCGCTGGATATCCCGCGCAACAAGCAGTTCCGCCTCGACTATGTAAAGGCGTTCAAGGCGCAGCCCGATGTGTATGCCGTTCAGGGATACGACGCGGGCTTGCTGCTCGTCAAGGGTGCCAACGCAGTCAAAGGCGACTTGTCGAACAAACCGGCACTGTACGCAGCGCTGGAAGGCGCCACCATCGACAGTCCGCGCGGGAAATGGACCATGAGCAAGGCCCACAACCCGATCCAGGACATCTACCTGCGCCAGGTGGTCAACAAGGACAACAAGGTGATCGGCATTGCTCAGAAGGCTGTGGCCGATCCCGCCACGGGTTGCCGCATGGGTTGAGTCTTTCGCGCCCCGGTTGTCCTCCAGCGGCGGAGTTCGTCCAAAAGATGTTCCGCCGCTTTTCTTCGTCCTTTTGTTCCTTAACTCATGGATTTCGCCAACTTCCTCATCCAGTTGCTCAACAGCCTGCAATACGGCCTGTTGCTGTTCATGCTGGCCGCGGGCCTCACGCTGATCTTCGGGATCATGGGTGTGGTCAATCTGGCCCACGGCAGCTTCTACATGCTGGGCGCGTATCTGGCCTGGTTCCTGGTCGGCCAGTTCGACAGTCTGGTGCTGGCCATCGTGCTGGGCACGGTGATCGCCGTGGCGCTGGGTTGGCTGCTGGAGTGGTCGCTGTTCCGGCACTTCTACCACCGCGACCACCTCGACCAGGTGCTGCTGACCTTCGGCCTGATCTACATCTTTGAAGAGGTGCGCTCCATCCTCTGGGGCGACGACGTGCACGCGGTGCAGGTGCCCGAGGTGCTGAACTGGTCGATCCCGCTGACCGAAAACCTCTCATATCCGATCTACCGGCTGGTGATGTCGGGCGTGTGCATCGCACTCGCCCTGGGTCTGTATCTGCTGATTTCCAAGACCCGCCTGGGCATGAAGATCCGCGCCGGTGCGTTCAACCGCGAAATGACCGAATCGCTGGGCATCAATATCCGCCTGATCCACGGCGTGGTGTTCGCGCTGGGCGTGGCACTGGCCGCCATTGCCGGCATGATCGCCTCGCCCATCGCGAGCGTTTACCCCGGCATGGGCAGTTCGGTGCTGATCATGTGTTTTGTGGTGGTGGTCATCGGTGGCATCGGCTCGGTGCGTGGCGCGCTCGTGGCCGCCCTGCTCGTGGGCCTGGTCGATACCTTCGGCAAGGTGCTGGTGCCGCAGATTGCCGGCATGGCCGTCTACATGCTCATGGCCGCCGTGCTGCTCTACAAGCCCGAAGGGCTCTTCAAACAATGAGCTCCCCCAAAGCCCAACTCGAAAAGCTGCCGCGCAGCATCCAGGCCATTCTGGTGCTGGGCGCCATCGCGCTCGCCGCCTTTCCACTCATCCCCGTCACCGGTAGCGACTTCTACCTGCAGATGCTCTCGCAGATGATGATCCTGGCGATCTTCGCCATGAGCCTGGATCTGCTGCAGGGCGTTACCGGTCTTGTGTCGCTCGGACACGCGGCTTACTTTGGTCTTGCCGGCTACGCGCTGGCTTTCCTCACCCCGGCGGACACTCCCATCAGCCTGTGGTGGGCCCTGCCCGCCTCGGCGCTGGGCGCGGGACTGGCCGCGCTCGTCATCGGCTTCTTCTTGGTTCGCACCCACGGTATTTACTTCATCATGGTCACCATGGCGTTCGCCCAAATGGTGTTCTTCCTGTTCTTCGACAACAAGGCGCTCGGGGGGTCGGACGGCGTGTACGTGAACTTCCGCCCCACCGCCTCGGTGTTCGGCTGGAGCGGCATCGACCTCGAGAACAAGACAACCTTCTTCTACTTCACGCTCCTGCTGCTCGTGCTGGTCTATGCCTTCCTGCGCCGCCTGTTGTTCTCTCCTTTTGGCCGGGTGCTCGCGGGCATTCGCGTGAACGAGCACCGCATGCGCGCGGTGGGCTTTGGGACCTTCGGCTACAAACTCACGGCCTTCACGCTAGCAGGGGCGCTGGCCGGCGTGGCGGGCTTCCTGTGGGCCGCGCAGACCGGTTATGTGAACCCCGAGTTGATGGGTTTCCACATGAGTGCACACGCCATCATGATGGTCATCCTCGGGGGCATGGGCAATTTCGCTGGCGCCATCGTGGGGGCCTTCGCGTTCGAGTACGTGATGCACTTCTTCAAGGACCTCACCAAACACTGGCAGCTGCTCATGGGCACGTTCATCGTGCTGGTGGTGGTGCTGGCGCCGCGCGGCTTGCTGGGTCTGGTGCAGCGCTTCGCCAGCCCGAAGGAGCGCCCATGAACGAACTGCTGCTCTCCGCCCGCAACCTGACCAAGCGCTTCGGGGGTCTGGCCGCCGTCAATGATGTGTCGGTGGACCTGCACCGCGACCGCATCCACGCCGTCATCGGCCCCAACGGCGCAGGCAAGTCGACACTGACCAACCTGCTCTCGGGCGACCTGCCTCCCACCTCGGGCCGCATCACGCTCAACGGGGTCGAGACGGCGGGCAAAAGCCCCGAAAAGATCTCGCGCCTGGGTCTGGGCCGCAGCTACCAGAAGACCAACATCTTCCTGCCCTTCACCGTGTGGGACAACGTGCGACTGGCGGCCCAATCGCGCGAACGGCATGTGCCGTGGAACCCGCTGCGCTGGGTGTCCTCGGCCAGCGCCATGGGCGCGGTCAACGAGCGCTGCGAGCGCGCGGTCGAACTCGCCGGTCTGTCAAATCGCGCCAGCGTGGTGGCCGGCACCACCAGCCACGGCGAGCAGCGCCAGTTGGAGATCGCCATGACGCTGGCGACCGAGCCCACCGTGCTGCTGCTCGACGAACCCCTGGCCGGCATGGGCCAGGCCGAGGCCGAGAGCATGGTGGCGCTGCTGCTGCGCTTGAAAAAGGACCACGCCATCATGCTGGTCGAACACGACATGGACGCGGTCTTCACCCTGGCCGACCAGCTCACCGTGATGGTGAACGGCCAGGTGATCGCCAGCGGGACGCCGGCCGACGTGCGCGGCGATGCCGGCGTGCAGGCAGCCTACCTGGGTGAGGAGCATTGATGAGCGCATTGACGAACGCCTTGGTTGAGGCCAAGGGTCTCAACACCCACTACGGCGCCAGCCACATCCTGCGCGGCATTGACTTCACCGTCGGCCAGGGCCAGACCATTGGCTTGATGGGCCGCAACGGCATGGGCAAGTCCACGCTGCTCAAATCCATCATGGGCATCGTCAAGCCCAGTGGCGGCCAGGTGCATGTGAAAGGCCGCGACATGACCGGCGCACCCACGTTCGAGATCGCCCGCATGGGCCTGGCCTACGTGCCCGAGGGCCGTGGCATCTTCGGCAACCTGAGCGTGAGGGAAAACCTGGTGATGTCGGCGCGTGCCGGCACCAAGGGTCAACGCGACTGGACCTATGACAGGGTGCTCGAAACCTTTCCGCGCCTGGCCGAACGCCTCAACCACGGCGGGCAACAACTCAGCGGCGGCGAACAGCAAATGCTCACCATTGGCCGGGCGCTCATGACCAACCCCGACCTGCTGATCCTCGACGAAGCCACGGAAGGCCTGGCGCCTCTGATTGCGCGCGAGATCTGGCGCATCTGTGGCCTGATCCGCGAAAGCGGCATCAGCAGCATCATCGTGGACAAGAACTGGAAACACGTCACCCAGATCACCGACCGCAACGTGATCCTGGTCAAGGGCGAGGTGGTTTTTGAAGGCAGTTCCGAAGAGCTCCTGTCGAAGCCCGAACTGCTGGAGCAGCACTTGGGTGTATGAGAATCAGTGTCGCCCCGGCCGGCCCCTTGAAGCTAGCTAGCGCTGCCCAAGTGCTTGCGAGAGTTTCCGTGCTTCTTCCTTGAGGAGCGTAACAAATACGCTGACACGCGCTTGGTCCACGCGCACACCAGGACCGAAAACGGCCAAAGACCCCATGACTTTGTCGTTCCCCAGAAAAAACGGCACAGCAACCGCCACCGCGCCCTGGATCAATTCGTCCCGGCTTATCGCATACCCCTGTTCCCGGATCTGCTGCAGCCTGTCGAGATAGGCCGATACATTGACGGTTTCTCCGCTCTTGTTCAGATAGCTTTCGGGTGTGGGAACATGGGCAAGGATGGCACGCCCGCTAGCGCCCAACGTCACGTCTTCCCGATAGCCCAAGCCGCGTTTGAAACTGAGCGGCTGTGCGCTGGGCAATTCGGCCACACAGATTCGACTGTTGCCCTGGTGAACAAGCAAGGCAACAGTCTCGCCCGTCTGGTCCCACAAGCGGCGCAGCATCGGTTGCGCCAGGGTCGCTATGTCAAGACTGGAGCTCCACACGTGTGCAAGGTGCGCCACCGAGGGACCTAATTCGAAGCGCTGAGGATCACCGGACGACACGATGAACCCGCTGTGTTCCAGCGTGCGCAACAGCCTGTACAGGGTTGGACGGCTCAGGTCTACCCGCTTGAGCAGCTCACCCGCTGTCAGTTGGTGGTCGGTTGCCGTGAACGCCATGAGGATTTCCAGCGCTCTGTCCACGGCCCGGACACTCTCGCCCGGTTTTTCAGTTGGTCCCATAACTCCACCCAAGGTTGCACTTCTATCATGGTACCCGCCCACCAGTCCACTTGATGGACTGACTATTCAAAACTTGACAGAGCTCAATCGGTCCGTAAAATGGACTGTAATGTCATGCAGTGGACATGCCGATCAATTTTGGAGACCTGTCTATGAACAAGGAAATGTCTGAAGCGCTCACCCGCGTCGGTCCCGGCACGCGCATGGGCAACCTGATGCGCCGCTACTGGGTGCCGGCACTGGCATCGAGCGAAATCCCCGAAGCCGACGGGCCGCAGGTGCGCGTGCAACTGCTGGGCGAGAAGCTGCTCGCCTTTCGCAATAGCGATGGCAAGGCTTGCCTGATCGGCGAATTCTGCTCGCACCGAGGCGTGTCGCTGTACTTCGGCCGCAACGAGCACAACGGCATCCGCTGCGCCTACCACGGCGTGAAGTTCGACGGCATGGGGCAATGTGTGGACGTGCCGTCCGCGCCTCAGGCTTGCGCGCGCATGCACATAAAGGGCTACCCTTGCGTGGAGCGCGGTGGCATCGTGTGGACCTACATGGGCCCGGCCGATCAGCAGCCCGCACCGCCCGAGCTGGAGTGGTGCACGCTGCCGCCCGAACATGTGTATGTCTCCAAGCGCCTGCAGTACAGCAACTGGCTGCAGGCCATGGAAGGCGGCATCGACACCGCACACGTCTCTTACGTGCACCGCTACGAGGTGGATACCGACCCGATGCACCAGGGAGTGAAGGCGCTGGACTACATCAAGGCCGACGGCAACGTGAAGTTCGAGATCGAGCAGACGCCCTTCGGCCTGAGTCTGTTCGGCCGCCGCAACGGCGAACCCGATTCGTATTACTGGCGCATCACGCAGTGGCTGTTCCCCTGGTTCACGCTGATCGCGCCGTTTGGCGAGCATGCGCTGGGCGGGCATGTGTGGGTGCCGATCGACGACCATAGCTGCTGGGCTTGGAGCATCAACTGGCAGCCTGCCCATCCCCTCACCGACGAAGAACGCACCGCGATGGAAGAAGGTAAGGGCATTCATGTCGAATACGAAGCGCCCGGCAGCTTCATCCCCAAGCAAAACCGCGACAACGACTACTGCATGGACCGCGTGGCGCAACGCGAAGACCGCTCTTACAGCGGCGTGTTCGGCTTCTCCGCGCAGGACTATTCGCTGCAGGAAAGCATGGGCACGATCCAGAATCACGAGGCCGAAAAGCTACTGCCCACTGACAAGGCTATCGTGATGGCGCGCCGCATGTTGCATGAGGCCGCGCTCGGCTTGGCAGATGGCCAGACCCCGCCCGCGCTGGACCCAAGCGCACAGCACGTGCGCCCCGCCGGAGTGCTGCTGCCCAAGGAACAGGACCCCGTTGCGTGGGCACGCGAGCAGCTCGCCGACGCGACGAAAAAACCGGTCTTCAGCCTTTGAGCGACTTCACTTTTCCACCCCACGACAGACAGCACCGGAGACACCTATGAAAACCCACCTGAAACTCGCGGCGGCTGTCGCGCTCGCGGCCTGCGCGGCCACTGCCGCCTGGGCGCAAGGCGCGTCCGACTGGAAGCCCAGCAAGCCGGTGCGCATCATCGTGCCCATCGTCGGCAGCACCAACGACGTGCTCGCTCGCCTGATCGGGCCGAAGCTGCAGGAGGCGCTCGGCCAGCCATTTGTGGTCGAGAACAAACCTGGTGCGGGGGGCAACATCGGTGCATACGAGGTGAGCCGCGCCGCGCCGGACGGCCACACCCTGCTGATCGGCTACAACGGGCCGCTGGCGATCAACGTCACCCTGTTCGACAAGATGCCGTACGACCCTACCAAGGATCTCGCGCCCATCACGCTGGCGGTGAAGTCGCCGCAATACCTGGTGGTGAACCCGGCCACCGGCATCACCGATGTGAAGGACTTCATCGCCAAGGCCAGGGCCAACCCGACCAAGTATGCCTACGGCTCGGTGGCCATGGGCAGCGCCTCGCACCTCACCATGGAAATGATGAAGTCGGGGGCGAACTTCCGCATGACGCACATTCCCTACCGCGGCGCCGGGCCAGCCGTGGCCGATCTGATCGCGGGCAACATCCAGGCCGGCTTCTTCGTGCCCGGCAACGTGCAGGGCTTCGTGAAGGAGGGGCGTCTCAAGCTGCTGGCCTCCACCGGCCCGAAACGTTTTCCGAGTACACCGGACATCCCGACTCTCAGCGAGTCGGGGCTGAAGGACTTCGAGGCCACCTCGTGGATCGGTCTGCTCGCGCCGGCCGGCACGCCGCCGGCCATCATCAACCGCTACCACGAGGAGATGGTGCGCATTCTCAACTCGCCCGACATCCAGAAGCGCCTGCACGAGATGGAGTTCGAAATCGTCGCGAGCTCGCCCAAGCAGTTCAGCGACTGGATCGGCACCGAGATCGTGCGCTGGGGCAAGGTCATCAAGGACACCGGCGCCAAGGCGGAGTGAGCCGACATGAGCGCACCCCGACTCGCTGAGAAGACCGCGCTGATCACGGGCGGCGGTGCCGGCATTGGCGCCGCGGCGGCCACGCTGTTCTGTCGCGAAGGCGCGGCCGTGCTGCTGGTGGATGCCGACGCCCAGGCGCTGGAGCGCACCCGCCAAGCCATCGTGCAGGCCCTGCCCGGCGCGCGCGTGCTGTGCGTGGCGGCCAACGTGGCCGACGAGGTCGCCGCGCGCGCCGCCGTGCAGCAATGCAACGCGCAGCTCGGTGGCCTGGACATCCTGGTAAACAACGCCGCCATGCGCAACTACTCGGCCGCCGCCGACGCCACGCCCGCCGAGTGGCAGGCCATGGTGGGCGTGAACCTGGTGGGCATGTCCAACTACTGCGCCGCGGCCTTGCCGGCGCTGCGGCAATCGGGCGCGGGCAGCATCGTCAACGTCTCGTCGTGTTACGCGGTCACCGGCCGCAAGGGCATGGCGCTGTACGACGCGACCAAGGCCGCGCAACTGGCCTACACGCGCAGCCTCGCGTTTGAGGAGTCGTCGCACGGCGTGCGCGCCAACGCGGTGTGCCCCGGTTCCACGCTGACGGATTTTCACGTCGGCCGCGCGCAGGGCTCGGGCAAGAGCGTCGAGCAGCTCAGGACCGAGCGCAAGGATACTTCGCTGATCGGGCGCTGGGCCTCGCCGGAAGAGATTGCCTGGCCCATCGTGTGGCTAGCGTCCAGCGAGGCCTCCTTCATCACCGGTACCACGCTGATGGTCGACGGTGGCTTGCACATCATGTAGCTATTGGGGACATGTTCCCCAAGGTTCTTGTCTACAACTCCGCAATGTCAACATCCAAGCTTTCTGCACTTGTCTACAACATGAGGCTTGAAGCCCCCGGCGTTGTTAGTGTCGAATTTAGGCCAGCCACACCAGACACTGTCTTCCCACCTCATGCCGCTGGCTCACATATCGACCTTCATCTGGGAAACGGCTTGGTTCGCAGCTACTCGCTGATGAACCCGATCACCGATAAGCAACGCTACGTGGTGGGCGTTCTCAAGGATCGTCAGAGCCGTGGGGGGTCGAAGTATGTCCACGAGAAGGTTCGCGTGGGCGATGTTCTGGACATCTCGGTGCCTCGCAACAATTTTCCGATGGAAGAACGTGCTCAGCAGTCCGTGCTGGTTGCAGGTGGCATCGGCATCACACCTATGCTGTGCATGCTCAATCGACTGGCTTCGCTGGGTCGATCTGCCGAGCTGCTCTATTTCGCTCGTTCCCGCCGGGATGCTGCGTTCTTGCAAGTGCTGGAATCGATGGAGTCAGGCCAGCTCAAAGTGCGGTACCACTTCGATGACGAAGTCGGTGCGTCTCCCGACCTGCCAACACTGCTGGCAGCGTATCCGGCCGATACCCATTTCTATGGCTGCGGCCCCGGCCCCATGCTGGACGCGTTCCAGAAGGCGTGCGACGGTCTGGGATACACCCACGTGCATCTGGAACGGTTCGCCGCCGTGGAACCTGTGGGGACGCCGCCCTTCAACGCCAATGGCTGCACCGTAGAACTGCGCCGAAGTCAGAGGATCATTCAAGTGCCGGCTGGTTCGACCATTCTCGACGCCATGATGGATGCGGGCATCATTCCTAGCTACAGCTGCAAGGAGGGGATCTGCGGTGCCTGCGAAACCAAAGTTCTGGCTGGCGAGGTGGATCACCGGGACAGCATCCTGACACAGCAAGAGCGAGCAGCCAACAAGTCGATGATGATCTGTGTGTCGGGTTGTCGTTCCAATTTGTTGGTACTGGATCTCTAAGACCGGTGTTGTTTGGATAGGTTGCGCGCTTGGCCGGTTTGAACACACCGCCGAGCAGGTCACGAAATCGGGTCAACTCCAACTCCAAGGTGCCAGTTGTGGTGGTGATTCCAATGGTCCGACGCAGCGGTGTGCTCGCTGGAGTTCTGGTAAGCGAAGCCATAGGCCCATTCGCTCAGATCCGACTGGATGAAGCGCTCGACCTTGCCGCTGGTTTGGGACCGCCACGAGCTGGGAATCGGTCACAAATACCCAAATCTTGGCAGGCCTGTGCGAAGTCTCTTAAGCGGAAGGCCGCTCCGTTGTCGATGAGCGGGAGCTAGATGCGCACACCCAGACTGGCGTAGTAGGCGTGGGCGTTGCACGAGAACTGCACCGCGTTGAGCGCCTTCTGGTCGGGGTGGATGTCGATGAACGCGATACGGGCAGGGTCATCAATGGTCAAAAAAACATCTTCCAGCCCGCTTCATCAACGCTATCCATGCATTTGCCCATCCACGGAATTGGGGCCCAACGCGCTGACCAGTCGAGTCGCGTTTGATGCCGGAAGCCTCATTCTGACACCTCCGCATCGGCGAGGAGTGGAACCGCTGCGCCACCGACCAGCAAGGACGCCAGCGCAACTGCATCAAAGCCGCATTCGCGCAGCACCGATTCGGTGTGCTCCCCCAATCGCGGCGCGGGCGCCAGCTTGCTGACGTCGTAACCCACCCAGCGCGCTGGCGCGCCAAAGGTACGCATCGCTCCTTCGCTCGGGTGCTCGACCTGACGGAAGAAGCCCACCGCCGCCAAGTGTGGGTCATCCAACAGTGATTCGACGGTGTTCAGAGGCACCGCCGGCACGTCGATGTCTTCGAACAGCTCCAACCAGTGCGCGGTGCTTTGCACGCATAGCGTCTGGCCCAGAAAGCCGTACACCTCGTCAATGTGGCGGGTGCGGCTGGCCAAGTCGGCGAAGCGCGGATCGACCCGCAAATCGTCGCGCTCGATGGCATGCAGAAAACGCTGCCAGTGGCCGTCGTTGTATACCAGCGCGCAGATGTAGCCGTCGCTGGTTTCGTATGGCCGGCGCCCGGGCGACAACAGCCGCACGTAGCCAGCGTCACCACTGGGCGGCTCGAAGGTGCGCCCATATAGGTGGTCCGAAAGCACCACGCTGGCCATGGTTTCGAACATCGGCACATCGATACGGCAGCCGCGTCCGTTGCGCTCGCGCCCGTACAGCGCCATGGCCACGCTGTGCGCTGCATGCAGGCCGACCATGCGGTCGGCAATCGTCAGCGGCACGTAGCGCGGCTCGCTCGCCCCGCTTTGCTGCTGTAAGGCGGCGATGCCGACCGCGCCCTGGATCAGGTCGTCATAGGCCGGGCGGCCGGCGTAGGGACCGTCCTCGCCGTAACCGTACACGCCGCACCAGATGATGCGTGGATTGATCATCGAGATGCTCTCGTAGTCCAGCCCGAGCCGGGCGATGGAGGCCGGGCGGAGGTTGTGCACGAAGACATCGGCGCCTTCGATCAGGCGCCGCATCGCAGCCGCGCCCTCCGGCGATTTGAGGTCAAGCGCCACGCTGCGCTTGTTGCGGTTCAGGTGCAGGAACAGCGGACCCATGCCGGGATGGCGTCCGGGGCCGATCCAGCGTGTCGAGTCGCCCTCAGGGGATTCAATCTTGATCACGTCCGCGCCATGGTCGCCAAAGATCTGGGTGGCGTAGGGCCCCATCAGCACCGCGCTGAGGTCGATCACCCGCACGCCCTCGAGTGGCCCGGCGGGTGCTGCCTGCTTGTGTTGGCTTGTCATCTGTGTCTCCTCTGATTTCTCGATGCCAGGCTGCCTCAGCGCCGAGTGCTGAGGAAAAACCGGATTGACGACCGTCCATCCTAACGATATTCTGATTACCAAACAAATGTTCCCATATCAGAACACAAGGAGGCTTCGATTCTATGAACATGCCCACGGCCAGCTTGCGCGAATGCACAGGCATCAATACCCGCGCGGAGGCTTCTCCCTTGGCCGTGACCCGCGTGCTGCGGCTGCTGCGGATACTGGCCGACCGCCCTGCTGGCTTGGCCCTGACCCCGTTGTGCTTGGCGTTGAATGCACCAAAAACCAGCGTACTCTCGCTGTTGCGCGGCCTCACGGCGCATGGCTACCTGCAGCGCAGCAATGACCTGTATGAACTGGGCCCCGAGGCGTTCTCACTAGGGGCATCTCTGGTGTCGGCCCGCTCGCTCGACGTTGTGGCCCTGCCCTTCCTGCGGGAGGCAGTGGCGCGATCCGGCGAGACCGCCCTGATCGCCAGAATCGACCGCACCGCCGATCGGCTCGTCTACAACCCGATCTTCGAGAGCACCCGGACGATTCGATACGCCGTGCCAGTCGGCACGACACGGCCGCTGTTTGCCTCGTCCGCCGGGCGCGTGCTGCTCGCGTTCCAGGAAGAGGCATGGCGGCGTGACTACCTGCGCCGGGCCGATCTGCGGGCCATGACCGAGCACTCGGTCACCGACCCGGCGCAACTGGCGCGGATCATCGAGGAAGCCCGGGTGAGAGGGGTGGCGGTCACATTCGGAGAAGTGACACCTGACGTTGCCGGCTTTTCGGCCCCGATCTTCGAACCTGACGGGCGCGTGAACGCAGCGCTGATCATCGCCGCGCCGATCGAGCGCGGTCGCGCCGTCGCCGATGCGCTGCAGCACCTGGTGATGGAACTCGCCGCAAGCATCTCGGGGGCACTCGGCTACCGTGCGGGACCGGAATCGCGTGAGGTGGCAACGAATCAAGCCAGACCAATGCCCCAGACCCGCCGCTCGCGGTAACAGACACAAACGTCAAAAGGAGACACCCCCATGAACAATGAACTGCTCTACGAAGTGAACGACGGCATTGCCGTCATCACCATCAACCGGCCCGAGCGCCGCAATGCGCTGAATCGCGCCGTGCGCGAAGGCTTTTTTGAGGTCTGGCGCCGCTTCGAAGCTGACGGGCAGGCGCAGGTGGCCATCCTCACCGGCGCCGGTGACAATTTCTGCGCCGGCATGGACCTGGTGGAAGCCGCAGACACTCAACTGCGCATCCCGCCAGCGGGCTTCATCGCCGTGCTCGGCGACAACATCGAGGTCACCAAGCCCGTCATCGCTGCCGTGCAGGGCTATGCCTATGCAGGCGGTTGGCTGCTCTCGCAGATGTGCGACCTGTGCGTGGCCGACCAAACCGCCAAATTCGCCATCACGGAGGCCAAGGTCGGGCGCGGCATGCCGTGGGCCTCGCCGGTCATCCACATGCTGCCGCAGCGCATTCTGATGGAAGTCGCGATGACCGGCGACCCGCTGACAGCGCAGCGCGCCTACGAACTCGGCTACATCAACCGCCTGATGCCCAAGGGGCAAGCATTGCAAGGGGCCAAAGAGCTGGCGACCCGGCTCATGGCCAATGCGCCACTGACGGTGCGCGCGGCCAAAGAAATGGTGCGCCTGTCCACCGAGATGGGCCGCACCGCCGCGCTGCGCGCCTCCAACCGAGCGTTTGATGCCGTCTACCTCAGTGAAGATGCCCTGGAAGGCCCGCAATCTTTCCGGGAAAAGCGCAAACCGGTCTGGAAGGGGCACTGAAATGAGCATGACCACAACCAGAAAACCCGCACCGTCGTCCGCTATCCAAATCGCTGACATCACGCGGGAACTGGCCGCGCGCTGCGCTGACCTGTGCTACACCGATCTCCCGGAGGACGTGCGCCTGCGGGTCCGGCAATGCCTGCTCGACTGGATCGGGGTGACGCTGGCTGGCGCGTGCGAGCCACTGGTTCACATGCTGGCCGAAGAAGCCCGTGAACAGGGTGGGCATGCCCAGGCCACCGTCGTCGGGCACGCCATGACGACCTCCAGCCGGCAGGCGGCATTGATCAATGGCTCGGCCTCGCACGCACTCGACTATGACGACGTCAACATGGCCTGCACCGGCCACCCCTCGGTGGTCCTGATCCCGGCCTTGCTCGCCCTGGCCGAATCGCGCGGCGCCAGCGGACGCGACTTCATGACGGCCTTCGCCGCCGGCTACGAAACCATGTGCCAGTTGGGGTTGGTGTGCGGCGACGCACAGTATTCCAACGGCTTCCACACCACAGCCACGCTAGGCACGCTCGGTGCGGCCGCCGCCTGCGCACGCTTGCTGCAACTCGATGCCGACGACACCGCGACCGCGCTGGGCATCGCCAGCACCATGGCGGCTGGGCTGAAATCGATGTTCGGCACCATGTGCAAACCCTTGCATGCCGGGCGGGCCAGTGCCGACGGCCTGCAGGCGGCCCAGTTGGCCGCACGCGGCTTCACCAGCCGTGCCGATGCGATTGAATGTCCGCAAGGCCTCATCGCCACGCACGGTGGTACCGCGTCGCTGGGAGCTGCGGTGGCCACGCCGAACGGCGGCTGGCATCTGCGCCACAACCTGTTCAAGTTCCACGCCGCCTGTTATGGCACACATGCCGCCATTGAGTCCGCGAGCCACTTGCGCCTGCAACACGCACTGCGGGTTGATGACGTGTGCCGCGTGACGGTGCGTGCCAGTTCCGCCTGCGAGGGTGTATGCAACATCGCGGAGCCGCGCACCGGGCTGGAGGCCAAGTTCAGTCTCCGTCACACGGTAGCGATGGCGCTGGCCGGGGTCGACACCGCCGGATTGGACGCGTTCAGTGACGAAGCCGTATACGCGCCCGAGGTGGTGGCGCTGCGTGATCGGGTGCAGGTTTTGCTCGCACCTCAATGCCCGGACCTCACCCTCAGCGAGGTGGTGATCGAGACTCAGAGCGGCACAGTGCTGCGCCAACGCTACGACAGTGGGCGCCCAGCCAGCGACCTGCTGGAGCAGCAGCAGCGCCTGGAGGAAAAGTTTCGCCTGCTGGTCAAGTCTGTGCTCATACCTGACGAGTGCGACGAGCTGATAGACCTGGTGGCACGGCTCGACGAACTGACCGACCTCTCGCCGCTGGCAGGCATGCTGGCTCGCCAAGCGTGCGCTGATCGACACTAACAGCGTTTATTGGTGCGGGCAGGCTGGCGTGCGGAAAAAAAAGAGACGTGCAATACCCCTCATTGGTCGGCGTTTTTGCTCTCCGCGGAAGGGCTGCGCCCAATGCGGCAAAACAAGCGCTGCAACATGCTCCTGGTCTCCCCACGGGCCAGCTGCTGCGGATGGTGACCAACTCCAGGCAGCGCCGTCACTTCAAGCGGCATCAGACCGTGGCGAAACAATGCAATCGCGCTGGGCCGCCAGCCATATTCATCGTCATTGCCGAACAACACGGAGACCGGACAACGCACTGCGGCAAGCTCGACGCTCATGTCCCATTGAAGTGCCTGCGGGCTGGCCCAGGGCTCGTACCAGCCCCAGAACATGGTGTCGGTGTTGTCGCCATGGTGGCGACGAAGTTTTTCGCGCAAGCCGTCTTGCTCAAACGCGCGCCGCGCGACGGCCATGGCGTCCACCATGAACTGATCCACAGCCATGGTTGGCGAGCAGGCAAAAACGCCGCATACCAGCTCAGGATGCGCCGCCGCAGCCAGCACCGACATGGCTCCTCCATCACTGTGGCCGAACATCAACGCCTTGTGGATTCCAAAGTGGCGCAACACCTCGCCAAGCACCGGCCCAGCCTCTTCACGCCGGTAGCTGGGCTCGCGCCCACCCACCAGACTCTCGGATCGCCCATAACCATACCGGTCATAGGCCAGCACCGGCCAGCCGCTGGCTTCGGCCAACACCTGAGGCAGGTCTTTCCAGGTGGTGATGCAGTCCAGACCGCCATGCATCATCACGATGGTCGGCTGCCCGTTGCCCACATCACCCCAGGTGGTGGCGGCCAGCCGATGGCCTCCCGCAAACAGTTCGTGTTCCTTCATTTCGTTCTTTTTCATCATGTCAATCTGCCTCCGGGTTGGGCATTGCAGAGGATCCACACAGCCTACAGGTCGGCCTGTCCAGTCAGCAGTTGGCGCGCGACGGTGCGGCGCTGGATTTCGCCCGTACCGTCGGGTATACGCATCACGCGGGCGAAGCGGTAGCCCTCTTCCAGGCGCAGTTCGTTGGTCAGGCCCATGCCGCCGTGGATCTGGATGCTGCGGTCCATCACGCGCCCCAGCATCTCGGTCGAAAATGCCTTGACCATACTGACCTGTGCGTTGGCTGAGCGGCCGCTGTCCAGGCGCCAGGCACAGTTCTGAATCATGGTCTTGGCAGCGTAGATGTCCATCGCGCTGTCGGCCAGCATGAGCTGGATGGCCTGGTGCTCGGCAATGGGCACGCCAAAGGTTTTTCGCACCTTGGCGTAGTCCACCGCCTGGTCCAGCGCCCAGCGGGCCAAGCCCAGGCAGGATGCAGCCATGCCCATGCGCCCGGCGTTGACGCCGTCCATGGCCACCGCCAAGCCGTGCCCGACGTCGCCGAGCCGGTGGTCGTCGCGCACACGCACGCCGTCGAGCACGATGACGCCGGTGTCGCCGCCTAGGTGACCCATGGTGTTGATGATGCGCGGCACTGAAAAACCTGACGCGCGCGTGTCGACGAAGAAACCGGTGACACCACCCTTGTGGCGCGCTGCGGCTTCGGGGTCGGTCAGCGCGAACACCATGGCGTAATCGGCGTAGGGCGAGTTGGTTATCCACTGCTTGGTGCCGGTGAGCACCCATTCGTCACCGTCGCGCACGGCGCGGGTTTGCATGCCGAATACATCGGAGCCCGCATCGGGCTCGCTCAGACCAAAACACAGGGTCTTGTCGCCGCTGGCGATGTCGTCGCGGTACTGCGCGAAGATGTCCGGCTTCAGATGCCGCAGCACAGGCGACAGACCGTTGGTGAAGGGCGAGGGCAGCACCACCGTCTGCACCAGCGGCTGGGCCGGACCCACGCAGTGGTTGAGGCTCTCCTGCACATGGGCCATGACCTGCGCGCCCTGCCCGCCACCACCCAGTTTTTCGTCGCCGAACAAGGTGTAGAAGCCCAGTTCCGCGGAGCGCTTGCGCACCTGCTGGCGCAGCGCCAGCGCCTCGGGCACATAACGGCCGCTGGCGTCGAACAAAGTGCGTTCGCTGCCCAGCAGATCGTGGTGGCGCTGCTGCAGTGGCAGCACTTCGCGCTCCACGAAGCGCAGCACTGCCTCGGCAATCGCCACGGTATCGGGATCGATGGTGAAGTCCATATGGGAAACCTCGGCGCTACAACAGCCGGAACTTCGGCAGCGTGACCTCGTCGGTCACGTCGTCGTACTGCACCGTCACACGCTGGCCGATGCGCACCGCCTCCACATCGTCGGTGACGATGTTGGTCATCATGCGCGCGCCCTCGTCGAGGTCGATCACCGCCACCACGTAGGGGGTGTCGGCCTTGAAGGCCGGACCGGCCGGCCGGCGCGCGATGGTGTAGCTGTAAATGGTGCCGGTGCCGCGCGCATCGACCCATTCGACGGCGTCGGAATGGCAGTGCGGGCACAGGACGCGCGGATAGAAATGGTGCTTGCCACAGTCATGGCAGCGCTTGAGTGTCAGGCGATGTTGTTTCAGGGCGTCCCAATAGGAGCGGCTCTCGCCATCGATGACGGGCAGGGGTTTGTCGTACATGGTGTTCACCGGGTGGAGAGAATGCAAGTGGCACCGCTGGAGAGCGTGCCGCCGGTGCCGTGGACCAGCGCGGTCACGGCGTCCTGGATCTGGCGCGGGCCGCATTCACCGCGCAACTGGCGCACCGCCTCGATCAGCAGGAAGATGCCGTACATGCCGGGGTGTGCGTAAGACAGACCGCCGCCGTTGGTGTTAAGCGGGAATACACCGCCCGGCGCGGTGCGCTGGTTGGCGACAAAGGCTCCACCCTCGCCACGCTTGCAAAAGCCCAGCGCTTCGAGCGTCAGCAGCACGGTGATGGTGAACGAGTCATAGACCTCAACCACGTCAATGGCGTCATGCCGGATGCCCGCCATGGCAAAGGCGTCCCGACCGGCCACTTCGGCGGCCGTCAGGCGCGCTAGGTCGGGCATGGCGGCGATGGTCCAGTGGGTGTGTGATTCGCCGTAACCGCGCACGAACACCGGCTTGTGACCGAGCGCCTTGGCGTGCTCGGCGGTGGTCATGACCAACGCGCCACCACCGTCGGTGACCAGACAGATATCGAGCAGGTGCAGCGGGTCGGAGATCATCGTGCTCTGGAGCACATCCTCGATCGACAGCGGCTCGCGCATGGTGGCCGCGGGATTGATCGCCGCCCACTTGCGCGTGGCCACCGCGATCTCGGCCAGGTTCTCGGAGGTGGTGCCATATTCGTGCATGTGGCGCTTGGCCGCCATCGCATAGCCGCCCACCGGCGTGGGCATGCCCCAAGGCGTCTCGTACTGCATGGTCAGCACCGCCGGGCGCCCGGCGAGGTTGCGGCTCATCTCGCTCTTCTGCAGGCTACCGTAAGTGATCAGCGCCACCTCGCAGCGGCCAGCCTCGATGGCGGTGGCGGCATGCGCCACATGCGCCTCGAAGGCCGAGCCGCCGATGTTGGTGCCGTCGACGAAGCGCGGCGTAATCCCCAGGTACTCCGACAGCGTCACGGTCGGCAACTGGCCCGGACCGGGCACCCCCCACATACCGGCGGTCAGCAACCCATCGACTTCGTGCATGGCGATGCCGGCGTCCTTCAAGGCGTCGCGGGCGACCAGCGCCTGGGCCTGCAGGACCGACATGGGCGCAAGGACCTTGCCGTCCTTCAGTGGCAGGTCGGCAACGCCGACGATCACAGCTTCTCGTTTTGTCATAGTTGGAAGTTTCCTAGTGTTGAATATCCCGGTCCACCCGGTCTGTACTGTTGATCCGGCCCTTTGACGTCGCGAGTCGTAGACGGGCTGCCACAGGCAAACGACTCACGAAAGTTCAAAATTCATGGAGCCGGAGCAGCAGGCAAAAAAGTAATGGTTTCAGTGAAGTCGGCAATGGTCTCGCCACGCTGATTGATCACCAAATGTTGCAACTCCATCAGGGTGTAGCCGCGCGAGGTCGTGGGGAGCAACCGGGCCTCCCCTTCGACATGAATGGTGTCGCCCGGAAACAGCGCACCGCGCAGGCGCGCCTGTACGCCGGTCATACCGCCGAACGGGCCGACTTCGTGGCCTTTGAGCGTGCCCTTGATGATGCCCGCCACGTAAGTCGCCAGCAGCCCCATGCCTAGCGAGATGACCATCGGGCCGGGCGCAAAGCGGCTGCGATGCGATCCGGTCATGTTCTCCCGGATGTACTCCATGTCGATGAAAAATGGTTCATGCAAGCCGACCACATTGACGAAGGTGACGATGTCGGTTTCGCTGATGGTGCGCCGGTGCGTCTTGAAATGATGCGACTTGGCACTGTCGGTCAGCTTGGTCATTTTGAAGTCCGGTGATGGATGGGGGGTGGTGATGGATGAAAGTGGTCCTCTGCGGGCAATCCCTCGATCGGCCTGTCCCGCTGTTTTGACAAAGTCGGGTTTTTATGTATCCAGCGCCGGAGAACAGCGGATGAACCCAGCACCCTTGACTGGCGGTCCACTTCAGGGCCAGATCGCCCTCGTCACCGGTGCCACGGCCTTCATCGGTCGTGCCATAGCGCTGGAGTTGGCGCGGCGCGGCGCGCACGTGGTCGTCAACGGCCGCAATCCCGAAGCCGGGCAGGCGGTGATCAACGAGATCGCTGCGAACGGCTACAGCGCCACGTTTGAACAAGCCGACCTGACCAATAGCGATGCGGTTCATGCCATGGTGGATCGAGTTGCCGAGCGCCACGGTCGCCTTGACATCCTGGTGGCCAGCGGCGCAGATGCCAGTGCCGACTTGCCGTTCTTTCGCCTTTTCAAGGAAATGCGCGACGGCGGCTTCGACAACTACATCCGCGCCCACTGGCTCACCCGCGTGTATGCGATCCAGGCGGCCGCCCGCGTCATGGCACTGCACGGTCGCGGCAAGATCGTCGCGGTGGGTACCGCCGCGGGCCGCGTGGCCACGGTCGGCGAATCTTTCATTGGCGGTGCCACAGGCGGCATGATGCAAATGTGCCGCGTGCTGGCACGTGAACAGGGGCGCGACGGCATTCGCGTCAACGCGGTGGCGATGAGCTACATCTGGGATGCCGAGCCGCGCTGGGGTCCGGGCTCGCCAGCGCTCGAAGACGGCCATGGTGCGGGCATGATCGAGAACCCGCGCAAGCGCATGCTGTTTCCAGTGCATTGCCAGAACATCGCCAACTCGGCGGCGTTCTTGGCCGGACCGGAGTCCGATGCCATCACCGGCCAGACGCTCAGCGTCAACGGCGGTTTGAGCACACCGGGCTGACATGGCCATCAGGCGCCACCGTGCGCGGCCTTGACGGCCGCGCGGTCAATGCTATCGGCACCGCCCAAGGGGAGTGCCGATACAAACACCACGTGCTTGGGTTTTTTGTAGCGTGCGATGCGACCGCCCACAAACTCGATCAACTCCTCGGCACTCAGCGTGCACCCCGCCTTCAGCACGCAGACAGCCTTGACCGCCTCGCCCCACTGAACGTCCGGCACACCGAGGACCACCACCTGCGCCAGCGCCGGGTGCTCCATAATGACCCGCTCGACTTCAGCCGGATAAACGTTCTCGCCCCCCGGCTTGATCAACTCCTTGGCCGGTGAACGCCCGCTGTACCAGAGGTAGCCCTCGGCATCGACGCGCCCCATGTCGCCCGTGTGGTGCCAGCCGTTGCGCAGCGTGAAGGCGTTGTCTGCTTCACAGCGCCAGTAGCCCTGGAACACCATCGGCCCCCGCACCACAATTTCGCCGGTGGCGCCTGTGGGCAACGGGCGGTCCAGTTCGTCCACCACCGCGACCATGTTCAGCGCGGTGGGACGCCCGGCGCTGCCGGGGCGCTCGTCAAATGGCGCCAGGCTGACCGAGCCCGAGGTCTCGGTCTGGCCGTAGGCACTCCAGAAGGTCGCCTGGGGACAGGTGGTGCGCAAGCGCGCGATGGTCTCGGGCACATCGATCCCCGACACCACGCGCAACCTGGCCAGTGAAGAGCCTTGGGCGGCTGCGGCGTCCAGCAGGGCACCCAGCATCGGTGGAAAGGTGCCGATCAGGCTGCCCCCGTCCTCGTCGATATGTTTGACCAGACTGGGCGGATCGAAACGTGTCAACAGCAGCGTCGCCCCGCCCGCCTGCTGCGTGGCCAGCATGAAGCCGATGGCGGCCACGTGAAACAGCGGCAAAACGCCCAGATTGACGTCCGTCGGCGTCAGGTGCCAGGCCAGTTGCGTCTGCAGGCTGGCGGCAATCAGGCCGCGGTGCGAGAGCAGCGCGCCGCGCGGCCGACCGCCCACGGCGGCGGTGTGGATGATGAGCAAACCGCTGTCGTCGGCCAGACCGGGCAGATCCGCCGCCTGCGTATCGCACTCCCGATACAGCTCACTGACGGGTTGCCATGGCGCTGGCGCGGCGCCCAGCGTGTAGCGCAGCGTGTCGTCCAAACCGCGCTGCGGCAGCAGGGCCTGGAATTCATCGGCCACGATCAGCACCCGCGGTGCCACGTCCTCGATGACATAGGCGACCTCCTCGGCCGACAGCCGCCAGTTGATCGGCACCACGATCGCGCCCAACTGGGCTGCGGCGCCGAACAGATCGACGTATTCCAGGCAGTTGGGGGCCAGTATCGCCAGCCGGTCACCCTGGCCCACGCCTGCGTCCGCCAGACCGGCTGCCAGGCGCGCTGTGCGCCCGGCGTACTGGGCGTGCGTGATCCGCTGATTGCCGAACACCAGAGCGGTGTTCGATCCGTACAACCGCGCGTTGCGGTTGATGAGATCGTGCAGCGTAAAAGATCGCAAACTCATTTCAGGCTCCTGGTTCAGATTTCACCCGACGGGGACTGTGTCGACGGCATCACTTCGTGCAGAAACGCCGCCACGCTGGCGGCGAAGGCGTCGTTGGCATCACCAGCGATCATGTGACCAGCACCCTTCAGATCGATAAAACGCGCCCGCGGCAGGGTTTGCACCAGGGCGCGCGCATCTTCTTCGCTGATGACGTCGCTGCGCTGGCCGCGCAGCAGCAAAGTGGGCGCCTGCAGGCCGCGCAAAGCGCGCTCGTAGCCGTCCGCATCGCGCCGGTGGTTGTGGTTGGCCTCGCTCATCAGTTGCGGGTCCCAATGCCAATTCCAGAGACCTTGCGCATTCATGCGCAGGTTTTTCTTCAGCCCCTCAACCGGTCCTTCCATGGGTCGGCCCCGGTAGGCGGCGATATGCTGGGCGGCCTCTTCAAGTGACGCAAAACCATCGGGCCGAGCCCGCATGAAGCGCACGATGCGCTCGACACCGACTTCTTCCATGCGCGGCGCAATGTCCACCAGCACCAGCGCGTTGATCGGCGGCGCATCGGCGCGGCCCACGGTGGCCATGCTGATGAGGCCACCCAGCGAGGCACCGACCACCGCCAGCGGTGTGCCCAGTTCGCGCCAGATGCAGCACATGGTGTCGGCCAGCGTCTCGATGCGGTAATCGCCATCCTTGGCCCAGGCGCTGTCGCCGTGGCCCGGCAAGTCCAGCGCCACGGTGTACCAACCCGCATCGCCCAGCACCTGTGCCGCCTTGCCCCATGCATGGCGGGTTTGCCCGCCACCGTGCAGCAGCAACACCGTGGGCGCGCCGACTGGGCCATAGACGTCGGCCACCAGAGAGCCACCGGCAAAGCCGGGAAATTCCCGGCGCGTCGTCATGATGACGGCCCCACTTCCTGGGCGAAGTCGGCCCCGCTGTCCGCGGTCTGTCCCCAGTCGGCGAAGGTTTTGTAATGTGCGCGCCAAGAGGCCAGCAGTTCATCGCGCGGCAAGTCGGCGTAAGTGCCGTGGTCGTGCACATACTCCATGTGCCTGCGGCCGCTGACATCGAATTCATGAAAGACCGAATCGGCGCGGCCATCGAATTCCAGTGGATGGATACCGGCCTTCTCGCACAAGGAGCGGTTGAAGGCGGGCGTGGCCTTGAGCCACTGCCCGTCAACCCACAGCTCGGTGTAACCGTGAAAGACGAACAGATCGGTGCCCATCATGTCTTGCAGGCGCTTGCTGCTCAGGTGGTTGCGAACGTCGGCATAGCCCAGCCGTGCCGGCACGCCCAGGACGCGGGCTGCCGCTGCCAGCAGCGCCGCCTTGGGCACGCAAAAGCCACGCCCGGCCTCGATCACGCGACTGCCCTTCAAACCCTCGACCGTGGTGTCAAAGCAGTAGGGGTCGTAGAGAAACTCGTCACGCACGGCGTAATAGAGCTTGACTGCGATCTCGCGCGGCGCCATGGCAGGGTCGGCCACCCGGTGCGCGAACGCGATCACCGCCGAGTGATCGCTGTCCACGTAGCGGCCGGGCGCGAGATAAGCCGACGGATCGTTCGAAGGGGTGATTGGGGTTTGCATAGTCACTTCCATGTCATTGATCCTTGACGCTCAGGCACTTTGGCGGTTCGGCCAGCGCAAAGCCATTGAAGGGTTTGGATCGATCATGAGCCTGCAATTTCCAGGTCGGTCGGGCATTGGGCACGCCACCATCGACCCGAATGCAAGAACCCGTGATGAAAGCCGCCGCCTCGCACAGCAAAAACACAATCGCCGCCGAAATCTCGGCCTCGGTGCCATAACGTTGCAGCGGCACCTTGGTCTTCAGGCTGCGCAGTTCGGCCTGCATCTCGGGGCTGTAGGTATCAAAGCCGCTGCTGGCAATCCAGCCCGGTGCCACGGCGTTGACACGCACGCCGGCGCAGGCCCATTCGCAAGCCGCCGTCTCGGTGAACGACAGCATGCCGGCACGCGCCGCACCGCTGTGCGCCATGGTCGGCATGCCGCCCCAGATGTCGGCGATGATGTTGACAATGGCGCCGCCATGGAACTCCATGGACTGGTTGAAGGCTTCGCGCGCCACCAGGAAGCCGCCGGTGAGGTTGCTGCGCACCACCGCATCCCAGCCCTTCAGGCTGATGTCCTTGACCGGCTGCGGGTACTGGCCACCCGCGTTGTTGACGAGACCATCGATCTTGCCGTGCTGTGCGATCACGTCGGCGATCATGGCCTTGACGCCCGCCTCGTCGCGAATGTCGCAAGCGTGGATACTGGCCCGGCCGCCGGCCTGCGTGATTTCAGCTTGCACAGCTTCCAGCTTCTCGACGCGGCGACCGACAAGCGCGACGCTGGCCCCTAGGTTGGCCAGTTCGTGCGCGGTGCAGCGGCCAATGCCACTGCCACCACCGGTGACGATAACGGTTTGACCAACAAACAGGCCAGGGCGGAACACGGAACGGTAGGTAGATTGAGACATGATGGACATTTCCTTTCTGCACCCTCAGGCTCGCAGCATGAAATTGCCGTGGCCAAGGGCGATGGGCTTATCGGGGCTGGATTGCCATGCCTGGATGCGCAGGTTCGCCACACGCTGGCCCAGCTTGACCATCACGACGTTGGCATAGGTGTCCTGCGGACGGCCCGAGCGCAGGTAATCAATGTTGAAATCGATGGTCTTGGGCAAGTCCCGGCTGTCCATGTGCCACAGCAGGTAGAACAATCCGGCGCATTCCAGAAACCCTCCGGTGGCACCGCCATGCAGAGCCGGCAGCATGGGGTTGCCTATCAGTTTTTCCTGGAAAGGCAAGACGCAGGTGAACTCCTCGCCCTTGACATCAATGCGCAGGTCCAGAAAACGCGCAAAGGGCACCGCCTGGATCACTTCGCTCCAGTCACCCTGGGCGCGCGCATGGTCAATTTGTTCGGTCCATTTCATCGTGGCACATCCTCGTTGCGCAATACCGGTCGCCCGGAAGTAAACATGTAAATGCCGACTGCGGTGGCTATTGGGTCGTCCAACGTGTCGTGGTAAGCGGCGCCACGGACGAACGCCAGTTCTGCAGTCAACTTGTAGCAAACGGCTCCCCCCAGAATCGCCCGCCCGGGCGTCGCGGGCTTGAGGTAGTCGATGCGCAAGTCCAGCGTGGCCATCGGCCGTATCTCCGGCAGCTTGACGAAAATCGCGAATCCGAGCGCGGCGTCGAGCAGCGCAGTGATGACTCCGCCATGCAAAACCCTGGTCTGCGGATCGCCCACCAGTGCTTCCTGGTACTCGACTTTGAGCACGCACCAGTCGGTGTGCACCGCGTGCGGCAGGAAGCCCAGTTCGCGGTTATACGGCGACACATGGGCGAACTTTTGCCATCGCTTGGCGATTTCTTCTTCTTTGATGATGTGTGTTTCTGTCATCTCGACATGTCTCCAGACAAGGTGAGGGTGGGCTCTTCGCTGGCCGCCGTCACCGGATACCAGCGGGTCGCGGCTGGCGTTTCTTCATGGCGCACATGGCCGGCACGCTGCAGCCACAGCAGGTGCGCCAGGGTTTCGCCCATGGCCAGGTAAGCATGCAGCGGGTCGCTCTGCGCGCCATAAACGGCGTAGCCGAGTTCGGTGGCATTCATGCCCCCCTCGCCCAGACGCGCCAAGAACTTGCGCAGTGCCCTCTGGTGGTGCGCCACCAGTCCATGCGCGCGCTCGACCCCGGCGTGGTAGACGCCGTGGTGGGCTGGCAAGACGTACTCGATGTCCAGTCCCGCAATGGTGCGCAGGCTATCCAGGTAACGTGGCAGCGGATCGGTTTCGCCATAGGGCCAGACACCAATGTTGGGTGTGATGCGCTCGAGCAACTGGTCGCCCGTGAGCAGCAATTTCAGCTTGGGCTCGTACAAGCAGATTTGGGCAATGCTGTGTCCACCAAGCACCAGCACGTCGAAAGCATGATCGCCGATGTGCAAGGTCTGGGCGGCTTCGAGCGGCTCGACGCGAGTCGGCACGGCACAGGCCATATTGCTTTGCAACACCCCGCCCACCACCTGATGCGCATCTTCCGGCGCCACCCCATGGCGGCACATGAAGTCGATACAGTAAGCGCGGTCATCGATGCTGACCACGTGCGTCTGCCGCGCCACCGCCACCTCCTCCTCGCGCATCAGGATCGGAGCCCCGGTGCGCTCGTGCAGCCACACCGCCAGCCCGAGGTGGTCGGGGTGGTGGTGCGAGACGATGATGCGCGTCAAGCCAGCCGCCAGCGGGCCTTCCAATGCGCGCAGCCACAAGGCCCGCGCCGCCTCGCAATCGGCACCCGTGTCGAATAGGCACCAACCCTCGCTGTCGCGAATCAGGTAGATGTTGACGTGGTCGATGCCATAGTCCACCGGCAGCGTGAACATCAGGATGCCGGGCAGGACCTCCTTCAGAGGCAGCTCGACCAACCCGTCAATGACTGAAGTAGCTCGAGAGGTGCTCATGTTCACAACCGTTTCGCCACTTCTTCGAGCATGACCTCGGTGGCACCGCCACCGATAGCTTGGACGCGTGCGTCGCGCACCATACGCTCGATCGCGGCCTCGCGCATGTAGCCGAAGCCGCCGTGGAACTGCTGGCAGTCATAGACCACATCGTTGACCAGCTCGCCGCACAGCGCCTTGACCATCGACACCTCCTTGACGCAGTCGCGCCCCTGCGCGTCCAGCCAGGCCGCGTGGTAAACCAACTGGCGGGCCGCCGCCACCTGCGCTGCCCGCATGGCCATGCGCTGGCGAATCGCCTGCTTGTCCCACAGCGTGGCGCCGAAGGCCTTGCGCTCGCGCACATAGGCCAGCGTCAGCTCGATCGCGCGTGCGGCCTCGCCCATCACCTGCGCACCTAGCACCATGCGCTCGTTCTGGAAGTTGCGCATGATCTGGTAGAAGCCCTTGTTCTCTTCGCCCAGCAGGTTGGCGGACGGCACGCGGCAGTCCTCGAACACCAGCTCGGCGGTGTCGCTGCACAGCCAGCCGCTCTTGTTGAGCGCACGCCCGACCCGAAAACCCGGGGTGCCCTTCTCGACGATGAAGATCGAGATACCGCGCGAACCCTTGGCGCTCGGATCGGTCTTGGCGGCGACAAAGTACACGTCGCCATGCACGCCGTTGGTGATGAACATCTTGCTTCCGTTGATGACCCAGTGCTCACCGTCGCGCACCGCGCGTGTGCGGATGCCGGCCACGTCGGAGCCGGCATCGGGCTCGGTGACCGCCACAGCGCAGATCTTCTCGCCACCGATGATGGGCGGCAGGTAGCGTGCGAGCTGCTCTGGCGTGCCAAAGTTGGCCAGGTGCGGCGAGGCCATGTCGGTGTGCACCATCACCGTCACGGCGAAGCCGCCGTAAGTGGAACGGCCGAGTTCTTCGGCCAGGATGGCGCTGTACACGGTGTCGAGTTTCGAGCCGCCGTACTTTTCGTCGTAGCGTATGCCCAGATAGCCCAGTTCGCCCATCTTGCGCAGCAGCGCGCGCGGCACCATGCCCTGATCTTCCCAGAGCGCGGCGTGCGGCACTACTTCCTGCTCGACAAAGCGGCGCAGGTTGTCCCGGAACTGCCGGTGTTGCTCGTCAAAATAAATCGGCTCGTTCATTGCTTTTCCTCGGATTCGATTGTTTCCATGATCGCCAGCACATCACCACCGCGCACCGCGTCGCCGACGCGGCAACGCAGCTCGGCCACACGTCCCGGCGCTACCGCGCTCAGCGTATGCACCATCTTCATAGCTTCCATCTGCACCAGCGTGTCGCCCGCGTTCACACTCATGCCTACACTGACCTGCACCTGCGTCACCAGACCGGGCATGGGGGCGAGCAGGAGATTGCCGCCCGGCTCATCGGCACCCGCCGCGCCCTTGAGTGCGCGCTGCCAGCGATCGAGCCGGCGCCAGGCCCACGTGCCGCTCAGGCCAGAGAGCCACACGCGTTCGCCTTGCTTGGCGTGCTGCTCCACCGCCACCGTGAAGCGAACCGTCAGGCCGTCGCACTGCAACGCCAGGGTGTCGCCGACCAATACCGCCGCCAGGGTCAACTCCCGATCGCCGACGCACACACGCCAGCTGTCAACCTGCGGCGAGACGCTGACTTCATGCACGCAGCGCTGCTCGTCTTCGAGCAGCACCTGTGTGCTGCCAGTGCCACTCCCAGCGCCGGCCGCGCGCCAGGCCCCGAGCGACTGCCAGGCCGAGCGCCCGGCCGTCGCCTGTTTGATCAGCACGCCGTGCACGGCGGCAGCCGCGATGGCCAGCCCATCGTCCGTGCGCGGCTGCCAGCCTGTGGGAAAGGCGCGTTCGATGTAATGTGTGGTGAGTACTTGCGCGAAGTGGTCATGGCGCAGCAGATCGGCCAGAAAACCGAGGTTGCTGTGCACGCCGAGCAGCACCGTGTCGTCCAATGCCGTGGCGAGCCGCCGTGCGGCGGTCGGCCGGTCGTCGGCATGGGCAATTACCTTGGCCAGCATGGAGTCGTAATAAGGCGTAACGTGACTGCCGTTGCGCATGCCGCTGTCGACCCGAACGCCCTCGCCGCGCGGCTCGCGGTAGTCGATCAGGGCGCCGATCTCGGGCGCGAAACCCGCCGCCGGATTCTCCGCGCAGACACGCGCCTCGATCGCGCAGCCGCGCTGCGTCAGGTCCGGCTGGGCGAAGCCGAGCGGCTCACCAGTGGCCACCCGCAGCTGCCATTCGACCAAATCGATACCGACCGTCAACTCGGTCACCGGGTGCTCGACCTGCAGCCGGGTGTTCATTTCCAGGAAGAAGGTGTCGCCGCTGCGGCTGTCGTGGATGAACTCGATGGTGCCGGTGCTGTCGTAGCCGATGGCGTGCCCGATCGTCAGCGCGTGCGAAAACAGGGCCTCGCGCACGGCGGGAGGCAGGTGTGGCGCGGGCGCTTCCTCAATCACTTTCTGGTGGTTGCGCTGGATCGAACATTCGCGCTCGAACAAATGGACCAGATGCCCGTGCTTGTCGCCCAGCAACTGCACTTCGAGGTGGCGTGGCTCGTCGAGGTAGCGTTCCAGCAGCACGCGGTCGTCGCCGAACGAAGCCTTCGCTTCGCGTCGCACGGTATCCAGCGCGGCCGAGAAGTCAGCCGCGCTGCGCACCACCCGCATGCCCTTGCCGCCGCCGCCGGCCGAGGCCTTGATCAGCACCGGGTAGCCGATGCCCCCGGCCGCCGCCTGCAAGACCGCAGAGTCCTGGTCGTCGGCGTGGTAGCCCGGCACCACCGGCACGCCGGCTCCGAGCGCGATGCGCTTGGATTCGATCTTCGAGCCCATGCGCCGAATCGCTTCGCGCGAGGGGCCCACAAAAATGAGCCCGACGGCTTCGCAGGCGTCAATCAGGGCCAGGCTTTCCGACAAAAAGCCGTAGCCCGGATGGATGGCCTGCGCACCGGCGGCACGCGCCGCGGCCACGATGGCAGCGGCATCAAGGTAGCTGCGCGCGGCCTCCGGCGCTCCGATGCGCACGGCCGTATCGCACAGGGCCACGTGCAGCGCCTCGCGGTCGGCGTCGGAATAGACCGCCACCGTGCGCAAGCCCATGCGGCGCGCGGTGCGGGCGATGCGGCAGGCGATCTCCCCGCGATTGGCAATCAGGAGGGTGTTAAACATCAGTCGCACGCCTTCATGCCAACACTCAGACCTGCCGCCACACCGGCAGCCGCTTGCCAAAAAAGGCTGCAATGCCGTCGCGCCCTTCTTCGGTTTCCCAGGCGTCGGCCAGCTTGTCAGCGGTGTAGATCATGTTGGTGGGCAGATCGTGCGCCTGCACATAGGCCACCAGCTTCTTGGTGGCCGCCACCGCGCCGGGCGCGCACTGCAGCAGGTCGGCGAGTTCGCGTTCAATGGCCGCGTCGAGCTGATCGGCCGCCACCACTTCTGAGAGCAGGCCCAGGCGCTGCGCCTCTGCCGCGCTCATGCGGCGCGCCGTCAGAAAGGTGCGCCGGGCGTTGGCTTCACCCATGCGCGCCACAACGTAGGGCGCGATGTTGGCCGGCAGCAGGCCCAGGCGCACCTCGGTCAGCGAGTAGATGCCGGTATCGACCGCGATCGTGATGTCACAGACAGAGATCATGCCGACGCCGCCGCCATACGCGGGGCCATTGATGCGGCCAATGACGGGCATAGGCAGCTCGTTCAGGGCGCGCAGCATGAGCGCCAGATCGCCGCTTTCGCCCACGCGCTCGGTCCGGCTCTTTTTCATGTTGTCCTGCATCCAGCCCAGGTCACCACCGGCGCAAAAGGTCTTGCCGGTGCCGGTGAGCACCACCGCGCGCACGCCCGGCGCTACGGCCAGCCAATCGACGGCACGGCGCAACTCGCTGATCAGGGTGGCGTTGAGCGCGTTATGAGTGTCGGGGCGGTTGAGCGTGAGGCGGGCCACGCCGCGCGCGTCGACGACCAGTTGCAGGGTCTCGTAGGTGGGGGTGTTCATAGAGGTTCTCTTACATGCGGTAAACAGGGGTTGCCGTACTCGGCAACGCACGGCGCGCCGCCAGCGCCAGCGCCAGGCCCAGCACGTCGCGCGAGGCCGAGGGTTCGATCAGACCGTCGTCCCACAGCCGGGAGGTGGCGTAATAGGGATCGCTCTGGCGCGCGTACTGCTCGCGTACCTTGCGTTCGATATCCAGCAGCCGCGCCTCATCAGCCGGGCCGCGCAGGTTAGAGCGCGCCAGCTCGACCATCACGTTGCTGGCAATGTCGGCGCTCATCGTGGCAACTCTGGCACTGGGCCAGGCGAACAGGAATTCGGGCTCAAAGCCGCGGCCGCACATGCCGTAGTTGCCGGCGCCATAAGAGCCGCCAACCACCAACGTGAGCTTGGGCACGCGCGCGCAAGCCATGGCATACACCATCTTGGCGCTGTGCTTGGCAATACCGCCACGCTCGGCCTCGGTGCCAACCATGAAGCCGGGGATGTTCTGCAAAAACAGCAGCGGTACTCCGCGCTGGTTGGCCAGTTCGATGAAATGCGCGCCCTTCAGGGCCGACTCGGACAGCAGCGCGCCGTTGTTGGCGAGGATGGCGACCGGCTGGCCGTGGATCGCGCCAAAGCCGGTCACCAGCGTATCTCCCCACAACGGTTTGAACTCGTGGAAAGCGCTGCCGTCGAGCAGCCGCGCAATGATTTCGCGCGCGTCGTAGGGCTGTTTGGGGTCGACCGGTACGACGCCATCGAGCTCAATCGGGTCGTAACGTGGTGCGCTGGGCGGCAGCGGCGGCACCATGGGCGGCTCGGGCGGCAGGCTGGCGACGATCTGACGCAGCATGGCCAGCGCCTGATGCTCGTCCTCGGCCAGGTGGTCGCTGACACCGGAGACACGGCTGTGCATCTCCGCGCCGCCCAGGGTTTCGCCGTCTACCACTTCGTTGATCGCGATCTTGACGATGGACGGGCCACCCAGATGAATGCGTGCGTTACCGCGCACCATCACCACTTCGTCCGACAGCGCGGGAATGTAGGCGCCGCCCGCGGTGCAACCGCCGAACACGGCCGAGAGCTGCGGCAGGCCAGCCTGCGACATGCGGCACTGGCGGTGGAAGCTGTTGCCGAAGTGGTCCTTGTCGGGAAACACGCGGTCCTGCTCCGGCAAAAAGGCGCCGCCGCAATCCACCAGGTACAGGCAAGGCAGGCGCAGGCGCTGGGCAATCTCCTGCGCCCGTATGTGTTTTTTAACGGTTTCATGGAAGAACGAGCCGCCCTTGACGGTGGCATCGTTGGCAATGAACATGCAGGGCCGCCCGGCCACCATCCCGACGCCGGTGACGATGCCCGCACCCGGCACCTCGTTGCCATACTGATCCCAGGCCGCCAGCGGCGAGAGTTCCAGGAAGGCGCTACCGTCATCGACGATGAAGTCGATGCGCTCGCGCACCAGCAGCTTGCCGCGCTCGCGGTGGCGCTGGATGTGCGCGTCGCGCCCGCCGGTGGCCACCTCGGCCAGGCGTGCGCGCAGAAGAGCGATCTGGCCCGCGTGGTGTGCAAGGTTGTCGCGGAAGCTCGGACCTTGCACATCGACCAGCGTTTGAATCACGGACATCCTGTTTCGTCCTTTGAAGCGCGGTCAGACCGCGGCGTAGCCACCATCGACCACCAACTCGGCACCCATGACGGTGGACGACTCATCGGAGGCCCCGGAACAGCACCACCGCCGACACTTCCTGATGCTGCACCGCCCGCCCAATTGGAGTGGTGCCGAGCAGCGATTTGTGATCGGCCGGATCGCTCAACAAGTCCTTGGTCATCGGCGTCTCGATGGCGCCAAGGTGAACCGAATTGACACGAATATTGAAAGGGGCGAGATAGGGCGCGCTGGCCATACTGAACAGCCGTACCTCGCCCTTGGAAGCCCCATAGGCACAGGGTGCGCCTAACGGCCGTAGATAGACAGGATGTTGATGATCGAGCCACCACCTGCCTGCTTCATCGTCGGCACCCCCGTCCGCGTGCCGAAAAAGGGGTAGCGCACGTTGACGTTGAACATGCGGTCCCACTCCGCCGCGCTGGCGAACGCCCGCCGCGACGGTTTCGCCAATCCCGGCGTTCATGTCCGCGACAGGCAGCTCGCAGTGGACCTGGCCCATGCCCATCGCACTGCCCGTCACAAGAATGACCTTGTCCTGTACTCGACCAATGACCTTCTCCTTGTCATGTGATTCAGCGCACCGCCCCACAAATCTCTTGCATTCGCTGGCCGGCGCGAAATCCCTTGAGCGAGCCGCTGTGCATCACATGGCCCGACAGGGTGCGGCCGATGACGCGTTCGGCCAGAAGGGACGCCTCGATCAGCGCCTCTAAATCGATGCCGGTCTCGATGCCCAGTTCCTGGCACATGAACACCATGTCTTCGGTGCAGATATTGCCGGCCGCGCCACCGTGCGTGTGACCCGCGAACGGACAGCCGCCCAGACCGGCGACCGAACTGTCGAACAGCCGCACGCCCATTTGCAAGGCGGCATAAACGTTGGCACCGCCGACGCCGCGCGTGTCGTGCAGGTGCAGGCCGATCTGAGCCTCCGGCAGGATCGCGCGCACCGCGCCGACGCGGCGCTTGATCTCCTCGGGATTTGCCCAGCCCATGGTGTCGGCCAAGTAGACCGCCGGCAGCGGCACACGCCGGTCGGCGCAGGCATCGACCAGCCAGCGGACCTGATCGGTGAGGACCGACAGCGGCACGGCGCCACCGAGATTGCAGCCAAAGGCCGTGATCACGTAGGCCTTTTCCACCGGAATGCCCAGGGCGATGTAGCGGTCCAGCCAGCCGAGCTGGCGTTCACGCATCTCGGCCACGCTGCAATTGTTGTTGCGCTGCGAAAACGGCTCGGTTGTGTAGAACATCAGCTTGCCGTCCAGATCCACCTGTTCACAGGCGCGCGCCCGCTCGAAGCCGTTGTCGTTGAGCCAAAGCGCCGTGTAGCGGGTACCAGGGCGCTTGATGATGGCGGCGAACAATTCGGACGTGTCGGCCATCTGCGGCACCGCGCGCGCACTGACAAAGGACGCAACCTGGATCTGCCTCAGACCCGAGAGGCTCAAGGCATCAATCAGCGCGGCGCGGTCCGCCAGCGGATAGGTTTTTGGCTCCATCTGGAAGCCCTCGCGCGGTCCCTCCTCATGGAACTCGACGGAGGTAGGCAAGTTGCTCATCGCTTGTACCTCCTTCGATCAAGCCGGGCTGACTTCGGCCAGCACTTGGTGGCGCTCAACCATGTCGCCGACCCGGCAGCGCAGGCTGCTCAGGCTGCCTTCGAATGGCGCCATGACGTGCAGCTCCATCTTCATCGATTCGAGCACGATCACGGTCTGGCCGATGGAAACCTTCTCACCGACCGCCGACTTGACCGCCACCACCTTGCCCATCATTGGCGCGCCCAATTGACCGCTGGCGGCAGCGTCACCGGCGCCCCCCCCCAGATAGGGTCGTGCCGTGAACAAGCTGCTGCCCAACGCGCTGGCGAGCTCGGCCTGCCACGCGTCGCCCCGGATCGTCAGTTCCAGCGCCCGCCCACCACATTGCAGCAGGAAGCGTCCGCCCGCGAGCGGCTGCAGCGTAGCGCGCACCTTTTGCTCGCCAATGACCAGCGCACTGCTGCCCTGGTCATCGCGCATCGAAAACCGCACGGGCCATTCCGCCGCGCCCGCCTTCAACACAAGGACCGGCTGGGGTGCGGCCTGAATCGGCCCACTGCTCAGGCGCCAGCCCGTGAAACCGTCCCAGAGGGTCCAGCAGCCCAGCGCGGACGACTCGGCACGCCGTTGCGCCAGCCAGTGCAGCGCGGCAGCAGCCAGATGCTCAAGAGGCGGCGCGGCGGGAGCCACCACGCCGCGCTGCGCGTGGCGCTCGTCGATCAGGCGGGTGTGAAATGTGGCATCGCGGGTCTCCGGCCATTCCAGCAGTTCATGCAGAAATTCCAGGTTGGTGACCAGGCCGATCACCGTGCTTTCGCGCAATCCGGCCACCAGCGCCCGGCGCGCCGACTCGCGGTCGGGCCCGTGCGCGATGAGCTTGGCGATCATCGAGTCGTAGTGCGGCGAGATTTCGTCGCCACTGTCTACCCCGGACTCGACGCGCACGCCCGCGCGCGAAAAATCGACCACCTGCAACCGCCCGGTAGCCGGCAAAAATCCCGCAGCGGCGTCTTCAGCGCACAGCCTGGCCTCGAAGGCGTGACCGGTGCACCGCACGTCGGCTTGCGCCAGCGGCAGGCTGTCCGTGTCGGCAATGCGCAGTTGCAGTTCGACCAGATCGAGGCCGGTGACTTCTTCGGTCACCGGGTGTTCGACCTGCAAGCGAGGATTGACCTCCAGGAAATAATATTCTTCACCCGTGACGACAAACTCAACCGTGCCCAGGCCGCGGTAATTCACGCCAGAGGCCAGCTTGACCGCATCGGCCAGGATAGCTTCACGCAGACGCGGGCTCAGACCGCTTGACGGCGCTTCTTCGATCACTTTTTGATGGCGTCGCTGCAAGGTGCACTCGCGCTCGAACAGGTGAATGGCGTGGCCCTGGCCGTCACCGGCCACCTGCACCTCCAGGTGGCGCACATGCGGCAGGTAGCGCTCGACGATCAGTTCGCCGTTGCCGAAGGCTTTTTCGGCCTCACGCATGGCACTCTCGATGCGCGACTCCAGCCCCTCCAGCGTCTCGACCACCGCCATGCCACGGCCACCGCCACCAGCCACGGCCTTGAGCAGCACGGGCAGCTTCATACCGCGCACCAGATTCAACACCTCGGCTGGGTCGGTCATGCCGCTTTCGCTGCCGGGAATGACCGGCACGCCGAGACGGGCTGCCTCGCGCTTGGCACTGGCTTTGCCGCCGACGCGCTCGATGGTGTCGGCCCGGGGTCCAATGAAGGTCAAGCCAGCCGCATCCAGTGCGCGCACAAAGGCGGGATTTTCCGAGACAAAACCGTAGCCCGGATGAACGGCGTCGGCGCCCACACGCCGGGCCGCCGCGATGATGGCATCGATGTTCAGATAACTCTCGCTGGGCGCTGCACCCCCGAGTTCGACCGATTCACCGATCTCACGCACATGGCGGGCAAACCGGTCGGCACTGGAGTGCACGGTGGCCACTTCCAGGCCGAGCTTGCGGCAGGTGCGGGCAATGCGGCAGGCGATCTCGCCGCGGTTGGCAATGAGGACTTTCTTAAGCATGCCCAACTCCTGCGGCGAAGTGGGTCATCAAGACGGTGTGGATGCGTTGCATGGCTGGCGTCCTGGTTAAAAACGGAAGACACCGAACGGCGTCGGTTTGGCGGCAGTCCGGGATGCGAGGTCGAGCAGCAGTCCCATGGCGTCGCGTGTTTCCACCGGATCGATGATGCCGTCCACCCACAAATTCGAGGAGAAGTTCGCAGCAGGCTGGAAGTCTTCGTAAATCTTGCGTACCGGCGCCTTGAACGCCTCTTCTTCCTCGGGCGTCCACTCTTTTCCCTCGGTCTTGTTGATCTGTCTGCGCACCAGTGCCATCACCGTGGCGGCCTGATCCGGACCCATGATGGCCGCGCGGCCGGTCGGCCAAGCAAACATCGCGGTCGGGTTGAACGGGCGGCCACACATCGCCAGGTAACCTGCACCGTAAGAGGCGCCCATGATGATGGTGTACTTGGGCACGTTGGCCGAGGCCATCGCCGTGATCATCTTGGCCCCGGCTTTGGCAATGCCAGCCTGCTCGGCGGCGCGCCCGACCATGAAGCCGGTCACGTCGGCCATGAACAGCAGAGGGATGTCTCGCTGGCAGCACAGATCGATGAAGTGCGCCGCCTTCATCGCGCTTTCCGGGAACAGCACGCCCTGGTTGGCCAGGATGCCAACCTCGTGGCCATGGATGCGAGCAAAGCCGGTCAGCAGGGTGTCGCCGTACATCGGCTTGAATTCCTGGAACCGGCTGTCATCGACGAAACGCGCCAGAATCTCGCGCGTGTCGGTCGGGATTTTGGTGTCGCGGCTGATGATGCCGTAAATCTCGCGCGGATCGAAGCGCGGAGGCACCGACGGCTGACGCGTCCAGCGTGGCTTGGGCTGCTCACCCAGGTCCCGTACGATTTCACGCGTGATGGCCAGCGCGTGGCGGTCATCTTCGGCAATATGATCAGTGACACCGCTGACGCTGCAGTGCATCTTGGCGCCGCCCAGCGACTCTGCATCCACCGTCTCGCCGGTGGCGGCAAAGGTCAACTCGGGGCCACCGAGGTACATATAGCCTTGTTCCTTGACAATCACCGCCTCGTCGCACAGCGCCGGGATGTAGGCGCCACCCGCCGTGCAAGGCCCCATCACCACGGCAATCTGCTGGATACCCTCGGCCGACATGCGTACCTGGTTGTTGAAAATGCTGCCGAACTGCCCCACATCGGGAAAGATGTTGGCCATCTCAGGCAGGAAGGCGCCACCGCTGTCCACCAGCGTGATGCAGGGCAAGCGGTGTGCCCAGGCAATTTGCTGCGCCCGCACATGCTTCTTGCAGGTCATGCCGTAGTAGGTGCCACCCTTCACGGTGGCGTCGTTGGCAATGATCATGCACGGACGGCCCTGCACCAGACCGATGCCGGTGATGATGCTGGCACCCGGCGGCACGCCGTCGTACATGCCCTCGCCGGCAAGCATGCCGACCTCTAGGAAAGGCGAACCTGGATCGAGCAGCACTTCGACGCGATGGCGCGGCAGGATCTTGTTGCGCGCCAGGTGTTTTTCCCGCGCTTTCGGGGGGCCTCCGGCCAGCGCCAGTTGGCGACGGCTTTGCAGGTCCGCAATCACGGCCTGGTAGGCTTTTTGGTTGAGCCGAAATTCGTCGTCGGAAGTCGATATGCGGGAGGAAAGGATGGTCATATGTGATTGCGCCTATTCGCGAGACAAAGCATTCAGCCGCTCAGGCCTTGAACACCGGTGTACGGCGTGCCTCGAAGGCCGCCAGACCTTCGCTGACGTCGTCATCGAGCAGAGCCGCGCTGGCCAGGTCTTCCTCAAGCTGGAGACCGACCTCCGACGAACCCTCCATGCCTTGCCGTGCCAAACGTTTCATGGTGGCCATGCCGATGCGGCTGCGCGTGGCGATCTTGCTGCAATACGCCAGCGCCGCTTCACCCAACTGCTCAGGCTCGACCACATAGTTCACCAGCCCCCACTGCTCGGCGGTGGCGGCATCGATCCAGCGCGCCGAAAAGAACAGGTCCAGGCCACGGCGCAGACCCGCAATGCGTGGCATGCGCTGGCTGCCGCCCCACCCGGGAATCAGGCCGAACTGGGCATGCTGGTCGCCAAAGCGCGCGTCCTTGGCCGCAAAGATGATGTCGCAGGCCAGCATCAGTTCGCTGCCACCGGCCAGGGTCAGACCCTGGCAGGCCGCCACCACCGGCAAATCGCTGCGTTCCAGGCGCTTGAGCACGCTGTGACCATAGCTGATGAAGTGCTTGAGCCTGGCTGGATCGCCACGCAGCGACTTCACCTCATCCAGATCGGCGCCGGTGCAGAAGTGCTTGCCTTGCGCCCGGATCAGAATGGCGCGCACACCGGAGTCGGATTTCTCGAATCCGTCGATGGCGGCCTCGATGGCCGCATGAACGGACATCGACAGGCAATTGAATTTTTCGGGGCGGGCTAACTCGATAATTCCAACGGCGCCGGCACGGCTGATCTCCACTGGGGATGTCTGAATCATTTCTTGCTCTCCTTGGCGTACTGCACGGCGGCGCGTCCCACGCGCTCGCGGGCAACGATCAGCTTCATGATTTGCGCCGTTCCGTCGCCGATTTCCAGGCCCATCACGTCGCGCAGGCGCTGCTGGTGAGGCAGGTCCATCGACCAGCCATAGTGCCCAAAGGTCAGCAGGCACTGGTGAATCGCGTCAAAAGCGGTCTTGGGGCCCATCCACTTGACCATGGCCGCTTCCGCGGTGTGCGGCTGACCGGCATCGCGCAGGGCCAGGCCGTGGTAGCAGAGCTGGCGGCAAGCGGCGATCAGGGTCTCGAACTCGACAAGGGGAAAGCTCACGCCCTGGTACTGCGCCAGCGGCGCGCCAAAGGTCTGGCGTTCCTTCACGTATTCCCAGGCTTCGTCGATCGAGGCCTGCGCGGCGGCCACGCACTGCAGCGCGATCAGGATGCGGCTGAAGTCAAAGCCCTGCATCACCTGCGTGAAGCCTTTGCCCTCCTCGCCCAGCCGGTTCTCGACCGGCACCCGCACATCGTCGAAAAACACCGAACCACGGCCGATGATCTTGCTACCAACATCGTTGAAGCGCGTGCGTTGCACGCCGGGCTGATTCAGATCGACCAGGAAGGCGCTGATGCCTCGTGCGACATCCTCGGGCTTTCCGGTGCGTGCGAACAACACCATGGCATCGGCCTGGTCGGCAAAAGTGATGGAGGTTTTCTCGCCGGAAAGCACGTACTCGTCGCCCACGCGACGCGCCTTGAGTTGCAGATTGGCGGCATCCGAGCCGCCCCGTGGTTCGGTCAGACCCAGCGCGACGATGGCCTCGCCCGCCACGATCCGGCTGTTCCAGGTGCGCGCCAGCTCGGGGGACGCATTGGCATGGATGATGGCGCCCATCAGCGAACTGAGCAGCTGCATGTAGCTGACGTTGAAGTCACCATAGGCAATTTCCTCGGTGATCATGCCGGCCGTGACGCCACTGAGGCCCAAGCCGCCATATTCCTCGGGCAGATCAACACCGATCAGACCGAGCGAACCCATTTCCTTGAACAAGGCCCGGTCGATGCCAGGTTGCGATTCGCGCTTCTGGTAATCGGGCCTGAGCTTCTCTCGTGCAAAGCGGCGCGCCACGTCACGCAGCGCAATCTGGTCATCGTCGAACATCATGGGTAAATCTCCTGACTGACTGTTGTCGAAATCGCCGCCTGCATCACACCGTCAATCCGGACGAAGAATTTGAGGTGCTCGCCAATTGCATGGCTGGTCGTTGTCGCATGATATCATCGAACAGGTGTTAGTTAGATTTTTAAAGAGGCGTTCCCCATGTCCACCGAAGCCACTGTTTTCTTTCCGACGCTACTCTCCGTCCTGAAGGTAGGCGCGCACACCCTTCGCAACCGAACGCTGATGGGATCGATGCACACACGTCTGGAGTCGCTGGACCGGTCGATCGACCGGCTGTCCCTGTTCTATGCCGAGCGCGCACGCGGCGGCGCGGGCCTGATTGTCACGGGCGGCTATGCCCCCTGCCAGGATGGCCTGCTGGATGAAACGGGTCCCCTGCTTATCACGACGGCACAAGCCGATGTGCTCAGACCGATCCCTCAGGCGGTGCACGCCGAGGGCGGCAAGATCATTCTGCAAATCCTGCACACAGGGCGCTACGCAAAAGTCGCCAGGCCAGTGGGCGCTTCTGACATCCCCTCCCCGATCAACTCCCGCGCGCCTCGCGCCTTGAGCACGGCCGAAGTCTGGCAAACGGTGGAAGACTATGTACGCTGTGCCGAACTGGCGCAACGCGCCGGCTTCGACGGCGTCGAGATCATGGGCTCGGAGGGCTACCTGCTCAACCAGTTCACCGTCACGCGCACGAACAACCGCAGCGACGAATTTGGCGGCAGCATGGAAAATCGTCATCGCCTGCCGGTGGAGATCGTGCGGCGCACGCGCGAACGCCTGGGGTCGCAGTTTCTGCTCATGTATCGGGTTTCGGCGCTCGATCTGGTCGAGGGCGGTGCCCCGGCTGACGACATCATCCAGCTCGCCCAGGCGGTGCAGGCCGCAGGCGCTGACATCCTCAATACAGGCATCGGCTGGCACGAAGCGCGCATCCCGACCATTGCCTACGTGGTGCCGCGCGCGGCGTGGCGCTTTGCGGCGGCCCGCATCAAACAAGCAGTGACGATTCCTGTCATCGTCTCCAACCGGATCAACACGCCCGATCTGGCCGAAGAAATCCTGGCCAGCGGTGACGCCGATATGGTGTCGATGGCGCGCCCCTTCCTGGCCGATGCCGACTTCGTACGCAAGGCGGCGCAGGGCCGCGCCGATGAGATCAACACCTGCATCGCCTGCAACCAAGCCTGTCTCGACTACATCTTCGCCGACCGCCCCGCCACCTGTCTGGTCAATCCACGCGCCGGGCGCGAGCTGGAGTTCTCGCTGATGCCGTCACGGGCCATGCAGCGCAAGGTGGCGGTGATCGGTGCCGGCGCGGCCGGACTGGCCTGCGCGCTGACTGCGGCGGAACGCGGTCATGCGGTCACCCTGTTCGAGGCTGGACCCGAGATTGGCGGCCAGTTAAACCTGGCCCGGGCCGTGCCGGGCAAGCAGGAGTTCAACGAACTGTTGCGCTATTTCAGGCAAGGCGTGGCTCGGCATGGCGTGACGCTCAGGCTCAACAGCCGGGCGGATGCCCCATCTCTAGCTGCCGGTCACTACGACCGCATCGTGATAGCCACCGGCGTGCGCCCGCGCCTGCCGCAGCTCCTGGGCATGGCTCACCCGAAAGTGATGAGCTATGCCGATCTGCTGTCGGGTCGGGTGCAGGCAGGCCGCCGGGTCGCGGTGATCGGCGCCGGTGGCATCGGTTTCGATGTAGCCACCTTCCTGCTGCATGACGAGCATGAGGGTAATGCTGCCAACGCGCCTCAGGCGCTTGAGCAGTTTTACGCTGAATGGGGCGTCGATACCTCGCCCGCAGCTGCGGGTGGCCTCAAACCGGCACAGCCAATCAGCGCGCCACGCGAAGTCACCCTGTTGCAGAGAAAACCTGAAAAGCCTGGACGCAGTCTGGGTATGTCCACTGGCTGGGCACTCAAGGCCGAGCTGGCGCGGCGCGGCCTGCGCACGCTGCCAGGATGCGTCTATGAACACATCGATGACGCCGGGCTGCACCTGCGCGTCAACGGTGTACCGCAGACGCTGAACGTGGACACCATCGTGATTTGCGCCGGCCAGGACAGCGAGAACGCGCTGGTCGCCGAATTGCGCGCGCTCGGCCTGGCGCCCGATGTCATCGGCGGCGCCGAGCTGGCCGCCGAACTCGACGCCTTGCGCGCCATTGACCAAGGCACACGCCTCGGTCTGGCGATTTGAGTCCACTGGAACACCACCATGGATTTCGCCCACAACCAGGAACATGAAGCGATACGCGAAGCAATCGGCAAAATCTGCGCTCGCTTTGACGACAGCTACTGGCTCGAACGGGACCGGCTGGGCGGCTTTCCGCATGAGCTGCACCGCGCTCTAGCCGACGGCGGCTGGCTCGGCGTTTGTCTGCCACAGGAATATGGCGGCGTCGGACTGGGCATCAGTGAAGCGACCGTGATGATGCAGACCATCTCACAGTCGGGTGCGGGGCTGTCTGGCGCATCGGCGGTGCACATGAACATTTTCGGCTTGCAGCCCGTGGCGGTGTTTGGCAACGAGGAGCAGAAACGCCGCATGCTGCCTCCGCTGATCCAGGGCAAGGAGAAGGCCTGCTTCGCCGTCACCGAGCCCAACACCGGCCTGAACACCACCCGTCTGAAAACCCGCGCCGAACGGGCAGGCGACCACTATGTGCTGTCTGGCCAGAAGGTCTGGATATCGACCGCCCAGGTGGCAGAGAAGATGCTCATTCTGGCGCGCACCACTCCGATCGAGGACTGCAAGAAACCGACCTTCGGCCTGAGCCTGTTCTACACCGACCTCGACCGCAGTTTTGTCGAGGTGCGCGAAATCGAAAAGATGGGACGCAAATCGGTCGACTCGAACGAACTCTTCATCGACGGCTTGCGCGTGCCGGTAGGAGACCGCATCGGCGAAGAAGGCCGCGGCTTTGAGTACATCCTGCATGGCATGAACCCGGAGCGGGTGCTGATCGCGGGCGAGGCCGTCGGCCTGGGTCGGGCGGCGCTGCAGGTAGCCGTCAAGTACGCCCGCGAGCGCGTGGTCTTTGACCGGCCCATCGGGCAGAACCAGTCTATCCAGCATCCGCTGGCGCAATCATGGATGGAGCTTGAGGCCGCTGAAATGATGGCGATGCGCGCGGCCTGGAAATACGACAACAGCCTGCCCTGCGGCGCCGACGCAAATGCTGCCAAGTACATGGCGGCCGAGGCTGGTTTCAACGCCTGCCAGCGCGCCATGGCCACGCTGGGCGGCTATGGCTATGCCAAGGAATACCACGTCGAGCGTTATCTGCGCGAAATGATGATTCCGCGCATCGCGCCGATCAGCCCGCAACTCATCCTGTGCTTCATCGCTGAGAAGGTGCTGGGCCTGCCTAAATCCTATTGACATTCACGAGCTCGCGACCGATTTTCTTCCCGCTGAGGCCAGCAATACCCAATTTTTACCCAGGCCAGCACCCACCCCATCATGACTACCACCCACGACAGCGAACGCGCTGAACAACTGACCATGCTGCGCGAAAGCGCGCTAAGTTTCGTCACCAAAGAATCACCACTCAACCGTGCCCGCGCCCTGCGCCAACAGGTGCCGGGCTACGACCGCCGCTTCTGGAGCGCCCTGGCCGAGCAGGGCTGGACCGGGCTGCTGGTGCCCGAACAATTGGGCGGCTACGCCCAGGGTTTCGCTGAGATGGCCGAGGTGGCGGCCGCCCTGGCTTCTCAGGTCGCGCCCGAACCGGTGGTGCCGGTGCTGGTGTTTGCCGGCCGGCTGCTGTCCCATGTGGGTGCCACCGAGCTATCGATGCGTCTCTTGACCGAACTCGCCGAGGGTCGCACGCTACCCGCCGTGGCCTGGCAGGAAGATGTAACCGGCGCGAAAGACCAGCCCGGTCTGGCCGCGACCCGGCTGGAGCGCCAGGGCGACTCCCTGCTGATACATGGCTACAAGCGCCATGTACGCCCCGGTGCCGGGGCCGACGGCTACATCGTCAGCGCCACCAACCCACAAGGTCTGGTCCTGGTGTGGGTGCCGGCAGATGCATCCGGCCTTACCCTGTCGAGCCAGCCGCTGGCCGACGGCAGCTATGCAGCACAGCTCAACTTGAACAGCGTTCGCCTGCCCGCCAGCCACCTGCTGGCCGAAGGGGCCGCCGCCGCGGCCGCGCTGACCCGCGCCTACGACGAAACCCTGGTACTGGCCAGCGTTGAACTGCTGGCCCTTGTGCGCAGCATGCTGACCATGACACAAGACTACCTGCGAACGCGGATCCAGTTCGGCAAGCCGATAGGCAGCTTCCAGTCACTGCAGCACCGCACTGTGGACCTGTTGATTCAGCAGGAACTGACTGCCAGCGTGGTGACGCAGGCTCTGGCCCTGCTAGATGACCCGGCCGCCGACGCCAGCGCGCGCTCTGCCCTGGCAAGCCGCGTCAAGTCGCGCGCGTCGGATGCGGGGCTGCAGGTGGCGCGGGAGGCGGTGCAACTGCACGGCGCCATCGGCGTCACCGACGAATACGACCTGGGCCTGTATCTGCAGCGTGCTCTGGTGTTGGCCGCCTGGCTGGGCAATGGCAACCAGCAGCGCCGCCGCTACGCCAACCTCACCCAAAACGCCACCGCGCAGGAGCACGCATGAACACCACCGCCTCCAGGGCCACCGACTGGAATGCACTCGACAACGCCAGCTTCCGCGCCGCCCTGCGCGAATTTTTTGAAAAACATTTCCCCAGCGAATGGCGCTACCCGCAACGGCGCCTGCGCTGGTCCGAAATCGGCCCTTGGTACCTGAAGCTGTCGGAAAGAGGCTGGGTCGCGCCGAGCTGGCCCACGCAGTACGGCGGCATGGGCCTGAGCCCCGAGAAACTCATCATCTTCATCGAAGAGCAGGAGCGCTGGGGCGTGGCGCGCGCGCCCGACATGGGCATCACCATGGTCGGCCCGCTGCTGATCAACCACGGCAACCAGACCCAGCGCGCCTACTACCTGCCCAAAATCATTGCCGGCGAGCACATCTGGTGCCAGGGTTACTCGGAACCCAATTCGGGCTCCGACCTGGCCAGCCTGCGCACCGAAGCGGTGGTCGACGGCGACGACTTCATCGTCAACGGGCAAAAGACCTGGACCACGCTGGCGCAGGACGCCACCCACATCTTCCTGCTGGTGCGCACCGACAAAACGGCCAAGAAGCAGGAAGGCATCAGTTTCCTGCTGGCCGACATGAAAACGCCGGGCATCACGGTGCGCCCCATCCGCAACATCGCGGGCAGCGAAGACTTCTGCGAGGTCTTCCTGGAAAACGTGCGCGTGCCGCGCAGCAACATCGTGGGCGAGCTCAACAAGGGCTGGACCATCGCCAAGGCGCTGCTCGGCTTCGAACGCATCTTCCTGGGCAGCCCCAAACAAAGCCAGTACGCGCTGGCGCGCGTGCAGGAAGCCGCGCAGCGGCTCGGCCTGTTCGAAGACACCGGCTTCGTGGACCGCTACACCAAGCTGGCGCTGGACGTGGCCGACCTGGGCGCGCTCTATGGCCGCTTCATCGAGCAGGTCAAACGTGGCGAAACCCTGGGCCCCGATGTCTCCATGCTCAAGCTGTTCGGCACCGAAACCTATTCGCGCCTGGCCGACCTGCTGGTCGATGTCATGGGATCGAGTGGTGGCACGCCCGGATCCACCGCCCTGCCCGGTGGCAAAACCGATGCGTTGACCAGCTTCTACAACGCGCGCCCAGCCACCATCTACGGCGGCAGCAACGAGGTGCAACGCAACATCCTGGCTGCCAGCGTGCTGAAGCTGCCGTCATGAGCGCATCGGGCTATCCGGCATTTGACGGCCCCGGCCCGGATGCTCAGTTCGTGCAGGCGCTGGCGCAAGGCCGCTTTCAGATCCAGCACTGCATGGCCTGCGGCCAGCATGTGTTTTATCCGCGCGCGCTGTGCACCCATTGCGGCTCGGCCCAGCTCGACTGGATTGAACCCAGCGGGGTCGGCTGCGTCTATTCCAGCACCACGGTGCGCCGCAAGCCGCAAGCCGGTGGCGACTACAACGTGGCGCTGGTGGACCTGGCCGAAGGGCCGCGGCTGATGTCGCGCATCGATGGCATTGCGCCTGACCAGGTGCGCATCGGCATGCGCGTGCAGGCGCGCGTGATCGACGATCCGGCCAAGGGCAAGTTGCTGGTCTTCTTCCCCGCGGGCGCCACACCATGAGCGCCGCGTCGGGCCGTTCCCAAGCAAGCTCGCACCGCAGTGCGCAGCACGAAGGTCCTCCATGAGCACCACATCTCCCCTGCGCGGCGCGGCCGCCATCGTGGGTGCCAGCCTGGGCGGCGTGCCCATGACCCCCGGTCGCAGCGCGCTCGAAATTCTGGGCGAAGCGGTGCACGGCGCGCTGGCCGATGCCGGCTTGAAGCTGTCCGATGTCGATGGCCTGTTCACCGGCTCGTCCTACCACTTCCTCGCCGGTTTGTCGGTGGCCGAATATCTGGGCATCCATCCCAAGTTTTGCGAATCCACCATGGTCGGCGGCTCGTCTTATGTGGGCCACCTTCTCACCGCTGCCATGGCGTTGCACACCGGCCAGTGCGAGGTAGCGCTGATCTGCTACGGCAGCAACCAGGGCTCGGGCTTTGGCAAGCTCAAGTCGATGGCCGAAACGCCCTTGTACGAAGCGCCCTACGAGCCGCGCTACCCGATCTCCAGCTACGCCCTGGCCGCAGCGCGCCACATGCACCAGTACGGCACCACGCGCGAGGACCTGGCGCACATCGCGGTGGCGGCGCGCCAGTGGGCGCAACTCAATCCGCTGGCCTACGCGCGCGATCCGCTCAGCATCGAACAGGTGCTGGCTTCGCGCCTGGTGAGCGATCCGCTGTCGGTGCTCGATTGCTGCCTGGTCACCGACGGCGGCGGCGCCCTGGTGCTGGTGCGCAGCGAGCGGGCGAAAGACTTTCCCAAACCACCGGTCTATGTGCTGGGCGCGGCCGCCGCCACCTGGCACCGCCAGATCGGCTCCATGCCCGACCTGACGGTCACCGCCGCCGCCGAGTCGGGGCCGCGCGCCTTCGCCATGGCCGGACTGGCACCGAAGGACGTGGACGTGCTGGAGTTGTACGACGCCTTCACCATCAACACGCTGCTGTTCCTCGAAGACCTGGGCTTTTGCGCCAAGGGCGAAGGCGGCGCTTTCGTGCGCAACGGGCGCATCGCGCCGGGCGGCGCATTGCCGGTCAACACCAATGGTGGCGGCCTGTCGTGTTGTCACCCGGGCATGTACGGCATGTTCCTGCTAATCGAAGCGGTGCAGCAACTGCGCGCCGAGGCCGGCGCGCGCCAGGTGCCAAATGCGCAGATCGCCCTGTGCCACGGCAACGGCGGCGTTCTCTCAAGCCAGGTGACGGCCCTGCTGGGCACGGCCGCCACCGTCTGATTTTTTTACATCAACAACCAGGAGTCATTTCATGAACAAAGGCATCATGCTGCAAGACAAAGTCGCCGTGGTCACCGGCGCGGGCCGGGGCATCGGCCGCGACATCGCACTGATGATGGCGGCGCAAGGCGCCAAGGTGGTGGTCAACGACATCGGCGCCTCGGTCGGCGGCGAAGGCAATGACGCCAGCCACGGCCAGCAGGTGGTCAACGAGATCAAGGCCGCTGGCGGCCAGGCCATTCTCAGCACCGACAGCGTCTCGACCTGGCCCACGGCCAACCGCATCATCGAATGCGCGGCCGACACCTTCGGGCGCATCGACATCGTCGTCAACAACGCCGGCATCCTGCGCGACCGCTTGTTCTTCAACATGTCGCCCGAGGAGTGGAGCGCCGTCATCGACGTGCACCTCAACGGCAGCTTCTTCACCTCGCGCGCCGCCGCGCCACATTTCAAGACGCAGAAGTCGGGCGCCTATGTGCACATGACTTCCACGTCCGGCCTGATCGGCAATCTGGGCCAGGCCAACTACGCCGCTGCCAAGCTGGGCATCGTGGCCATGTCGCGCCACATCGCCGGCGACATGCAACGCTACAACGTGCGTTCCAACTGCATCTCGCCGTTCGCCTGGAGCCGCATGATCGGCGCCATCCCCACCGACACACCCGAGCAACAGGCACGCGTGGAAAAACTGAAAAAACTCGGTACCGAGCAGATTGCGCCCATGGCCACCTTCCTGGCCAGCGATGCTGCAGCCGACGTCACGGCCCAGATCTTCGCCGTGCGCGGCAACGAGATTTTCCTCATGAGCCAGTCGCGCCCGATCCGCGGCATGCACACCGCCGAGGGCTGGACACCCGAGACCATCGCCGAGCGCGTGTTGCCCGCCATGAAGCAGAACTTCTATCCGCTGGAGAGCTCGAACATCGTGTTCTCCTGGGATCCCGTCTGACGTCATCTGCCATGGCGATCAACTACGAGAAACTGATGGCATGGCCGTTCGAGGACGTTCGCCATCGCTACACCCAGCGCGACACCATGCTCTACGCATTGGGCGTGGGCCTGGGCACCGACCCGACCAACGAGACCGAGCTGCGCTTTGTCTATGAAAAGAACCTGCTGGCGCTGCCCACTCTGCCGGTGGTGCTGGGCTATCCCGGCATGTGGCTCAAGGACCCGGCCACCGGCGTTGACTGGGTGCGGCTGGTGCATGGCGAACAGGGCTTGCGCCTGCACCGGCCGGTGCCGCCCGAGGGTGAAGTGATCGGGCGCACGCGGGTGAGCCAGATCATCGACAAGGGGCCGGACAAGGGGGCTCTGATCTACACCGAGCGCACGGTGACGGACGCCACCAGCGGCGAACTGCTGGCCACGCTGACCTCGACCACCTTCTGCCGCGCCGACGGTGGCTTTGGCGGCCCGGCCGGGCCGGTCAAAACCGTGCATGAGCTGCCCACGCGCGCGCCTGATCACAGCGACGATTTCGCCACCCAGCCGCGTGCCGCGCTGATCTACCGCCTCTCGGGCGACTACAACCCGCTGCACGCCGAACCCGCGGTGGCAAGCGCCGCTGGTTTCAAGCAGCCCATCCTGCACGGCCTGGCCACCTACGGCATCGCCGGCTGGGCACTCACCCAGCGCGTCTGCGGCGGCGACCCGAGCGCCCTGCAGTCGCTGGATGTGCGTTTTTCGTCACCCGTTTACCCCGGCGAAACGATACGCACCGAGCTCTGGGTGGATGGCAAGGTCGTTTCCTTTCGCGCCCGCGCCGTCGAACGCGACATCGTCGTGCTGAACAACGGACGCGCCGAGCTGCGCTGACCGTCCTTTGCCTTTCATTTTCGTTTTCGTTTTCAATTTTTTTCAAGGAGCCTCAACATGAACTACGCTGACTTTCAATTCCTCAAGTTCGACCACAAGCCCAACGGCGTGCTGGTCATCACCATCAACCGCCCCGAGGTCATGAATGCCACCAATGGCCGGCTGCACTGGGAGCTGACCAAGATCTGGGGCGTGGTCACTGACGATGCCAAGACCAAGGTGGCGGTCATCACCGGCGCGGGCGACCAGGCCTTCTCGGCCGGCGGCGACCTGGAATGGGTGGCCGGCATGGTCGGCAACCCGAAGGAAATCGCCAACACCATGACCGAGGCTTCGGACGTGGTCTACAACATGATGGCCTGCGACAAGCCCATCATCTCGGCCATCAACGGCGTGGCCGTCGGTGCCGGTCTGGCAGTCGCCTTCCTGGCCGACATCAGCATCATGGCCGAGGAGGCCAAGATTACCGACGGCCATGTCAAGATCGGCGTCGCCGCCGGCGACCACGCAGCCATTCTGTGGCCGCTGCTGTGCGGCATGGCCAAGGCCAAGTACTACCTGATGACGGCCGAGTTCGTGAACGGCAAGGAAGCCGAGCGCATCGGTCTGGTCAGCCTGTGCGTGCCGCGCGCCGAGCTGATGGACAAGGCCATGGCCGTGGCCAACAAACTGGCCAATGGCAGCCAGCAGGCGATCCGCTTCACCAAGCGCTCGCTCAACGGCTGGATGAACGTGGCGCGCCCGATCTTCGAGAGCTCGCTGGCGATGGAAATGCTGTGCTTCCTGGGCGAAGACGCCAAGGAGGGCGTGGCCTCGGTGCGCGAGAAGCGCGCGCCCGAGTTCCCCTCGGCCCAGAACTGATTGAGTTCGCTCCTTCTCCCTCTCGGGGAAGGAGCCTGAATTTCCCAAGTACACAGGAGAACACCCCATGGATTTCGCGCTGACCCAAGAACAACGGATGATCTACGAGTACGGCGACCGTATCTCGAAGCAGTTCGACCACAATTACTGGCGCGGCTACGCCAACAAGAACGAACGCCCCACCGAGTTGTACGAGCAGATCACCAACGACGGTTTTCTCGGCATCATGGTGCCCGAAGCCTATGGCGGTGCCGGCCAGGGCATGACCGAGATGCTGCTGTTCATGGAGGGACTGGCCAACAACGGCATTCCGCTGCTGAACCTGGTGGTCGGACCGACCATGACCATGGGTCTGCTGGCCAAGCACGCCAGCGAGGACATGAAGCGCCGCTTTCTGCCGGGCGGCTGCACCGGCGACATCAAGTTCTGCTTCGCCATCACCGAACCGAACGCCGGCTCGAACTCGATCGAGATCACCAGCATCGCCAAGTCCGACGGCAAGGGCGGCTTCAAGCTCAACGGCCAGAAGGTCTTCATCACCGACGCCAACTGCGCCGACTACGCCATGGTCGTGACCCGCACCACAGCGCGCGCTGACGTGAAAAAGAAAACCGACGGCTTCACCATCTTCATGGTCGACATGAAGAAAAAAGGCATCAGCAAGACGCTGATTGAAGTTGCCTTCCCGGTGCCCGAAACACAATGGCAACTGTTCTTCGACAACGTGGAGCTCACCGAGGCCGATGTGCTGGGCGAAGTCGGCAAAGGCTTCAACATCCTGTTCGACACGCTCAACCCCGAGCGCATCATCCTCTCTGGCTTGTGTACCGGTGTCGGGCGCTTCGCCTTGAAGAAGGCGGTGGCCTACGCCAACGACCGCAAGGTGTTCAACAACACCCCCATCGGCGCCTACCAGGGCGTTCAGCACCCGCTCGCGATAGCCCGCAGCGAGATCGAGATGGCCTCGCTGATGGCGCTCAAGGCCGCCTGGGCCTTCGACCAGGGTCTGCCTGCCGGGGAGTTTGCCAACATCGCCAAGTACGCGGGTGCCGAAGCCGGCATCCATGCCGTTGACGCGGCCATCCAGACCCATGGCGGCAACGGTTTCACCAAGGAATACGGCATTTACGACTTGTACGGTCTGGTGCGGCTGCTGCGCACGGCTCCGTTGAACCGCGAGCTGGTGTTGAACTACATCGCGGAGCATGTGATGGGCCTGCCGCGCTCCTATTGACAGGCCACCATGGGTAACAGCGCTCCCCTGCCCGCCTTTGGTGCCCTGGCCGGCCTGAAGGTGATTGACCTCTCACGCGTGCTCGGTGGCCCGTACTGTGGACAGATTTTGGCCGACCACGGCGCGCAGGTCATCAAGGTCGAGCCGCCCGCTGGCGACGAGACCCGCGCCTGGGGCCCACCCTTTGCCGACGACGGCACGGCGGCCTACTACAACGGCCTGAACCGCAACAAGCGCGACATCGTGATCGACCTGTCCAAGCCCGAAGGGCGCGAGATCGTTCTCAAGCTGCTGGCGGACGCCGACGTGCTGATCGAGAACTTCAAGATCGGCACGCTGGAGCGCTGGGGCATCGGCTATGAACAAACGCTGCGCGAGCGCTTCCCGCGCCTGATCCACTGCCGGGTCAGCGGCTTCGGCGCCGATGGGCCGCTCGGCGGCGCGCCTGGCTACGACGCGGTGGCGCAGGCACTGGGCGGCCTGATGAGCGTCAACGGCACGCCGGACACCGGCCCGCTGCGGGTCGGTGTCCCGGTGGTCGACATCACCACCGGCCTGTCGGCCGTGATAGGCGTGCTACTGGCGGTGATCGAGCGGCAGCGCTCCGGGCGAGGGCAGTTCGTCGAGGCCACGCTGTACGACACCGCCGTGTCGCTGCTGCATCCGCAAAGTGCAAACTGGTTGCAGTCGGGCCAGACACCCAGGCTCAGCGGCAATGCGCACTCCAACATCGTGCCCTACGACAAGTTTCCGACCCGGACCTGCGAGGTCTTCCTGGGCATCGGCAACAACGGGCAGTGGAAAAAACTGTGCGAGTTCCTCGGCCATCCCGACATGGCCAGCGAGCCGCGCTTTGCCACCAACGCCGAGCGTTTTCGCCATCGCGACGAACTGCGTGCCTTGCTAGAGGCGCAGTTGCAAGAGGTGGATGGCGAACAGCTGTGCCGTGACCTACTGGCCGCCGGTATTCCGGCCGGCGCCGTCAGGGCCATTCCGCAGGTATTGACGGACCCCCACACCCTGCATCGGGACATGGTGGTGCAGGTCGAGGGTGTGCCTGGCATCGGCATCCCGGTCAAGCTGTCACGCACACCGGGGCGCGCCCACAGCGCGCCGCCGCGCTTCGGCCAACATACACGTGAGCTGCTGACGGAGCACGGCTACGGCGCCGCCACCATTGATGCCCTGATCGCACGGGGAAGCATCGTAGAACACGTTGCGACATGAACTCCGCGTGCCAGAGATTAGGGCAAACCCCATATACCTAACTAATGTTAGGTGCAACAATGAAAAACTTTTATGCAGAACAGAAAATCGGATCGGCAAGCTGTGCACAGGCAGTTGGTCGACCGTGCTATGTCATAGGCACCCTCAGTGATAAACACCATCAATACCAAAGAGCAGCGGCCAACTCCGATGAAAGCCAGCAACGCGGCGGCAGTGCCCGCCCTCGAATGCCGAGGGCTGGAGCGGCGATTCGGCGGCCTCGTCGCGTTGAAGGATGCCAATTTGCGCATTGAGCGTGGAGAGATCTTCGGCTTGGTTGGCCCCAACGGCAGCGGCAAGACGACCATGACCAACGCCATCACCGGCTTCTTTCCACCCCAAGTCGGCAGCATATGGCTCAATGGCCGCGACATCACCGGCATGGCGCCGCACAAGGTCGCAGCTCTGGGCGTCGCGCGCACGTTCCAGAACCTGGCGCTCTTCAACGGCATGAGCGTGCTTGACAACATCCTGCTGGGGCGTCACATCCACATGAAGCCCGGCGTGGCAAAAACCGCCCTCTACTGGTGGCTGGGTCGCAAGGATGAGATGGCGAGCCGGCTCAAGGTCGAAGAGATTATCGATTTCCTGCAGCTGCAGAGCGTGCGCGACGAGCTGGTGGACAGCATTCCGATCGGACTGAAAAAGCGCGTCGAACTGGCACGCGCGTTGGTGGCCGAACCCAGCTTTCTGGTTCTCGACGAACCGATGGCTGGCATGAACCAGGAGGAAAAGGAATACATGGCCCGTTTTATCCTCGATGCGCGTGCCGAGCGCAATGTCACTGTGCTGCTGATCGAGCACCACATGGATGTGATCACCGGCATCTGCGACCGCATGATGGTGCTCAGCTATGGTGAAACCATCGGAACCGGTATTCCTGCCGACGTGATGAAGGATGAACGTGTGATCAAGGCCTACCTGGGGGGTGCGCATGCAAAGCACTGAAACCAATGCTGCCGAGGGCAGCAACACCACATGGGATATGGGCACCGACACCACCCTCATCCACATTCTGGCTCGCAACGCCGAGTTGCTGGGCAATCGCGTGGCCATGCGCGAAAAGCACCTGGGAATATGGCAGGAGACCACCTGGTCGCAGATGCTGGATACCACGCTCGCCTGCGCGGCCGGCATGGAAAGCCTGGGTTTTAGCGCAGAGGATGCCTTGCTGGTCCTGGGCGACAACCGACCCCGGCTCTACATGGGCATGCTCGCGGCCGGCGTGCTGGGCGGCTACGCGATGCCCGTCTACTCTACTGCAACACCCGACGAAATCCGTCACTTCATGCATGAGACGCATGTCCGCTTTGTCCTGGCAGAAGACCAGGAGCAAGTCGACAAGGTGCTTGATCTGGGCGATCAGGGTGCAACGATCAAGAACATCATTTACGACGAGCCACGCGGCTTGACCAACTATTCGAATCCCGGACTGATTTCGTGGGAAAAGTTGCAGGCCATCGGTGCAGATCGCTTGCGTGCCGAGCCGAAACTGCGAAATGCCTTGATCGAACGGGCGCTGCCCGACGGACCGGCGGTGTTCGTGCACTCGTCGGGGACCACGGGCAAGCCGAAGGGCGTGGTACTGAGCCACCGCAATTTCCTCGCGGGGGTGCGCAACGCCCATCGCGGGGGCGCCTTCACATTTGGCGAGACCATCCTCGCCTATCTGCCCATGGCCTGGGTGGGCGACTTTGCCATCACGGTCGGCGCCGGTGTTGCGCTGCACTTCACCATCAATATCCCCGAACGCCAGGAAACGGTGCTGCACGACCTGCGCGAGGTGGCTCCCACTTTCTATCTGGCGGCACCCCGCAGCTGGGACAACATGCTGACCACCATCCAGGTTCGCATGGAGGATTCGACGCCGCTCAAGAAATGGCTCTACGATGTTTTCATGAACTCGGCGCTGGCGTCCGAACGACGCAAGCTCGAGGGAAAACAGCCCAGCCTGACAGAGCGTCTGAAGCGGCAACTGGGAGAGTGGTTGATCTTCGGACCGATCAAGGACCAGTTGGGCCTCACCCGCCTGCGAGGTGCTTTCACCGGCGGCGAGGCCATTGGCGAAGACACTTTTGTTTTTTACCGCGCACTGGGCGTGAAATTGCGACAGTTTTATGGTCAAACTGAAAGCAGCGCCTTCACTGCCTTGCAGGACACCGAAGAAGTACGCCTGCACACGGTCGGCAAACCGCTGCCCGGTGTGGAAGTCAAGATCGGCGACAACGGAGAGGTCTTGATTCGCTCCGGGAGCGTGTTTTCCGGTTACTACAAACTTGAAAATGCCACCCGTGAAGCACTTGAGGACGGCTGGCTGCACACGGGCGATGCAGGTTATATCGAGCCTGATGGACACATGGTGGTGCTCGGACGGTTGTCGGAGGTGGTGTATACCTCCAAAGGCGAACGCTACATTCCGAACTACATTGAGAACCGCCTCAAATTCAGTCCGTACATCAAGGATGTGGCCGTGCTCGGGAGCGGCCGCGACACGCTGGCGGCCATCATCTGCATCGACATGGAGCCGGTGGGCCATTGGGCTGAGGTACGGGGCATTTCCTACATGTCCTATGCCGACCTGTCGCAAAAACCCGAGGTGATCGAACTGGTCACGGCAGCGGTCAAGCGCGTCAACAGCATCCTGCCAGACGGGTTGAAACTGCATCACTTCGTGTCCTTACACAAGGAGTTCGACCCAGACGACGGAGAGGTCACGCGAACCCGCAAGCTGCGCCGCAACGTGGTCGAGGAGCGTTATGCGCCCATCATAGATGCGATCTACGGCGGCCAGCAGACGGTCACGATGAAGGCGCAGATCACGTATGAATCCGGTGAAGTCGGCACCATCGAGCGCCAACTCTCGGTGCAGGAGATTTAAATTATGGATTTTTCACTGTTTGCCGAATTGGCCATCAATGGCGCGCTGTCGGGGCTCATGTATTCACTGGTCGCCATGGGCATCGTGATCATCTACAAGTCATCCTCGGTGCCTAACCTGGCGCAAGGTGCGATGACCATGCTGGGTGCCTATGTCGTGCTGGCCATCGCCAATGGATTGGGCGTGTCGATGTGGATCGCCATCCCGCTGGCCATGGGAACGATGTTCTTTGTCGGAATGGGCATCGAGCGGGTGGCGTTGCGCCGGCTGGCGGGCCGCCCCATCATCATGATCCTGATGATGACACTGGGGCTGGACATCTTTATACGCGCGACAACAATGGCCATCTGGGGCGGCTCTGGCCTTCCGCTGTCCATTGGCATCAGCGACGACCCGCTGTTTCTGGGGCCGGTGCTGCTCAGTCGGGCTTATGTGGTGGGCGCCGTGGTGGCCATCGCGCTGTTTTTGGTCTTGATGTTCTTCTTTCGCACGCGCAGGGGCATTGTTCTGCGCGCCATCTCCGACGATTACATCGCATCGTGGTCGATCGGTATTTCGGTTGAACGCGGGGTGGCGTTTTCCTGGGCCATGTCCTCGGTTCTGGCCACCACGGCCGGCGTGTTGTGGGGCTCGGTTCAAGGGGTCAGCCAGGCGCTGGCGCTGCTTTTGCTCAAGGGCTTGACCGTCGCAGTTTTGGGCGGTCTTGACAGCATCGGCGGCGCCATTCTGGCCGGCTTGCTGCTGGGCCTTCTTGAAGGCGTTGCATCTGGCTATCTCGACCCCTTGGTTGGCGGTGGTAGCCGCGACCTGGTGGTTGCCACAATACTGATTCTGACCATCCTGATTCGGCCGCATGGCCTGTTCGGGCGCCACGACATTGAAAGGATCTGAAGGTCATGCTATTTCGTCAATCAGGAATTTTCCATACCAATTACGCCAACGCGCGCTCGCTTTTTCCGCTCCCCGCGGATCGCTGGATGATCGGCTTGTTGCTGGCCTTTGCGTTAACTGCGCCATTCACCATGAGCACGCTCGTCCTCAGCACCCAGTTGTTACCGTGGCTGGTGTGGACTGCGGCCGTGCTCGGCTTGAACCTGATCCTGGGCTGGACCGGGCAGTTCCACTTCGGCTATGCCGCCATCATGGGCATCGGCGCCTACACGGCGGTGCACGGCGTACGCAACGGCATTCCCTGGGAGATCGCGATGGTGCTCGGCGGCGTGATGGCCGCTGTGATCGGCATCGTTTTCGCTTTCGCGGCGCTGCGCGTGAAAGGCCTGTATCTGGCGCTCAGCACGCTGGCCCTGCAGTTCGTGATGGACTGGGTGATCTCCCACGTGCCGGCCATCAGCGGCGGCACCCAGGCCACACTGCAGGCACCTGACATCAACCTGCTCGGCCAGGCCATCACCTCGGATACCGGACTCTATTACGTGGCGCTGGGCTGGTGCCTGATCGTCACCGTGTTCATGCTCAACTTGCGCCGCACCGGGCTTGGCCGCGCGCTCATTGCGGTGCGTGAAAAGGACTTCGCTGCGGCGGTCATTGGCGTGCACAGCCTGTATTACAAGCTGGTGGCGTTCGCCACCTCGTCCTTCATTGGCGGCATCAGCGGCGCCATCCTGATCTTCACCTTCTACCGAGCAGCCACACCGGAGCAATTTGCCGTCAATGTCTCCATCGAGTTGCTGGCCATGGTGATCGTCGGCGGACTGGGCAGCATCATCGGCAGCTATTTTGGGGCCGCCTTCATTCTGTTGATGCCCGGCCTGATGAACAGTCTGATCGGCTGGCTGGCGCAGCTCCTGGGCATCTCGCTCGGGATCGAAACGCTGGCCCACATTCCACATGCGGTTTATGGCGCGCTGATCATTATTTTCCTGCTGGTTGAGCCTATGGGGCTGGGCAAGATGTACACCAATCTGCGCAACTACCTGCTGGTCTGGCCCTTCGGCTACGCCCGAAAGTAAAAACGACATCATGGCGACTGACAACTTGACTTCCACCCCAACGCTGATGCAAAACCAGTCTGCGGAACCTGCCTTGATATTGTCACTGAACAATGTCGAGGTCATCTACGATCATGTATCGCTCGCCATCAAGGGCGTTTCGATCGATGTGCCGCAAGGCGCCATGGTGGCACTGCTGGGCGCCAACGGCGCTGGCAAAAGCACGACGCTGAAGTCGATCAGTGGCCTGCTGCGCCCTGAGCGCGGCCTGGTAACCCGCGGTGAGGTGCAATTCCTGGGTCAGAACATCGATGCACTGGCGCCGCAGGAGCGCGTCAAGCTCGGTATCGTGCATGTGCTGGAAGGGCGGCGTGTGTTCGAACACATGACGCCTGACGAAAACCTGGTGGCGGCCTCGGCTGTTCGTGGCACCCGCCAAGACATGCTGCGTAACAAGGATATGGTTTACAGCTACTTCCCGCGCTTGCATCAGCGGCGCACCGCGCAGTCCGGCTACCTGTCAGGCGGCGAGCAGCAGATGCTGGCCATTGGCCGTGCCTTGATGACGCAACCCAAGCTGCTGATGCTTGACGAGCCGAGTCTTGGTCTCGCGCCTTTTCTGGTGGCCGAGATTTTCGACATTGTTCGGCGCATCAACAAGGAAGAAGGCCTGTCCGTTCTGCTGGTGGAACAAAACGCAATTGCAGCTTTAGAGGTCGTCTCGCATGGCTATCTGATCGAGAACGGACGCGTGGTGATGCATGACAGCGCAGAAGCCATGAAGAAAAACCCGGACATCCAGGAGTTCTATCTAGGAGGCACCGAAGGGCGAAGCTTCCATGACATCAAACACTATAGTCGGCGCAAACGCTGGCTCACCTGAAACTAGTTTCTCGTAGCATGGACACCTCCACATCGCGTCGAGCTCTCGCATTAAGTCTTGGGCACGACCGGCATGCCTACTACAGACTGCATTTCACCCCGTGCTAGCTAAACAGGAGACATCACCATGAAAATCAAACTGCTTTCAATTCTTGCTGGCGTGGGGATGGCGATGTCCAACGTCCAGCCCGCGCTGGCCCAGGCCCAGACCGAACCGATTAAATTTGCGCTATGTTACGACCTGAGCAAGGTTTACGCCTTCGCCGTACCGCAAGTTGCCCAGGCCGCGCGCGACTATGCGCAGATACTCAACCAGAAAGGCGGCATCGAAGGCCATCCGGTCGAGATTCTGGTTCAAGACCATGGCAACGAACCGCAGCGGGGCATCGAGTGCTATGAAAAGATGAAGCGCGAGGGTGCGATCACCTTCGACTTCTTTTCCACGCCGGTCGGGCGCGCGCTGCTGCCGCGCGCAATGCAGGACAACAATGTGATGATTTCATCCTTTACTGGCCGCAGCGATGCAGTCGACGGCGATGTGTTCAAGTGGATATTCCCGATCGGGCCCACCTATTGGAGCCAAGCAGCCAATAACATCCAGTACATCAAGTCCAAGTCGAACAACAACCTGAAGGGGGTGAAGATCGCATTCTTTTACCTGGACACCGCGTTTGGGTTGGAGCCCATCGGCGTGTTGAAGACACTCGCGGCCAAGGAAGGCTTCGACCTCCAATTGTTCCCGAACCCGCTGCCTGGTAACAATCAGTCAGGGGCGTGGTCCCAGATCCGCCGCTTCAACCCCGATTGGGTCATCAGCTGGAATCTGGGCAACATGCACGTTGTTGCCTCGCGCGAAATGAAACGCAACGCCATGCCGATGGACAAGTACATCGCCGTCAATTGGTTCAACGAAGTGGACATCGCGAACATTGGCGCCGACGCAGCCAAGGGCATCAAGCGCGGCACTAATGTGGTGGGCGGTCAGGAGCACCCGCTGATCCAGCAGATCCTGAAGGATCTGTATGACAAGGGAAAGGGCAACGGCGACCGCAAGCATACCAATGACATCTTCTACAACACTGGGCTGGCCACCTACGCTCCTGTTTTCGAAGGCGCGCGTCTGGCAATCAAGCAGTATGGCTGGCCTCTGACATCCGACAAGATGAAGCGCGGGCTGGAGAGCCTGCGCAACTTCGACGCTAACGGCCTCATCGCCCCAGTAACTGTGACGGCCAAGGACCATGGCGGCGGCGGCAAGACGCGCATCGACATGTGGGATGGCGCGAAGTGGGTGCCAGAGACTGGCTGGTTCTCCGCATACGACGATGTAGTCCAGGAAAGCGCCAAGAAGGAATCGGCGGAGTTCGCCAAGTCGAAGCAGTAGCGATACGCCTCGGTCAGGCCTCGGGCACGACTGTACGGCGTGCCTTCTACAGACTGCATTTCACCCCGTACTAACCAAACAGGAAACATCATCATGAAAATCAAACAGCTTTCCATTCTTGCTGGCCTGGGATTGGCGCTGGCCGGTCTGCAGTCCGCGCAGGCGCAGGCACCAGCCCAGCCCGTCAAATTCGCGCTTTGTTATGACCTGAGTAAATCCTACGGCTTTGTGACGCCACAAATTGCCCAGGCGGCGAATGACTATGCCAAGATATTGAATCAGAAAGGCGGCATTGAAGGCCACCCCATCGAGATACTGGTTCAAGACCATGGCAACGAGCCGCAGCGTGGCATTGAGTGCTACGAAAAGATGAAACGCGAAGGCGCCGTTGCCTTTGATTTCCTGTCCACGCCGGTTTCCCGCGCCGTTCTGCCGCGCGCCATGGCGGATGGCAATGTGATGGTGCAATCCTTTGTAGGTCGTGGCGATGCGGTCGATGGTGATGTGTTCAAGTGGATTTTCCCCATTGGGCCCACCTACTGGGGTCAAATGGCCAACAATATCCACTACATCAAAACCAAGTCCAACAACAACCTCAAGGGCGTGAAGATTTCGTTCATCTACCCCGACTATCCGTTCGGGCAGGAACCGATCGGCGTGTTGACGACACTTGCGGCCAAAGAGGGCTTTGACCTGCAGTTGGTTCCCAACCCGATGCCGGGCAATGACCAGGCCGCCGCTTGGTCCCAGATCCGCCGCAACAACCCCGACTGGGTGATCAGCTGGAACCTGGCCGGCATGCACGTCGTCGCCTCGCGCGAAATGAAGCGCAACGGCATCCCGATGGACAAGTACATTTCCGTCAATTGGCTCAACGAAGTTGACCTTGCCAACATTGGTCTGGAAAACGCAAAAGGCCTCAAGCGCGGCACCAACGTGACGGGTGGACAGAGCCACCCGCTGATTCAGCAGATCATCAAGGACCTGTATGAGAAAAACAAGGGCAGCGGTGACCGCAAGCATCTCAACGATGTTTACTACAACACCGGTCTGGCCATCTATGCCAGCGTTTTCGAAGGCGCTCGCCTAGCCATCAAACAAAGTGGCTGGCCCCTCAACCCTGACAAAATGAAGCGCGGACTGGAAAGCTTGAAAAACTTTGATGCCGAAGGCCTGATCGCCCCCGTGACGGTGACCGCCAAAGACCATGGCGGCGGCGGCAAAACCCGCATCGACATGTGGGACGGCGCCAAGTGGGTGCCCCAGACTGACTGGTTCTCGGCGTATGACGATGTGGTCCAGGACATCGTGAAGAAAGAATCTGGCGAGTTCGCCAAGAACAAACAGTAATTGCCTTCCCTTGGGATGGATCACGGTCAGACGCGTTGCGCACTGATAGTGAACCATCCCATCTTGTTTCTCGGATTTTCATCCCTCTCTTGAATCGACAGGTGGCAGCCTATGCCACAGTGGATTGCAGTGGTAGCTGCCAGGCGCACCATCCAACACAGGAAATCTCGCCCGCTATCTAACTATCGTTAGATAGTCATAATTTCATCCTCACCAATGTGGCGCCTAAAGCGCAAGGAGCAATCAGTATGGATCTCGAACTAAAAGGAAAATCGGTCATCGTCACGGGTGGCGGCTCGAACATTGGCCGCGGCATCGTGCTCGGCTTCGCCGCGGAAGGCGCCAACATCACCATCGGCGACATCGACGAAAGTCAGGCGCAAAAGACGGCAGAACTCGCGCTGGCGAGCGGCGCGGCGTCGGCGCAGGTTGTCAAGACCGATGTCACCCAACTTGACCAGGTGCAAGCCATGTTCAAGGCAGCCTCGGACAAGTTCGGCGGCGTCGATGTCCTCGTCAACAACGTCGGCTGGGACCAGTTGATGTTCTTCACGCAGACGACCCCCGATCTGTGGCAAAAGATCATCAACATCAACTACCTCGGCGTTCTCAACTGCACCAAGACCGCGCTTGAAGTCATGGTTCCTCGCAACGCCGGCTCAATCGTCTCCATCAGCTCTGATGCCAGTCGGCAAGGTGAGCCACGTGAAGCGGTGTATGGCGGCGTCAAGGCTGCCATCAACAGCTTCATGAAAACGATCGCCAAGGAAAACGGGCGTTACGGCATCCGCTGCAACGTGGTATGCCCCGGCGTCACTATCCCCAGTACCACCGACGAAGTGGGCGGAAGCAGCATGTGGATTGATGCCGACAGTATGTTCACGCCGGAGCAACTGGAAAAAGTCGCCAAGGCGCTGCCGTTGCGCAAGGTGGGACGGCCGCAGGATATTGCCAATGCCGTCGTCTTCCTGTCTTCAGCGAAGGCTGCGGGCCATGTCACCGGGCAGGTTCTTTCAGTGTCTGGTGGTTACAGCATGATTGGGTAAACGCCCGGGCACGGTCGAAAGACATGCGGCATTGAAATAACAGACAAAAAGGAAAACCCATGGAATTCAAGGACATCCTCTACGAAGAACTCGACTCGGTGGCCTACATCGCGATCAACCGCCCCGAAGTGATGAATGCGTTTCGCGGCCAGACCGTCGAGGAACTGCTGCAGGCATTCATGAAAGCAGGCTGGGACAAGCGAATCGCCGCCATTGTGCTCACCGGGACGGGTGACCGTGCTTTCTGCACCGGCGGCGATCAGTCGGCTCATGCCGGCCAGTACGACGGCCGGGGCACCATCGGTATCCCGGTGGAAGAGTTTCACAGCGCCATTCGTGACGTGCCCAAGCCCGTGATCGCCCGCGTGCAGGGTTACGCCATTGGCGGCGGCAATGTCCTGGCCACCTTGTGCGACATGACCATTGCCTCGGAAAAGGCCGTGTTTGGCCAAGTCGGCCCGAAAGTAGGCTCGGTCGACCCTGGCTGGGGCACAGCTTACCTGAGCCATGTGGTTGGCGAAAAGAAAGCCCGCGAGATCTGGTACATGTGCCGCCGCTACAGTGCACAGGAGGCCTTGGCCATGGGTCTGTGCAACACCGTCGTGCCCCACGACCAGCTCGACGCCGAAGTCGCCCGCTGGTGCAAGGAAATTGTCGAAAAAAGTCCGACGGCTCTGGCGATCGCGAAACGTTCGTTCAATGCATCCACCGAGCACATTCGCGGGATCGGCAGCCTGGGACTTCAAGCGCTGAGCCTGTACTACGACACGGCAGAGTCCAAAGAAGGCGTGAGCGCTTTCCTGGAAAAACGCCGGCCTGATTTCAGGCAGTGGGCGAATGGTCGCAAGTGAGCAACCCCGCGCGACGAGACGTTGCTCAAGGCCGCCCCTTCGACCAAAGCTAGGTTTGATACGATTCGAAATTTGGATCTACCAAACGGTCAAATGATGTCAAATACAGACGCAAAACCCAGCAAAAATGAGGTGGATGGTCCCGCCACACGCGAACGCGTGCTGCTCGAAGCTGCAAGGCTATTCAGGCATCATGGTTATGCAGCAACTACTTTGCGCGAGGTTGCGGATGCTGCCGGCGTCAAAGCCGGCAGTATCTACTATCACTTCGAATCGAAAGAGCAGATCCTGGGCGAGGTATTGGACAAAGGCATCACCATCGTCGCAGATGCCGTACGCACCCGTGTTGCGGCTCTTCCCGAAAGTGCACCCTGGCGAGATCGAATCGCCGCTGGCATTGAAGGCCATCTCTGGGGAATGCTGCATTATGGCGACTTCACGTCAGCCAACATCCGCATCTACGGCCAAATCCCGACCAGCGCAAAAAATCGCCACCGGGTCGTGCGGCGGGCTTACGCAGACTATTGGGATCAGCTTCTCGAATCAGCGCTCGCCAGTGGCGAATTGCGCGACGACACCAGCACGGCCATGATTCGGCTTTTCGTGATTGGGGCATTGAACTGGACCGTCGAATGGTACAACCCCCAACGCGGCTCTTTTCGTGACTTCTCGCGTCAAATAACGGGGATCGTGTTCGATGGAATTCTCACGCATGACAAAGCATAGTCGCGATGCATTGCCGGCAACTTCAACAAGCCGGGCCGAGAAACTGACAGCAATAGTCCACATGTCGCCTACATTGCGCAGTGGCACGCTGACCGGCTGCGTCTGGGGACTCCCAAATTGGACAACCCGCCGCAGGAGCAGCAAATGACCATCAAAGAAGGCTGGCGCGGCCGATTCTATGAAGACTTCGAGGTCGGCGACGAGTATCGGCATGGCCTCGGTCGCACACTGACCCAGAACGACAACATCTGGTTCACGTTGCTGACGCAAAACACGGCTCCGCTGCACTTCGATGCCCACTACGCCGCGCAGACGGAGTTCGGCCGTCCGCTCATCAATTCCTGCCTCACGCTGGCCCTCGTGACGGGGCAGACGGTGAGCGATGTCTCGCAAAACGTCATGGCCAACCTGGGGTGGGACGAAGTTCGACTTCCGAATCCGGTGTTTGAAGGCGACACGCTCTATTCACGTTCCACGGTGCTGGACAGGCGCGAGTCGCGGTCGCGAACCAATGTCGGCGTCGTCACGGTGCGCACCGAAGGCTATAACCAGAGCGGCGTCATTGTCTGCACCTTCAAACGCACGGTGATGGTCTACAAACGTGACGGCGCACCGCGCACCGCACCGCCGCTGCCGGTCGACAACCGACCCTGACCCCCCCTTTTTTTCGTCAACTTCGGCCCCAGGGTCGCCACCTTTTTGACCCTCTCCGCATGAAGCCCACCTCCCTGCTCGAACAATACGGTCCCCGCGAAGCGATGGAGTATGACGTGGTGGTGGTGGGCGCCGGCCCCGGAGGTTTGGCCACGGCCATCCACCTCAAGCAGCTCGCGGCTGAAAAGGGCGAGGACGTCTCGGTGGTGCTGCTGGAAAAAGGCTCCGCGCCCGGCGCTCACATTCTTTCCGGCGCGGTCATGGACCCAATCGCACTGAACGAACTATTCCCCAACTGGAAGGATCTGGGCGCACCGCTGAACCAACCCGTTACCGGCGACGACGTGCTTTTCCTGAGCGAAACCGGTGCCAGGCGCACACCCAACTTCCTGGTGCCCGACTGCTTCCACAACGAGGGCAACTACGTCATCAGCCTGGGCGCCCTGACCCAATGGCTGGGCGAGCAGGCTGAAGGCTTGGGCGTGGAAATCTTCCCGGGCTTCACAGCCACCGAGGTTCTGTACGACGACAACGATTCGGTCAAAGGAGTAGCTACCGGCAACCTTGGCATTGGCAAGGACGGCCTGCCGCACGACGGCTTCCAGCTCGGCATGGAGTTGCATGCCAAATACACCATCTTTGCCGAAGGCGCGCGCGGCCACCTGGGCAAGCAACTCATCGCTAAATACAAGCTTGACGAAGGCCGCGATCCGCAAAGCCATGCCATCGGCATCAAGGAACTTTGGGAGATCGACCCGACCCGCGCCCAACCCGGCCGTGTGGTACACACGGCCGGCTGGCCAATGGACACCCAGACCTACGGCGGCGGTTTTCTCTACCACTTGGAAGGAAACAAGGTCACGCTTGGCTTCGTCACCGGGCTCGACTACAAGAACCCATGGCTCAGCCCCTTTGAGGAAATGCAGCGCTGGAAGGCCCACCCCGCCATTCGCGCCCACATCGAAGGCGGCAAGCGCATCGGCTACGGCGCGCGCGCCATCACCGCCGGTGGCCTGCTCAGCCTGCCCAAGACCGTGTTCCCGGGCGGCGCGCTGATCGGCTGTGATGCCGGCTACCTGAACGCCGCACGCATCAAAGGCAGCCACGCCGCCATCAAGAGCGGCATGCTGGCCGCCGAAGCCGCGTTTGAAGCCCTGGCCGCCGGACGCAGCGGCGACGAACTCAGCGCCTACCCCGCTGCGTTCGAAAACAGCTGGCTGCACACCGAACTCGACCAGTCGCGCAACTTCAAACAGTGGTTCAAGAAGGGCAGCCTCGTCGGAGCCCTGATGACCGGCATTGAACAGTGGCTGCTGCCCAGGCTTGGCATCAAGCGTCCGCCCTGGACGATCCACCGCACCCAGGCCGACCACGCCAGCCTGCGCCCGGCCGCCGAGATGCCGCAGATCAGCTACCCCAAGCCCGACGGCAAGCTCACCTTCGACCGGCTCTCCAGCGTGTTCGTCAGCAACACCAACCACGAAGAAAACCAGCCCGCGCACCTGACGCTCAAGGACGCCAGCGTGCCGGTGCAGATCAATCTGGCGAAATACGCCGGCCCCGAGAGCCGTTACTGCCCGGCCGGCGTTTACGAATTCGTAAAGAACGACGACGGCTCGGACCGGCTGCAGATCAACGCGCAGAACTGCGTGCACTGCAAAACCTGCGACATCAAGGATCCGACGCAGAACATCGTCTGGGTGACGCCCGAAGGCGGCGGCGGGCCGAACTACGCGGGAATGTAGCCGAGAGTGATTCAAATCTAAAGTGCAATACCCTGGGTTTCAATGAACGAGGGTGGGTGTTGCGTGCTATTGAGCAGGAGGTCCCGATAGACTGCCAGAGGGGGATCGTGCGCCCTACCCCTTCCAGGGCGGGTTGTTGATCTGATCGGCAATCGCATCGAGCTGCTCTTGGCTGTACCCTGAGAGGTCCGAGCCCTTGGGCTGGTACTGGCGCACCAGCTCGTTGGAGTTCTCGTTAGAGCCTCGCTGCCAAGGGCTGTGGGGGTAACAGAAGTACACCGCAATGTCCGTGCGTCGGCTCAGTTCCCTGCGCATCGCCTTCTCCCGGCACTGGTCGTACGTCATGCTCTGGCACATAGGCTCAGCGAGCCTCAGCAGCTTGTCAGAAAAGGCCTGCAGGACATTGACCGCGCTGGCGGGCTTGAACCCGTGCAGCTTGATGAGCATGAGCAGCCCGACTGGTGCACTCCACCAGGGTGCCCACCGCGCTGGCGTTCGCAGCACCCTTGATCAGGTCACCCTCCCCGTGCCCGGGCAACTGCCGGTCTTCAATCTCGGGCGGACGCACATGGATGCTCACCATGTCCATCTATTGTTCCGGCCCTTTGAAGTCGCGAGTCGTGGACCGACTGCCACAGGCAAACGATCCACGAAAGTTCAAAATTCATGGGGCCGGAGCAATAGTATCTGAGCTCTTCGGCCTTTTCCTTTGTTGCGAGGTAGTCGTTTGCGCTTGGGTGGGCTGCTTTGCATCTGCGGACCGTACTCGGGGGCAGGTGTTGCACTTCAGTCTTGAATCCGCTGACGGTGAATCACCGGCATTCATGCTGAAGCGAACCTGGCCAGAAGTTCCCGCCCGCACTCGCACCCGGACTTGATGGCACCTGCATAGGGATTTCCCGAGTTGAAGCCAGACTAACTACCGTTAGATTAACGCCATGCAAACAAGGCATCGCGCCTACCGAACGGCAAGGCACATGGCAGGCACGCTGCCCAACACGGCCAACACGAGACAACCTTTGAGAAAATTAACTGCCCCCTCGAACGGCACCCTGGCAACCAGAGACCATGGTCGCGCCCATGCACCCGGCCCATCCGAGCCGAAGGTCTGCACGACTGCGGCTGCCATCCTGGCGCACCCCTCCACTACGCTCGACCGGCAAACCCGTTCAATGGTTAAGTCGCCGCAGCACAGCGCAAGTAGCGGCCTGTCATGCTGAATCTCACCAATGTCCAGATCGTTTACGACAACACCATCGAGGCGGTGCGAGAGGTCTCATTGGCCGTCGGCAAAGGTCGCATAGTCGCCCTGCTCGGTTCCAACGGGGCCGGGAAATCAACCACGCTCAAAGGCATTTCGGGCGTTCTGTATCCGGAAGACGGTGAGATCAAGGGTGGCCAGATCACGTTTGAAAACCGCCAGCTGACCGGCCTGGCGCCGGACGAAATCGTGCGCGCCGGCGTGGTCATGGTGCCCGAGGGGCGCCGCCTGTTCGACCAGTTGACGGTCGAGGAAAACCTCGTGATGGGCGGCTACACACGCAGTCTGACCGACGCCAGGCGCCAGATGGAGATGGTGTATGGGCTGTTCCCGCGTCTGGTGCAAAAACGCAGCACGGTGTCGGGCTACCTGTCGGGCGGCGAACAGCAGATGGTGGCCATCGGCCGCGCGCTGATGTCGTCCCCGAAACTGCTGATGCTCGACGAGCCCACGCTCGGTCTGGCGCCACAGATCAGCGAAGAGATTTTCGACATCATCACCCGCCTGTGCCGCCAGGAAGGCATGGGCATTCTCCTGGTGGAGCAGAACGCACAGATGGCGCTGGCCATTGCCGACTATGGCTACATCATGGAAAACGGCCGCGTGGTGCTCGACGGTGAGGCCGACAAGATGCTGCGCAACGACGACGTGCGCGAGTTCTACCTAGGCTTCGGCGAAGGTGGATCGCGCAAGAACATGCGCGAGGTGAAGCATTACAAGCGGCGCAAACGCTGGCTGTCCTGAGAAAAAAAACATGAACGACACATTGTTAAGGGTCGAAACCCTGTCCAAGCGCTTCGGCGGCGTCGAAGCCGTTGCCGGTGTCAGTTTTCACGTTCGGCGCGGTGAAATCTATTCCCTGATCGGCCCCAACGGGGCCGGCAAGACGACCACCTTCAACATGATCAGCGGCGTCGTCAAGCCCAGCAGCGGCACCGTGCATTTCGATGGCAGCGACATCACCGGCATGCCGGCACACCGCCTGGCCGCCATCGGCATCGGTCGGACCTTCCAGAATCTGGCGGTGTTCAAACATGCCAGCGTGGTGGACAACCTGCTGGTCGGCCGCCACTGCCACATGGCCACCAACGTGCTGGATGCCTCGTGGTTCTTCGGACGGGCGCGGCGCGAGGAGCTCGAACACCGTCGCAAGGTGGAAGAGATCATCGATTTTCTCGAAATCGAGGAAATTCGCGACATGCCGGTGGGCACCCTGTCCTATGGCCTGCAAAAGCGGGTCGAGTTGGGACGCGCACTGGCCACCGAGCCCAAGTTGCTGCTGCTGGACGAAATGGTGTCGGGCATGAACAGCGAGGAGACCGAAGACATTGCCCGCTTCGTGCTGGACATCCGCGACGAACTCGGCATTTCGGTCCTCATGGTCGAGCATGACATGGGCATCGTGATGGACATCTCCGACCGCGTCTGCGTGCTCAACTTCGGCCGCAAGATCGGCGAGGGCACGCCGGCCGAGATATCGGCCAACCCGGCCGTGATCGACGCCTACCTGGGCAGCAAAACCAAGGAGGCCGCGTGATCGACAACCTGGACGCGTTACTGCGCGACGGCAACACCACATTCCCCAAGCTGCTCCAGCACTGGGCACAGCGCTTTCCGGATGCGCTCGCGTTTCGCGAGAAGGATTACGGTATCTGGAACCGGATGACCTGGCAGCACTATTTCGAAACGGCGCGCCGCTTCGCACTCGGTCTCAAGTCTCTGGGCTTCGACAAGGGCGACCGGCTGGCGATTGCCAGCGAGGACAGTCCGCAGTGGATGTTCACCGACCTGGCCACGCAAGCCATCGGCGGCGTCGTGGTGGGCATCTACCCCACCAACCCGTGGCCGGAGCTGCAGTACATCGTGCACCACTCGAACAGCAAGTTCGTGGTCTGCGGCGACCAGGAACAGGTCGACAAAGTGCTCGACGCCATGGACAAGCACGCCACCGGCCTGCCCGACCTGGTGAAGATCATCTGCGTCGACATGAAGGGCATGCGCGGCTACAAACACGACAAGCTGATGTCGTTCGAGGACGTGCTTGAGCTTGGCGACCAATACGCCGCGGCATCGCCCCAGCACGCGGGAACCTTTGATCGCGCCATCGAGGACACCCAACCCGACGACACCTGCATGCTGGTCTACACCTCGGGCACCACCGGGCCGCCCAAGGGCGCGATGCTGTCGCACCGCAACCTGATCGTCACCGTTGACAAGCTCAAAACCCATTTCAAGCTCGACCGGCACAACTACGAAGTGGTCTGCTACCTGCCGTTGTGCCACGTGGCCGAGCGTGCCTTCTCGACGGTCATGCACCTGCTCACCGGTGGCGTGGTCAATTACGCCGAATCGATCGACACGGTAGCCGTCAATCTGCGCGAGATCGCACCCACGGTGTTTTTGGGCGTGCCGCGCATCTGGGAGAAGCTGCAGCAAGGCATTTTGATCCGCATGCAGGACGCCTCGCGCTTTCAGCGCTGGGCTTTCCAGCGCTGCTTCGATGCCGGGCGCCGTCTGTTCGAAAAGGTCGAGGCGCAAGGGGGCCAGCGCAGTCTGTCGGATCGCCTGCACTTCTTCGTTCTGTGGTTGCTGATGTTTCGCAATCTGCAGAAATTCGTCGGCCTGGACCGCATGCAGTGCGGCTTCTGTGGCGGCGCCAGCGTCTCACCCGAGGTACTGAAGTTCTTCCGCATCCTCGGCATTCCGGTGTACCAGGTCTACGGCATGACCGAGTCCGGCGGGGTGATCTTCTTCCAGCATGAAAAAGCGATCAAACTGGGCGCCACCGGCCTGCCCATCGACGGCCTGAACTGGAAGATCGCGGAGGACGGCGAGCTCGTCGTCAAGCACCCCGCCGTGTTCAAGGGCTACATCCACGACGAAGGCGCCACCGCCAAGACCGTGGTGGACGGCTGGCTGCACACCGGCGACATCGTGGCACTGGCCGACAACGGCGAGCTGATGATCGTTGACCGCAAGAAGGCCATCATCATCACCAGCGGCGGCAAGAACATCGCTCCCTCGGAGATCGAAAACGCGCTCAAGGACAGCCTGTATGTGCGCGAGGCGATCATCCTGGGCGACGGACGCCACTATTTGGCGGCGCTGATCCAGGTCGACTACGAAACAGTCGGCAAGTGGGCACAAGAACGCAAACTGGCCTACACCACCTACAAGAGCCTGGCCGCGCTGCCCGAGGTGCGCGAACTGATCGACGAGGACGTCAAGCGTGTGAACAAGCTGTTTGCCCGGGTCGAGAACATCCGCAAGTTCCTGATCCTGGAAAAAGAACTCGACCACGACGACGGCGAACTCACCGCCACCCAGAAGGTGCGCCGCAACGTCATCGAAAAAACCTTCGCGAAAGAGATCGCGATCATCTACGGCGCAGGAGCGGGCTGATGGACTATTTTCTGCAACTGGTCATTTCCGGCATCGCCGTCGGCCTGCTCTACGGCTTCATCGGCATGGGCTTTGCGATGATTTACCGCGCCACCGGCGTGGTGAACTTCGCCCAGGGCGAGCTGATGATGCTGGTGTCCTACATCGCCTTCACCCTGGCCGGCACCTTCCAATTTGGCTTCTGGCTCATGCTGGCAGCAACTGTCGCGGCCTCGGTGCTGATCGGCCTGCTGATCGAGGTCTTGCTGATCCGTCCGATGCTTGGTCAGCCGGTGTTTTCCACGGTGATGGTGACCATTGGCCTGGCCGTGATCCTGCGCTCGGTGGTGGTGCTGATCTGGGGCGCAGACCCCATGCCGCTCAATGCCGGCCTGCCAACGGAGGTCATCAAGATCGGCCCGGCCGGCCTGTACCCGGCGCAGCTGTATTCCGTTGGGCTGATGGCGGCCGTACTGCTCGGCCTGTGGACCTTCTTTCGCTATTCGCGGGTCGGTATCGCCATGCGTGCCACCGCCAACGTGCAAACTGCAGCCCTGCTGATGGGCATCAATGTCAAGCGCATTTTCGCCTTGTCCTGGGCCCTGTCGGCGGGGCTCGCCGCCATTGCGGGCGTGTTGATCGGCGTGATCTACGACGTGAATCCCGGCATGTGGACGACAGGTCTGCGCAGCTTTCCCGCGGTCATCTTGGGCGGGCTGGACTCGGTGTTCGGCGCCGCACTCGGCGGCATCCTGATCGGGGTGGTCGAGAATCTGTCGGAAGGCTATATCGGCCGCGGCATGAAGGAGATCGCCGGTTTTGTTTTGATCCTCGTCGTCCTTATGGTCAGACCCTATGGCCTGTTCGGCAAACCTGAAATCGAGCGTGTCTGATGCGTAGCGGAAACTTCAAACAAAACTATCGTCAGCTGCTGGCACTGACCGACTCGGTTCCTGTCATCGTCTGGTCGTGTCTGCTGGTGGCGCTGCTGGCGGCCGCGCCACTGCTGCTGGCCAAGTACTATGTCTCCGTCATTCTGCTGCTGCTGATCACAGCGGTGGGGGTGTTGGGCCTGAACCTGCTGACCGGGACCACCGGGCTGATCTCGCTCGGGCACTCGGGGTTTCTGGCGGTCGGCGCCTACACGGCCGGCATCGTGGCCAGCAAACTTGGCTGGCCAATGCTGGCGTCCATCTTTGCCGGTGGCGTGAGCGCGGCCATCGCCGGGATCATCGTGGGCATACCCTCGCTGCGTCTCAAAGGGCTGTACCTGGCCATCACGACGATGGCATTTGCCGTGATCATCAACCACCTGATCCTCAACGGTGGCGACCTGACCGGAGGCTCGGAAGGCTTGACGGTGCCGCAACCCTCGCTGTTCGGTCAGGCGCTGGGGGCAGAACGTGGCTACTACTACGTGGTGCTGTGCTTTGTGGTGGTGTTCACCTTCATCACCCTGAACATCCTGCGCAGCCGCATTGGCCGGGCGTTCCAGGCGATTCGGGAGCACGACATCGCAGCCAAGGCCATGGGCGTCAACCTGGTGCGCTACAAGTTGCTGGCGTTCATGGTCAGCGCCTTCTACACCGGCATCGCCGGGGGCTTGCTGGCCTACTACACACGCTACCTGAATGTCGACAGCTTCAGCCTGCTGATATCGATCGAGGCGCTCTCCATGCTCATCGTCGGCGGCCTGGGTTCTGTAGCCGGCGCCTTGCTCGGAACGGCTTTCATCGTCCTGCTCAACGAAAGCCTGGGCTTCGTGTTCGGCATGATCGGCGCCAGCTTCGGCGGGTCGGGCTCCACTGCCGCCTATGAGATCAAAGGCGTCATTTATGGACTCGCGATTGTGTTGTTCCTGCGTTTTGAGCCCGATGGCCTGATGGGGCGATGGCGCGACATCAAGCATTACTGGACCCATTGGCCCTTCCGATTCTGACCCCGCAGCACACGCGCTGCTTATTCCATAGGAGACCTGCGATGCGAACACTACAGAAGCTGACCCAGCGCTTTTGCCTCGGCGCCCTCGCCGCACTGACCTTCGGCAGCGCACTGGCGGCAGATCCCGGGGTCACGAACGAGAAACTCGTGCTTGGCGCGGTCATCCCGCTGAGCGGCCCGCCCAGCATCATTGGCAAGGCCATTGCCACGACCCTGAAAGTTTGGGAGCAGGACGTCAATTCGCGCGGCGGCATCGGCGGACGCAAAGTCGACATTCGCATTGAGGACGACGGCTATGTGCCGCAGCGCGCTGTCCAGGGTCTGAAAAAACTGATTGATGTCGAACAGATCTTTGCATTGATCGGCACCTCCGGCTCGTCGCAGTTGCTGGCCATGCTGCCCATCATCGACGAGCAGAAAATTCCCGCCATCAACCATATCGCCGTCAACAGCGCCCACTTCAACCCACCGCACAAGACGCTGTTCAATATCGGGGCAACTTACTGCCAGGAGGTCTCTGCCAGCATGAAGCATCTGGTCACATCCCAGAAGCTGCAGGGATCGAAGTTCGGCCTGATCTTCCAGGAAGACGATTACGGCACCGACGTCAAATGCGGCTACGAACAGGCCCTGAAAGAGCTCGGCTTGAAAAGCAGCATCGAAGTTGCCTACAAACGCGGGGCGAAGGATTTTTCCGCCGAGGTGTTGAGCGTGCAGCGCGCCGGCGCCACCTTCGTGCTGACCGGCGGCATCATCACCGAAACCGCCGCCATGCTCAAAGAGATCGCGAAGAACCAGATGCAAGCCGTGCGCCTGGCCGCTCACCCTTCGCATCTGCCTGCGGTACTGGCCCTGGCCGGCCCGGCAGCAGACGGCGTGTACGTCGCCGAGTATGTGCCTCCAGTGACCGACATACAAACACAAGGCATTGGCAAACTCACCGCACTGACCTACAAATATTTTTCAGCCAATGAGGTCAAGGACATGAACCGGTATTCATTGACCGCCTATGTAGGTGTCCAGTTGCTCGAATCAGCGCTCAACGCATGTGCCAAAAACCTCACACGTGCCTGCGTGGTCGAAAAGCTCGAGCAGACCAAAAATTTCACCAGCGACGGCATCATGGCCCCATTGACCTTCGGGCCCAATATTCGACAGTCGGGGACCCGCCCCATTTTGCTCAAGGCGAATGCCAGCGCCGGGAAATTCGAGCGAGCCTCTGAATTTCTGAGTTCCAAGTAATCAAGACGACGTGCCACCAGCCCCTCCCCCATTACTCAACCAGGAGTGCCTTTTCATGACACGCAAATACTTTCGATATGCCGCCACCAGTCTGCTCAGCATGGTTATCAGCCTGACGGCCACGACCGCCGCTGCTGCCGACCCCGGTGTGACCGACGCCAAAATCGTCCTCGGCTCGGTGACGCCCGTCAGCGGCCCCCCTAGCCTGCTGGGCAAGGCCCACATGCTTGCCTTGCGGGTATGGGAGCAGGATGTCAACGCCCGTGGTGGCATCAACGGCCGCAAGGTGGAAATTCGCCAGGAAGATGACGGCTATGTGCCTCAGCGTGCTGTGCAAGGCGTCAAGCGACTGGTCGACGTGGAAGGCATCTTCGGCCTCATCGGCACCTCGGGCTCAGCGATGCTGCAAGCCATGCTGCCCTACATCAACGAGCAAGGCTTGCCAACTATCAACGCGATGGCCGTGGCAGCAGCGCACTTCACTCCACCGAACAAAACGGTATTTGTGATCGGGCCAACCTATTGTCAGGAGTTGAGCTCCGCCATGAAAAACATGGTCGCTAGCAAGAAGTTGCAAAAGGAGAAGTTTGCGCTGGTCTATCAGGATGACGAGTTTGGCAGCGACGTGCGTTGCGGCTACCAGAAGGCGATCAAGGATCTGGGGCTTAACAGCGTGTCCGAGATCTCCTTCAAGCGTGGCACCAAGGACTTCTCGGCTGAGATGCTGAGTCTGAAGCAGGTGGGAGCGACCTTTCTCGCGTCGGGCGGCGTGGTAGCCGAGCATTCGATGCTGATGAAGGAATCCGCTAAAAACCAGATGTCGCTGACCTTCCTTGCCGTGCATTCGGCCCACCTGACCCCTGTTCAGGCGCTCGCCGGTGCCGCGGGCGACGGCTACTTCGTCGCAGACTATGTCCCGCCTCTGACCGACCTGTCGGTGCCAGGCATGGCCAAGTTCATGGGGTTGGCACAGAAATATCTGACAGCCGACGAGTTGAAGTCGCTCAACCGCTATTCGATCACAGCCTACGTCGGTGCGCTGCTAATGGAAGACGCGATCCGCCGCTGTGGCAAGGCGCTGACCCGCGCCTGTGTCGTCGAGAAGCTGGAGACAACCAAGAACTTCAGCACCGATGGGCTGGCTTCTCCCATCAGTTTCGGCCCCAATGACCGGCACTCGCCGAGCAGCGTGCTCGTGTTGCGCTCGGACGCCAAAAACTCCCGCTTCGAGCGCGTGTCCGAACCCATCCCCGTGCTCGATTGACACCAGACGCCGTTCGTCACCCGCCGTACAACTGGTTCCGCCCGTGTTTCAAAAAGTTCTGATCGCCAACCGTGGCGAGATCGCGCTGCGGATCCTGCACACACTCAAGGGCATGGGGCTCGCCACCGTGGTGGCCCACCACGCGGTGGACGCCGATAGCCCGGCCGTGCTGGAGGCTGACGAGTCGGTCGAATTGCACGGCTTGACGTCCGTGGCGGCCTACCTCGATATCGCGCAGTTGGTTGAAGCGTGTCGGCGCAGTGGGGCACAGGCGCTGCATCCCGGTTACGGCTTCCTGTCTGAAAACGCGGCGTTTGCGCGTGCGCTGGAAGCTGCTGGCATCGTCTTCATTGGCCCGCGTCCGGACAGCATCGAACTGATGGGCGACAAGGTGCGCGCGCGCAGCTTCGTCGCCCAACGCGGCTTTCCGGTGGCACCGAGCGCCATCGAGGACGATGACCCGGCCAGCTTCGTCGAGCGCGCCAGGGCGCTCGGCGCGCCGCTGCTAATCAAGCCTTCAGCCGGCGGTGGCGGCAAGGGCATGCGCATCGTGCGTGACCTCGCCGTGTTGGATCGCGAGATCGAGACCGCACGGCGCGAAGGTAAGCGCTATTTTGGCGACGGTCGGCTGTTTGTCGAGCGCTATGTGGAGCGCCCGCGGCACATCGAGGTGCAGGTGATGGGCGACGCGCATGGCCAGTTGGTGCATTTCTGGGAGCGTGAATGTTCAGTGCAGCGACGCTTCCAGAAAATCATTGAAGAAACCCCCTCCCCGGCCCTTTCAACGGTGCAGCGCCACGATATTTGCGAAGCCGCAGCCGGCATTGCCCGCGCCGCCAACTATCGCGGCGCCGGCACCGTGGAGTTCATCTACGGCGCCGGTGGCGAGTTTTACTTTCTTGAGATGAACACGCGTCTGCAGGTCGAACACCCGGTCACCGAAATGGTGACGGGCTTTGACCTCGTTCGCGAACAGGTACGCGTCGCCCAGGGTGAGCCGCTCGGCTACACCCAGGCGGACATCGTGCAGCTTGGTCACGCCATCGAATGCAGGCTTTACGCCGAAGACGCCGAGCATGATTTTCGCCCCTCCACCGGTGACATCCTGTGCTGGCGACCACCCTCTGGTCCCGGCGTGCGGGTTGATGCCGGCGTGCGCGAAGGACAGGCGGTAACTGCCGCATTTGACCCCATGATCGCCAAAATTATTTGCCATGGAAACACGCGTGCACAGGCTATCGAACGCGCCATCCTGGCGCTTGAGCAATCGGTGCTGTTGGGTCTGACCACCAACGCACGCTACATCACGCGGGTACTGCGCCATGCCGAGTTCCGTGCTGGGCAGGCCGACACCGGCATGCTGGCACGCTGCGCCGACGAGCTGCGCGAGTCTCTCACCCCCGATGACATCGACCTGGTACTGGCATCGGCGGTGCTCGCCGACCGCGAACTGTTGCGCGCCGTTCACTCCATTCCCGCGATGCACGCCGCCATGGGACCCTGGAGGAATTGACGATGCGCCGCCGCTATGTCATCAATGGCAAGGTCCATGACCTCGTGGTAACACGTGGAGCGAATGGCGTGTTCCACGTCAGCCATGGCGAACGCAAATTCGAGATGCAGGGGAAGACGCTGCCTGATGGCCGTTGGCGGGTCACCGTGGATCAGCGCCCGCAAGCCGTCTGGATCGCCGCGCAAGGCGACAGTCGATTCGTGCACAGTGCGGCCACCGGTGCCCTTGAAGTCGAGGTGATCGATCTCAGCGCAGCCTCCGGCGGCGACCGGGCCGGTGCCGCTTCCGACTTGCTGCAGGCGCCAATGCCCGGCACGGTGATCGCGGTTCATGTGGCAGCCGGCGATGCCGTGCACACGGGCCAACCGCTCATCGTGATCGAAAGCATGAAGCTGGAAACCACGCTGACGGCACCGCGCGACGCCCGGGTCAAGACTGTGCACTTTGCCGTTGGCAACACCTTCGCTCTCAAGTCCACCCTCGTGACGCTGCAAGACCCCTGAGAACCGATTGATGAAACGCATCGACTCCCGCATCGACACCGCATTCGAAGCGTTCCGGCGAAACCATCAAGCCATGAGCGCCATCGTCGCGAATTTTCGCGAGCGCATGGAAATCACGCGCCACCAACGTCCGCCGCATGAGATCAAGCGCGTGCGCGCGCAGGGCAAATTACTGGTACGTGAACGGCTGGACCTGCTACTAGATCCCGGTACGCCCTTTCTTGAGTTCTCGGCGCTGGCTGCCTGCGAGGACTACAACGGCGAGGTCCCGGGTGCCAACGTGGTCACTGGCCTGGGCGTGGTCAGTGGCCGCGAGGTGCTGATCCACGCCGACGATTCCAGCGTCAAGGGCGGTGTCTGGTACACGCTCACGCCACGCAAGCTGGCACGACTGCTGGACATCGCGCTGGAGAACCAGTTGCCGGTCCTGCATTTGTGCGACAGCGGCGGCGCCTTCCTTGAAGAACTGTCAGGCGTGTACATCGAGGGTGGCCGGGTGTTCCGCAACCAATGCCTGCTATCCAAGGCCGGCGTGCCGCAGGTCGCGATGGTGTTCGGCAACTGCACCGCCGGCGGTGCCTACATCCCGGCGCTGTGCGATTACAGCATCATCGTGCGTGGCACCGGCGGCGTGTTCCTCGGCGGGCCACCGCTCGTGAAGGCCGCCACCGGTGAGGAGCACACCGCCGACGAGATCGGAGGCTGTGATTTACACACCCAGGTATCCGGCACGGTCGACTACCCGGCTGACAATGAGGCCCACGCCATCGCGATTTGCCGCGAGATCGTTGCGCAGTTCAAGCCCGCGACGAAAAGCTACCTGCCAGAACGCGATGCCGAGCCACCCTACTACGACCCCGACGAAATGCTGGGCATCGTCTCGCCCGACCACCGGGTGCAGTTTGACCAGCGCGAACTCATTGCCCGCATCGTCGACGGCAGCCGCTTCCACGAATACCAACCCGCTTATGGCACCACGCTGATCTGCGGCTACGCCTACATCTGGGGGTACCGCGTGGGCATCCTCGCCAACAACGGCGTGTTGTTCAGCGACAGTTCCAAGAAAGCGGCGCACTTCATCTCGCTGTGCAATCAGAACCGTACACCGCTCGTGTTTCTTCAAAACACCACCGGCTACATGATCGGCCGCAACTACGAAATGGAAGGCATCACCAAGGACGGCGCCAAGATGTTGATGGCGCAGGCTGGCAGCGAGGTGCCCAAGTTCACCGTCATCACCAGCGCAGCTTTCGGTGCGGGCTATTACGGCATGTGCGGACGGGCGTGGGATCCACGGATGATCTGGGCCTGGCCGAACGTGCACATGGGGGTGATGGGCCCCGATCAGGCCGCCAACACCCTCGCCGACGTGAAAATCGCCCAGTTGCGCCGCAAGGGCCACACGCCCGATGAGGCCGAGATGGCGCAATTGCGCCAGCGCGTGTACGAAAAGGCCGAACGCGAATCCAACGCCTACTTTGCCACCTCGCGCTTGTGGGACGACGGTCTGCTGGCGCCCACTGACACCCGCAACGCACTGGGCATGGCACTCTCAGCCGCCGCACACGCCCCGATCGCCGACCCGCACTACGGAATTTTCCGATTCTGAAGGGACAACATGACAGAAGACACCACCTTCGGCTTCGACGATGAAGCCCTCGCAACCCGCCCCACCGTCTACCAGAGCGGACTCTTCGAAGGCCAGGTGGTGATGGTCAGCGGCGCCGGCAGCGGCATCGGCAAAGCCATCGCCTTCCTGTACGCGCGCCTGGGCGCCAAGCTGGTCATCTGCGGGCGCGACCCAGCCAAGCTAGAGAGCTGCGCCGAATGGCTGCGCCGGCTCGGCAGCCCTGATGTGCTGGTGCACCCCATGACGATCCGTGATCCCGAGCAGGTGGAACAGTTGATCGACGTGGCCTGGCTGCACTTCGGACGCATCGACGTGCTCGTCAACAACGCCGGCGGGCAATTCCCGCAGCGGGCGCTGGACTACAGCGTCAAGGGCTGGAAGGCGGTGATCGACACCAACCTGAACGGAACCTGGTACATGATGCATGCGATGGCGCGCCGCTGGCAGGGCACCGGCACGCGGGGCAACATCGTCAACATCGTCGCCACCTTCCAGCGGGGCATGCCGGGCGTGGCGCACACCTGCGCTGCGCGCGCCGCGGTGACTCACCTGTCTAAAACTGTTGCAGTGGAGTGGGCGCAGCATGGCATCCGCGTCAATTGCATAGCGCCTGGAGCGATCGCCAGCACCGGCTTTCGTCAGTACTCCCCCGAGGCGGTGAAGGCCTTCGCCGGAGCCAACCCGATGAAACATGTCGGTGACGTGCAGGACGTGGCCGAGGCCGCGGTCTACCTCAGCGCGCCCAGCGGCAAGTTCGTCACCGGCGAACTGCTCACGGTGGATGGCGGCGGCGTGCTCTGGGGCGAAGTCTGGACCATCGCCAAACCCGATTACTTCAAGGTGAACACATGAATTCGGCTGACTCGCAACACCCCAAGTTCGGCCCGGGCGACGAGGCCCTGGCCGCACTCCCGACGGTCTATCGCGACGACCTTTTCGCCGGCAAAGTGGTGCTGGTGTCGGGCGCCGGCAGTGGCATCGGCAAGGCGATTGCCTTCCTGTTCGCGCGGCTGGGTGCCACGCTCGCCATCTGCGGGCGCAAGGCCGACAAACTCGAGGACTGCGCCGAAAAACTGCGCGCGCTGTCGGGCCGTGAGGTAATCACCTACCCGATGACCATCCGCGACCCCGAGCAGGTGGACGCCATGCTCAGTGCCGTGTGGGAACGTTTGGGCGGCGTCGACGTGCTGGTCAACAACGCTGGCGGCCAGTTTGCCGCCCATGCGATGGACTTCAACGTTAAGGGCTGGAACGCGGTGATCGACACCAACCTCAATGGCAGCTGGTACATGATGCAGGGCGCGGCCAGGCGCTGGGTGGAGCAAGGCCGGCCCGGCAACATCGTCAACATCACCGCCGCCATCGACCGCGGCCTCACGGGCATGGCGCACACCACCGCCTCGCGCGCGGGCGTCATTGCGCTGTCCCGCACGCTGGCCATCGAGTGGGCAGAGCACGGCATCCGCCTGAACTGCATTGGCGCCGGCGCCATCGAGAGCAACGGTTTCAACAACTACCGCGAGGAAAACGTTTCCACTTTCTACTCGTGCAATCCGATGAAACGGGCCGGCGACGTGCAGGACATCGCGGAGGCGGTGGTCTACCTCGCCGCACCCTCGGGCAAGTTCATCACCGGCGAGGTGCTCAACGTCGAAGGCGGGATGCTGCTGTGGGGCGAGTTCTGGCCAGCCGGAAAGCCCGACTACTTCAAGGTCGATCAAGAGTGACCTCGCAGCCTCCTCTTCCGTCGGCAACGTACTCCCACGGGCCTTTTCAGCAGCTCGTCGGGTACGACATCCTGCACAACGAGCGCGGCCTGTATTTCCGGCTGCCGATCCGGCGCGACCACCTCAACCCCCACGGCGTGCTCCACGGCGGCGTGCCCCTGACCTTGCTCGATGCGGTCGGGGGCAGAACCCTGATCGACCGGCCGATCCCGGGCAGCGGCCAGTTCATCCAGTCGTCGGTAACGGTCACGCTCACTGTGGATTTCATGCGTGCGGTCGGCACAGGAATCCTGTTTGCATCGGCAACGCCTGACCACATCGGCAAGACGGTGGCCTATGTGTCGGTGAAGGTCACGCTCGACGCACTCGACGGAGACATCGTGTCGCGCGGCATCGGCACCTACCGCATCTACACCAAGTCACTGGTCAAAGCGGTCTGATCGGTGCTCGGCGGAGACCGCCCGGCAAAGCACTGCGGCTCAATGCAAATGATCATCGGGCGGCGGAAGGATTTTCAGCTCGCGGTTGATGCGTTCGATTTGGTCGGGCTGAAACTGCGTCGAATGCCTGTGGTCCATTTTCCCCAGCCCCCACCATTCTTCGACTACAAGAGTTCGTCGTCGTGTTCGCCAATGAACGGCGCGGGGCTTGGGCGATCAGTCACCGTCCGGCTGAACCTCGGTGCCGGTGAAGGTTGGAGCACGCCGTCTCGCTCAAAGAAAGTGCCGCGCGCACTGTTGTGTGGATGATGTGCAGCCTCTTCCAGAGTCAGCACCGGTGCAAAGCACACGTCGGTCCCTTCCAGCAACGCACACCAGTGCGCTCTCGGCTGGATGCGGAAGATGTCGGCGATCTGGCGTTTGAGCGTCGGCCAGACGGCCGGATCGCGTTGCCGTTGAAACTCGGGATCGTTGATGCCCAGCTTCTCCAGCAGCAACACATAGAATTGGGGTTCCAGTGATGCGATCGAGATCCATTTCCCGTCAGCGCACTCATAGGTGTCGTAGAAATGCGATCCGCCATCCAACAGATTGGCCTGCCGTTCATTCTTCCACATTCCCAGCGCTTTGAGGTCGCAGACGATGGAGGTCAGCAGCGCCGCGCCGTCGGTGATCGCAGCATCGACCACCTGACCACGGCCAGAGGTGCGCGCTTCAAGCAAAGCGCAAACGATGCCAAAGGCAAGCATCATGCCGCCGCCGCCCAGGTCGCCGACCATCGCCGGCGGCGCGACTGGCCCGCCGTCCGAGCGGCCAATCATGCTGAGCGCGCCCGACAGCGCGATGTAGTTGATGTCATGACCGGCGGCCTGCGCGAGCGGGCCGTCCTGGCCCCAGCCGGTCATGCGCCCGTAGACGAGTCGTGGGTGGCGTGCCAGCAGCACGTCTGGGCCCAAACCCAGCCGCTCCATCACGCCCGGGCGAAAACCTTCAATGATCGCGTCGGCCCCGTCGACAAGTGCCAGCACCCGCTGCACGTCTGCGGGCGACTTCAGGTCGACCGCCACCGAACGGCGACCGCGGTGCAACACGCTGCGCCGCCCACTGGCAAGGAAGGTGCCATCTCCGCGGTCTTTTCCCTTGTCGGCCTTGCGATCCAGGCGGATCACGTCGGCGCCCATGTCGGACAGCAACATTGCGCAGAACGGTCCGGGGCCAATGCCGCCGAACTCGATCACTTTCAAACCTTGCAAGGGACCACTCATTTGTTGTTGCTCCTCAAACCGAACTAAAACCACCAGCCAACCGACTGCTACCCCAACCAGCGCTTGCGTCGCTTGTAGTGCTTTACCTCGCGAAAGCTCTTGCGCACCCCCTCGCGGTCCAGGCCGAGATAAAACTCGCGCACATCCTCGTTGTCGCGGAGTTCCTGGGCCTGCCCCTCCAGCACGATGCGACCGCTCTCCATGACATAACCATAGTCGGCGATCTCCAGGGCGACGCGTGTGTTTTGCTCGACGATGAGCAGCGACAGCCCCTGCTCACGCAGGTGGCGCAGCACGCTGAAGACTTCCTCGACCATGCGCGGCGCCAGCCCGAGTGACGGCTCGTCGATCAGCATGAGTTTGGGCTCGGCCATGATTGCGCGCCCGATCACCAGCATCTGCTGCTCGCCGCCCGACAGATAGCCGGCCGTGCGTTTTCGCAGTTCGGCCAGGCGCGGAATCGCTTCGTACACGCTGTCCATCGCCTGGCGCATCGCCTGCGCCGATGGAAACATGTGGCCGCCGATGATGAGGTTTTGCTCGACCGTCATGTGCTGCAGCACGCGCCGCCCTTCCATCACATGAACCAGACCACCGCGCACCACGGTCGCCGGATCGTGCCCCTGAATCGGTCGGCCGTCGAAGGTGATCGACCCGCCCGAGACGCGGCCATCTTCCGAGTCAATGACGCCGGAGATGGCTTTCAGGGTGGTGCTCTTACCTGCGCCGTTGGCGCCCAGCAGCGCCACGCACCCGCCTTCGGGGACCTTCATCGACACGCCCTTGAGCGCCAGGATCACCTCGGCATACAACACCTCAACGTTGGATAGAGTCAGCACCGCCGGATCGGCAGCCGCATGGGGCGTGGTCCGTTGATCCGGTGCTGCAGCAATGGCTGAATTCACCATTTAGGCACCACTGGCACGTTCACATCGGCTGCAGCCCGAACGACCTTGCCGTCCTTCATGGTCGCGATGTTGACCTTGGCGGTGCCGGTGGGAAAGGGGGTGTCGTTGCTGAAGTCCACGCCTGGCAGTATGCCCATCAGGTCGTTGCTGGTGAACTGGCTGTTCATCAAGGTCTCGCGCACCGCTTCGCCAGTGACTTTGCCGGCACCCTTGGCCTTGATGGTGGCCTCAATCGCGCGCACTGCCACGACGCTTTGGCCCAGGCCCATGATGGTCATGGCATTCCAGCCCGATTTCAGGCCATGCTTTTCCTGCAACATGCTGTAGAACTTGCGTGCGGTCGTGTCGTCTTCGCTGGCATCGGCGATGGCGCCCACTTCGAAATCACCGGCAAAGCCATTCGGGTCGCCCAGTGCCTTAGATGATCCCACCACGCCGTTGTGCAGCGAGAGCATGATCGGGACGTTTTTGCCCAGCGCCTGCAGCGCACGTTTGGTGGCCACGGCCTGGGCGGTGTTGGTCTGGATCACGATCACATCGGTGCCAGCATTGACCAGGCGACGCACCGCCAGGGTCAGGTCGGCCGGTTGCACTTCGGTCCAGATCGCCTCGACGAAGGTGGCTTTGTCCGGGTTGGCCTTGGTGTAGCTTTGCAGGCCCTTGGCCATGTCGGCATAAGCGGGGGTGGCTTCGGAGGTGATGATCGCCACCTTGACAGGGCGCTTGCCATCGAGTTTGGTGGTGCGGAACCATTCCAGGAATCCGCCCGCCTCGTGGGCGTAGGTGGGGCGCAGGTTCAGGGCCCATTGGTTGGGTTTCCAGCCGAAGCCGTAGGTGGCGGTGGCCATGACCATGGGAATCTTGTCTTCCGGCAAGCGCTGCTGCAACGCGGCGGCATCCGGGCCACCGAGGCCGAGCAGGATCGCGGGTTTGACTTCGGCCTTGATGCCGGGCCACAGGCTGGCGGTTTGCGCCACGTCGTAGCGGGTGTCGAAGGTTTTGACGACGATCTGCACGTTGAGTTTGCTGCCGACTTCCTTGTTCCACCACTCGATCACTGCGAGTCGCCCGCCCTGCATCTGGGACATGACGTTGGCGTAGGGGCCGGCGAAGTCGGCAAAGGCGGCCACGTTGATCGTCGTCGATTGCGCATGGGCGGGCGCATTCAGCAGCAGACCAGAGGCCAGGGCGGCCGTGAGTTTGAGAAAGGTATTGCGTTGCATGCTTGTCTCCAATTGTGGTGGTGGTGAGGAAAAGGGGCGGGGGATTGCGACTCGCTGTGCCGGGCGGGCTCAGTGGTGAAACGGCCAGAGCCGGTAGTTGGTTTTCAGGATGTTCCAGCGGTGCATCAGGCCTTTCGGTTCAAGCAGCAGGAACAGCGTGATGATGAGGCCGAGAAACACATTCATGCTGGCGAAGATCAGGTCGCTGCTCAGGCTGGGGATGCGCTCGACCAGGTCGGGCCCGAGGCTGGTGATGGTTTCCTGCACACCACGGATGAGCACGGTGCCTATCAGTGCCCCGACGATCGAGCCGAGCCCGCCGACGATCATCATGGCAATGAACCAGATCGAGTTGAACAGCGTGAACTGATCGACCGAGACGAAGCGCACCTGGTAGGCCCACAGGGCACCACCGATGCCAGCGTAAAAAGCGCCGAGCACGAAGGCGCGCGACTTGGCGCCGGCCACGTCGACGCCCATCATGCCGGCGGCCACATCGTCGTCGCGCACGGCGACAAAGGCGCGCCCGTGGCGGCTGCGCAGGATACCGAAAGCGCCGATGACCATCACCATGGTGACGACAAGAAACAGGTAGTACAGCGAGCGGTCGGTGTTGAACAAAAATGTGCCCATCCGCGCCGGCTCCAGGCTGAAGCCATTCACGCCGCCGAGCCAGGCTGAAGGCAGATTCAGCACAATGAAGTGAAAGATGAACTGGGCCGCGATGGTGGTCAGCGCGAGGTAAAAGCCCTTGATGCGCGCCGCCGTCATGCCAAACAACCAGCCGGCCAGCGCCGCTACCAGGCCCGCCACCGGCACCGCCACCCAGAACGGCAGCCCGGCCTTGACCTCGACCACGCTGGCGGCGTAGGCGCCGACGCCCATGAAGGCGGCCTGGCCCAGGTTGATTTGCCCGGCGTAGCCGGTGGTGATCTGCAGCCCGACCACCACGATGGACGTGACCAGCATCAGGTTGGCTACGGCTACCAGACGCGCCGAGGCGAACCAGGGGAGGAACAGGAGAATTGCGATGAACAGTCCCAGGGTGACCCATTGGGCGCGCGTACGGATCAGCGCGCGGTCGCGCGCATAACTGGTGGAAAAAATGCCGGAGGGATCCATGGGTCAGACTCTTTCAATGCGTTTCCAGCCGAACATGCCGGTCGGACGAACCACCAGCACCACCAGCATGAAGATATAGGGGACGACGGCGGCGGCATTGCCGCCGATCAGCGGGTCGATGTAGGCGGCGGTCAGTCCCTGCACGACCCCGACGATAATGCCCGCCAGCAGCAGACCGCCGATGGACTCGAGCCCGGCCAGCAGGGCCACCGGCAGGGCGGCGAAGCCGATTTCAGAGGACAGGAAGGTCAGCGACTTGCCGCTCAGGTAGACCATCGAAGTGATGACCGACAGAACGCCTCCAAGCGCCCAAGCGAAGGCGATGGAGCGGCGCACGCTAATGCCCATGGCCAGAGCGATCTGGTGGTCTTCGGCCACCGCCGACATCGCCAGCCCGCTGCGACTGCGGTTGAAGAACCAGTGCAGCGCCACGGCCGCCAGCACCGCGATGAGGCCACCAATGGCGAGCGAGCGCGGGATGATCATCTCGCCCAAGATGATTGGCGTGAGGGGAAAGATGGCGGGGAACTGACGCTCCTGCGGACCCCAGATCGCCAGCACCAGTCCACGCATCAGGATCAGTAGCCCGATGGTGACCATGATCATAGAGAACACCGACTCGCCAATCAGGCGCCTGAACAGCAGGCGTTCAATCACTAGCCCGATCAGCACCGAAATGCACAGTGCAACAGCGATGCCCAGCACCGGATGCATGCCGCGCGACTGGATGGCCCACCACAGCAGAAAGGCGCCCAGCACGATCATCTCGCCAATTGCCATATTGAAGACCTTGCTGGCGCGGTAGATGACGACAAAGCCCATGGCCACCAGCGAATACAGCAGGCCAAGCAGCGCGCCGTTGATGGTGTAGTTGATGAATTCGATGATCATGGTGTGTGTGTCTGGTCGATGTCGGTGGCCACCACGGTTGCGCGCAACACGCCCTGGCGGCCGTCCTGGTAGGTCACGGCTATTTCGCAGGCAATGTCGGCGGGACCTGCATACAGTCCGTCAATCAGCGCCCCGTAGCGCACCTCGAGAAACTCTCGACGCAGCTTGCGCGTGCGCGTCAGTTCGCCTTCGTCGGGATCAAGCTCCTTCGGAAAATTGGCAAAACGCACCACCCGCGAGCCTTCGGGCAGCAGTTTGTTGATGCGGCGGATTTCGCCCTGCACCAGTTGCCGCACCTCGGGCCGCTGCGATAGGTCGGTGAAGGTGGAGAATGCGATGCGCCGCTCCTCGGCCCAGCGGCTGGTCACAGCCATGTCGATGTTGATCAGCGCGCCAACCCAGGGCCGGGTGGCGTCGCCCAGCACCATCACGTCCTTGATAAAGGGCGAAAAGCGCAAGCGGGTCTCGATGAACTGCGGGGGATACGGGTGACCGCTGGCGAGATTGACCAAGTGTTCCACCCGGTCGAGGTAGACAAGTTCTCCGCGCTCGGTCTTGCGCACTGCGTCACCGCTGACGTACCAGCCGTCGCGCTGGATGGTGGCGGTTTTCTCGGGCTTGCCCCAGTAGCCGAGAAAGCCGGTACCTCCGCGCAGCAACAGTTCGCCATTGTCCTCAATGCGCGATTCCAGCGGCGCGCCGAAGGCAGGGTCCACATCCAGTAGCGGGCCCACGGTTTCGAGGTCGTAGCGCTCGCCGCGGTGGCCAGCAATCAGACCAAACTCCGAGCAGCCATAAATATTGCGCAAGTGGACGCCCATGGCGTGAAATAAGCGAAACACGTCGGGTGCCATGGCGGTGCCGCCTGAAACCGCGACATCGCTGCGAATAAAGCCGAACTGATCGCGCACCGGGCGCAGGGCCAGCGCCTCGGCCACAGGCAGCAGCAGGCGCGACAGCCACGGTGCCGCGCGCCCTTCGAGTCGCGCCACATGCACGTCATGGCCGATGCGGATGCCCCAGCGGTAGATGCCGCGTGCCATCCAACTCGCGGCGAGCATGCGCGCCTCGATGGTGGCGGCGATGTTCTCCCATTGGCGCGGGCCAAACAGCACGATGTGCGGCGCAAGTTCGCGCACGTTGGGCAAGACCTGGTCGGGGCCTTCCGGGAAGTTGACCACCAGCGGCGTGATCAGCCCGAGGGTCACGCCCAGCAACTGCTCGGTGATCCAGGCCAGCGGCGTGTAAGACAAATATTCCATGCCGGCTTCCAGCGGCAACGCGCTGCTCATCCGAACCGCGTTGTCCATCAGCCAGCGGTGGCTGATCATCACGCCCTTGGGCTTGCTGGTGGTGCCGGAGGTGTAGGTCAGTAGTGCCAAATCGTCCGCTTGGCCGGCGTTAACTTCACGTTCGAAGCGCTGCGGGTGCCTCTCGTGCTGGCGCCGACCTTCAGCGGTCAGGTCATCAAAGGATTGCAGCAGCGTATGCCGGTACGACCACATGCCCGAGTTGTCCCAGTAGGCGATGCCCCGGATGTCGGGCAGCCGCTCCAGCAGCGCAAGCGCCTTGTCAACCTGCTCCTGATCCTGCGCGAAGATGAAGCGGGCCTTTGAATCCTCGCACAGGTAGTGCAACTCGTCGACGGTGGCGTCAGGGTAGACCGATACGATTTTGACGCCCAGTGACTGGGCCGCAAACAGCGCCCAGTAGTGCTCTGGTTCGTTCTCGCCGATCACAATCGCGGTTTCGCCACGCTGCAGGCCCTGCGCCGCCGCGCCAAGCGCAATGCTGCGCGTTCGATCAAACACGTCGGCCCATGTATGGCAGCGCCACATACCTTTGCGCTTGACGCGCTGCGCCAGCAACTGTGGATGTTCCCGGGCGTGGGCGAACAACTTCTGCGGCAGGGTCATGACGACTTCTGGGGCGGGGTCGGTCGCACTCATGCCGCTGCTCCCAAGTAGGCCTGGATCACGGCCGGGTCGGCCTGCACTTGTGCAGGTGTGCCGTCGGCGATCTTGCGGCCAAAGTCGAGCACCGCCACGCGGTCTGCCAGATCCATGACCACCCCCATGTCGTGCTCCACTAGCACAACCGGGATGCGCTTGGCCTCGCGCACGTCTATGATGAAACGGGCCAGATCTTCTTTTTCTTCGGTGTTCATGCCGGCCATGGGTTCATCCATTAACAGAACCTTGGGTTCCATCGCCAACGCACGGCCCAGGTCAACGCGCTTGCGAAGACCGTAGCCGAGCGCGCCTACCGGCTGGTGGCGGATATTCTCAATTTCAAGGAAGTCGATGATTTCCTCGACTGCCTCCCGGTGCAGCGTTTCTTCACGCTGGGTCCAGGGAAAGTAGAGAAATGCCTGCGCCAGATTTGATCGCATCTTGCTGTAGCGGCCGACCAGGATGTTGTCGATCACGCTCATGTTGGAGAACAAATGGGTGCCCTGAAAAGTGCGCACCACGCCTTCGCGCGCGATCTGGTGCACCGCGCGGCCTTTGATGTCTTGACCACGGTAGTGAACGCTGCCTTGTTGCGGCAGGTAGAAGCCGCTGAGCACGTTCATCAAAGAGCTCTTGCCCGCGCCGTTGGGCCCAATGATGGCCAGCAGCTCGTTGTCACGCACATCGATGGCGACCTCGGCCAGCGCGGTGACACCGCCAAAGCGCAAGGTGATGTCCCGCGCCTGCAGCACCGAAGCCTCGCTGGATGGGCTAATCGAGGAGTTAGAGGTCATGGGTTAGGAGAAGGCGTTGATGCCGGTCAAGGCGCGGCCAATGATGAGTTTCTGGATTTCGGTGGTGCCGTCGGGAATCGGCATCATGCGTGCGTTTCTGAACAACAATTCAACGCCGAAGTCTTTGGTAATGCCGTTGCCGCCGTGAATCTGCACTGCTTTCGACGTGACATTGACCGCCATCTCGGTCGCGTACCATTTGGCCATGGCGCTTTGCACCTCGCTGCGCACGCCGTGGTCGATCAGGTTGAAGGCGCGGTAGACCAGCAGACGCGCGGCGTCGAGTTCGGTCGCGGCTTCGGCAAGCATGCCCTGGATCAATTGATGGCCGCCGATGGGCTTGCCATGCTGGCGGCGTTCCTTCGAATAGGCCACCGCCTTGTCGAGCGCCGCCTGTGCGATGCCCACCGAGGTAAGACCGACCATAGGACGCGCTTTCTCGAACAGCACCATGGTGTTCTTCAGGCCGGTGCCGGGGGCTATCATCATGTTGGCGGCCGGCACGCGCGCGCCATCGAAGAACAGCTGAGCGGTCGAGGTGCTGTTGAGCCCGAGCTTGTCGATGTTGCGGCTTTCGTAGCCGTGTTCGGCGCGGTCCACCAAGATCATCGAGATGGCGCCAGAACCTTCTTGTGAGGTACGCACGATGACCATGCAAAAGTCGGAGTAGTGGCCGTTGGATATCCAGGTTTTCTCCCCGGTGACAATGTAGTGGTCGCCATCGCGCTGGGCACGGCAGGTGACTTCAGCTACGTTGGAGCCGACCCCGGGCTCGCTGATGCCGCTGCAGGCAATGATTTCGGCGCGTACCATGCGTGGCAAATATTTCTCACGCATGGCCACGTTCGTGCAGACCTCCAGCGAATAGGCGCCGAGCTGCTGAATCAACAGCGAGATTGCCACGTCGCCGGAGATGCGCGCGAGTTGCTCATACATCAGTGCATAGGTGAGCCAGGGCATGCCCAGACCACCATGTTCCTCGGCAATGATGCCGTTGCCGCCCATGCCGTAGGGCAGCATCTTCTGGAAGATCTCCAGCATCACCTCTTTTTCAATTAGCTTGTCGGGCTGGTAGCGTTCGACAATCGGACGCAGTTCGGTCTCCAGGAAGCGAGTGAAGCCTTCCACGGCCATGCGCTGTTCTTCGGTGGGGAGGAAATTCATGGTGCTGGTCTCGGTGTGTTGTCGGTCTCGTTCAGCGAGTGCTCATGCGTGCACCGGCATCAATGTGCAAACAGGTCGCGTTGATATAGGGGTTCTCGACGATGGAACGCACCAGGTGGGCCAGCTCGCTGGCTTGACCCATGCGGCGCGGGAACAGAATCATGCGGTCAACGATGGCCTGTGCGACCTTCTTTGGCAGGCCCGCGACCATTGGCGTTTCGAACAAGCCCGGCGCAACCGCTACGCAGCGGATGCCCAGACCGGCCAGGTCCCGTGCCACCGGCAGCGTGAGGCCGATCACCCCGGCCTTGCTGGCGGCGTAGGCCGCCTGTCCCATCTGGCCGTCCTGTGCGGCACCGGACGACAGGTTAATGATGACGCCGCGCTCATCACCCTCAGGCTCATTGCGCGCCATCGCCACGGCTGCCAGGCGCAGCACGTTGAAAGTGCCGGTCAGGTTGACGGCAATCACCTTGTCCCACAGTGCCAGGGGAAAGGGTTTTCCATCGGCCACGGTCTTGGCTGCGTCGGGCACGCCAGCGCAGTTGATGCAAATGTGAATGGCGCCAAAACGGGCCAGGGTTGCGTCGATGCCCGCCTGCACCTGTGACTCACTGGTGACATCTACCTGCTCGAACATGGCGGCAGAACCCAGTTCGGTGGCTGCCTGTACACCACGCTCGCTGTCGCGGTCGAACAATGACACCCGTGCGCCGCCTGCGGCGAGCGCATCAACCACCGCGCGCCCCAAGCCTGAAGCACCACCTGTGATGATGGCCACCTTGTCATGCAGAATCATTTTTGTCCTTCAGCGACCGAGGATGGTGATGGCGGCCACGGCTTCTTCAATTCCGAACAGGCCCCCACCGTTTTCTGCGATGGCAAGGCGGGCCCCTTGCACCTGGCGAGCCCCCGCTTCGCCGCGCAACTGCACGACCAGTTCATGCAACTGACCCAGCCCGGTGGCGCCGATCGGGTGCCCCTTGGACTCCAGACCACCCGAGGTGTTGATCGGGATGCGGCCGCCAATCGTGGTGTCGCCGCGCTCGGCGAGTGGCCCGCCTTCGCCGAACGCACAGAAGCCAAGGTTTTCACTCTGCACGATTTCGCCGATGGCGGTGGCATCGTGGACCTCGGCCAGCGAAATGTCTTGCGGGCCAACGGCTGCGAGTTCGTAGGCTTGTTTGGCAGCCTTGACGGTGATGTGTTGATCCAGGTCTTCAGAGCGGCGGGTGCTGCCAGTGGCAATGACCGATGCCAGCACCTTGATGGCGCGCTCACGCTTTGCCATGCGCGCCAATGCTGCCTCGGAACACACGACGACCGCGGCAGCGCCGTCGCTGATGGGTGCGCACATCGGCAGCGTCAACGGGTAGGTGATGGGGGGCGCGGCCAGTACCTCGTCAATGGTGTATGCATTGCGGTATTGCGCCAGCGGGTTGTGCACCGAATGGCCATGATTCTTGGCCGACACGGCGGCAATTTGTCGCTGCGTGGTGCCGAACTCGCGCATGTGAAAGCGACCAAAGGCGGCGTAAATGTCCATGAACAGGCTGTAGGGCGCCTTGGACATGGACCCTTCCGGCGGCTCAATACCGTGCCCCATTTGAAGCAGCCTGCGTTTATTCTCCTCGACCGTGGCCACGTCCCAGGCACCGTCGAAGACGCTGAACATTTTGGCTTTGTCGGCGCAGAACATTTTCTCGGCACCAATGGCCAGCGCGATCTCGCCTGCCCCCGAGCGCACGTACTGCACCGCCAGGTTGAAAGCCGAGCTGGCACTGGCGCAGGCGTTCTCAATGTTGAAGATCGGGATGGACTCGAAGCCCATCGAACGCAACACAACCTGGCCACGGATCATGGTCTGGCCTTCGAGTGCGCCCTGTGTTGCGTTGGAAAAGTATGCCGACTGGATGTCGCTGATGGACAGTCCGGCATCGGCCAGCGCGGCGTTCACGGCAGCGGCGGTCAGTTGCTTGATATCGCGGTCAAGAAACTTGCCGGTCGGCGTCATGCCGACGCCGACTATGTAAACGGCGGCTTGCGGGTTGGTCATGGTAATGCGTCCATTCAGAAGAAGCGGTGTGAAATCAGTAGCCCTTGAAATCGGGTGTGCGCTTGCCGACGAAAGCCGCGAGGCCCTCTTGTATGTCGTGCGAATGGCGGTGCGCGTCGAGCACCAGGCGCTCAAGCCGCAGTGCCGAAGCCTGTGGCTGCTCCAGCCCATCGGCCACGGCCTGTTTCATGCGGCGCAGCACCAACGGGCTCTTGCTGGCGATACGCAAGGCGATTTTTTCGACCTCGGACGCCAGCTCGGCATCCGGCACCACACGGTTCACCAGGCCAAGCGGAACCAGTTCGCGCGCGGGCATGGTGTCGCCGGTGAACAGCAGGTATTTGGCGGCGGTGGCGCCGATGCGCCGTGGCAGGATCGCCGCGCCGCCCGCGCCCGGAAACACGCCGAAGTTGGCATGCGCATCGCCGATGCGGGCACTTTCGGCGGCGACGATGAGGTCGCAGGCCATGGCCAATTCCAGCCCGCCGGCCATCGTCAGGCCGTTCAGCGCGGCGATGGTGGGTTTGGGGCAAACGCGCAGCCGATCCATCATGCCGCCGACAAGATCGAGAAACTCGCCCATCGGGTCGCTTGGGCCGGGGTCGCCAGCGCTGCTCTCGAACACACCTTTGAGGTCGGCGCCTGCGCAGAAGGCTCGGCCCGCACCGGTCAGCACGATGACGCGGATGGCCGGGTCACGCTCGCAACGCTCGGTCGCATTGCGCAATTCGGCGCACATTGACTCCGACAGAGCATTCATCGCATCGGGCCGGTTCAGCGTGATCCACGCCACGGCGCCACGTTGCTCAAAGCGGATGGTCAACGAGGGTTGCATCTTCAAGGCCTGCTTGTTTGTGTGGTGGTCAGCTGCGCTTGCCATGCGGGTTTGGGGAATCAACCGCGCAGCAGCTCTTCGGCGATGATCATCTTGCGCACCTCGGATGTGCCTGCACCGATTTCGAGGATCTTGATGCAACGGAACAGCCGGTTGATCTCGGACTCCCAGATGTAGCCGCTACCGCCATGCACTTGTACGGCCTTGTTGAGCACCCGGTTGCAGGCTTCGCCGGCGTAGAGGATGGACGCTGCGGTGAGCTTGTGCACATCGCCGCGGCCTCCGCCGCCCACCTCCAGATCATTGACCTCGGCCAGGGTGCGCCAGACCAGGGTTTTCATGGCTTCAATCTCGGTGTACATCTCGGCCAGCATGGCCTGCACCATCTGGAAGCTGCCGATGGGCTTGCCGAACTGCACGCGCGTCCTGGCGTATTCGACGCTCAATTCGAGTGCACGTTCGCAGATGCCCACGCATAAGCCAGCCACCAGCGCGCGCTCCAGATCGAGCCCGCTCATGACGATTTTGACGCCTTCGTTTTCCTTGCCCACCAGGTTGGCTGCCGGCACGCGGCAGTTATCGAACACCAGTTCGCCGGTCTGGCTGCCGCGAAAACCCATCTTGATGAGTTTTTGAGCCACCTTGAAGCCGGGGAAATTATTCTCGACGATGAAGGCTGAAATGCCCTTGGCACCTAACTCCGGCGCGGTCTTGGCGTAAACCAACAGCACATCCGCCACCGGGCCGTTGGTGATGTAGATCTTGGTGCCGTTGAGGATGTAGTGATCGCCCTCGCGGCGCGCGCTGGTGCGCATGGCGCCCAGCGCATCGGAGCCGGCGCCGGGTTCGGTCAGGCCGAGAGCGCCTATTTTTGTGCCGTTGCACAGATCGGGCAGGTATTGGCGGCGCTGCGCCTCGTTGGCGTTGCGGAAGATGTTGTTGACGCACAGGTTGTCGTGCGCCGCCCAGGACAAGGCGATGGCGGGGTTCCAGCGTGCAAAGGCTTGGCAGATCAGGCCCGAGCTGAACAGGTCCATACCCGCGCCGCCATGCTCGGCAGGCACGGTGGCCCCCATGAAGCCAGCTTTGCCAATTTTCTGGAAGATATCCGACGGCCACCACTCCTCGTCGTCCATGCGGCGCGCGAGTGGCACGAATTCCTTGCGCGCGAACTTGTCGGCGGCTTCGAGCACGGCACGGTCGTCGGCGGAGAGGGCAAAACTGCGAGGCGTGGACATAAAGGATGCCTATCAATGCGTGGGCTGCGGGTCAAGGTGTCACGACGCGCGCCCAAGCTGCGGGGACGAGGTCTCTTTGGGTTTGCGCGAATTTAATGAGGGATTGCCAAACTGTCAAGCGTTAGGTAGGATTCGTTGCAGGCGCTCACCTGAAATGCCAGAGATCTGGAGACTTCGGCCATGGGAGGCGGAATCGGTGCGGATTCATTGGCGGGGGCCGACCTGTTGCTCAAGCAGGTGGTCACCCGTGCCGCATTCACCCGTGACACCTATCGGATCACGCCGCTCGCGGCGCGACCCTTCATCAGTGACAAACGACGCTTCGACCTAAGGAAACAGCCTTGACCCACGAACTCGGGATGAACCTGCTGCGCCGCCAGAACGTGGGCGACAACTTGCGCCGCGCGGTGAAGGCAACCGGAGAAAAACATACGGTCATCTTCGAGTTCTGTCGTGGCCGCCTGCCCGGCTTCGAGGCGCCGAAGCGGATTCACTTCCGCAGCTCGCTGCCAATCAGTGCGGCCAACAAGATCCTCAAGAAGGACCTCAAAACCGAGTATGCCAACGCGGACAAGGGCGGCTGAGGCCGTCGGCCTCCCAGTGTCCGAGTCCAAAACGTTTCGATCGAAACATTTCAACCCAAGGTGTCAGTGCGATGAACCAGAAAGTTATTGTTGCCGGTGTGGGCATGATCCCGTTCACCAAACCGGGCGCCAGCGAGCCCTATCACGTGATGGGAGAAAAGGCGGTGCGCCAGGCCATGGCCGATGCGCGCGTCGAATACCCCATGATCCAGCAAGCCTATGTGGGCTATGTGTATGGCGATTCCACCTGCGGCCAGCGGGCGCTCTACCCGGTGGGCATGAGTGGCATCCCCATCGTCAACGTCAACAACAATTGCTCCACCGGCTCGTCGGCGCTGTTCCTGGCGCGCCAGGCAATTCAAAGCGGTGCCGCCGAGTGCGTGCTGGCCCTGGGCTTCGAGCAGATGGCCGCCGGTGCCATCAAGGCCCAGTTCGAGGACAGGCCAACGCCGTTCGAGGAGTTTGACCGGGCCACCGCCGAGCTCGTCGGGCACCCGGAAATTCCGCTGGCCCTTCGTTACTTCGGCGGCGCCGGCAAGGCGCACATGGACAAGTACGGCACCCAACTGTCGACCTTTGCCAGCATTCGCGCCAAGGCCAGCCGCCATGCCGCCAACAACCCGCTGGCGCTGTTTCGCAAGGAGGTCTCGGTCGATGACGTGATGAACGCACCGATGCTGTGGGAGGGCGTGATGACCCGCCTGATGGCTTGCCCGCCGACCTGCGGCGCCGCTGCTGCGGTGATTTGCTCCGAAGCCTTCGCCAAAAAGCATGGGCTCGACACCCGCGTGTCGATTACCGCCCAGGCAATGACGACCGATTTCCCCAGCACCTTCGAGTCGCACGACATGATGCGCGTGGTCGGCTTCGACATGGCGCGCGATGCGGCGCAAAAGGTCTACAAGCAGGCCGGCATCGGCCCGCAGGACGTGAGCGTGGTTGAGCTGCACGACTGCTTCGCGCAGAACGAACTGATCACCTACGAGGCGTTGGGCCTGTGCCCGGAGGGCGGCGCCGAGAAATTCGTGCTGGACGGCGACAACACCTATGGCGGCAAGGTGGTGACCAACCCGTCGGGTGGCCTGTTGTCGAAAGGTCATCCGCTGGGCGCGACCGGCCTGGCGCAATGTTTCGAGCTGACCCATCAACTCCGCGGCACGGCGGACAAACGCCAGGTCAAGGGTGCGCGTGTGGCCTTGCAGCACAACCTCGGGCTGGGCGGCGCTTGCGTCGTCACGCTTTACCAGGCCGGCTGAGCTCAGACGCAGCAAACCAGGAACTGAAGTCCCATGATTGACAAACAATTCATCGGTTACGAGGTGCCGCCCACGCTATGGGATGTGGAGAAGGGGCGCATCCGCTTTTTCGCCCAGGTGATCGGTGCCACCGACCCGATCTACTTCGACACGACTGCCGCCAAGGCCGCTGGCTACCGCGACGTCGTGGCGACACCGACTTTCATCTTTGGCGCCGAGAGCGATTCGGGGGTGTTGATGACGTTGCTCGACACGCTCAAGATCGATCTGCGGGAGGTCTTGCACGGTGAGCAGCGCTTCGACTACCACGCCCCGGTGTGCGCTGGCGACACGCTGCGTTTTCAGACCCGGGTCGCCGACATCTACGACAAGAAGGGCGGCGCGCTCGAGTTTGTCGTCAACGACACGAAGGTCACCAATCAACTTGGCGAGCATGTCTCCGACATGCACTCAGTGATCGTCGTGCGCCACGCCTGAAGGAATATTCATGAACGCTCAAGTAAAAATCATGGATGTCGGTGCCGACATGCCCGTGCTGGAATTGCCGCCGATCAGCCGCACCACCCTGGCACTGTTCGCCGGTGCGTCGGGCGACCACAACCCGATCCACATCGACATCGACTTCGCCCACGGTGCGGGGATGAAGGATGTGTTCGCGCACGGCATGCTGTCGATGGCCTACCTCGGGCGCGCGCTCACCGAATGGGTGCCGCAGCGCCAGATCCTCAGCTATGGCGTGCGCTTCGCGGCCCTGACCCATCTCGGCGACCGCGTGCGCTGCACCGGCAAGGTGCTTGAACAGATTGAGCATGCAGGCCGACCCTGCGTGCGCGTTCAAATCAGCGCTACGAAAGCGACAGGCGAAATCACGCTGTCCGGCGAGGCGCTGGTTGCCCTGAACTGAGAGGCTGAGACCGCCGTTTGGCAGCCCGGCTCCTTATTCTTTTCCCTTTCATTTCCTTTTCATCAAAAACAAGGACACACATCATGAAAAAACTCGAAGGCAAAGTGGCCATCGTTTCAGGTTCGGGCCGCGGCATCGGCCGTGCGATCGCCATGAAGTTGGCCATCGAAGGCGCCAAGATCGTGGTCAACGACCTCGACGCAGCTCCAGCAGAGCAGACCGTGGCCGACATCAAGAAGGCAGGCGGCATGGCCGTGGCCTGCGTGGGCAGCGTCACTGCCGGCGATTTTGCTGATCGCTTCGTCAAGACCGCGATTGACAGCTTCGGCGGCCTGGACATCATCATCAACAACGCCGGCTACACCTGGGACAACGTGGTTCAGAAGATGACGGACGAGCAATGGAACGCGATCATCGACGTGCATCTGACCGCGCCGTTCAAAATTTTGCGCGCTGCCGCAGAGTTCATTCGCGTCGCCTCGCGCAAGGAAGCCGAAGCCGGGCAGGAGGTGTTCCGCAAGGTGGTCAACATCTCGTCTATCGCCGGCACCGGCGGCAACGCCGGCCAGGCTAACTACTCAGCGGGCAAGGCCGGCATCATTGGCCTGACCAAGGCGCTCTCCAAGGAGTGGGGGCGTTACAAGGTGAACGTCAACGCCGTCGCTTTTGGCATGATCAAAACGCGGCTGACCGAAGCTTCGGCCAGCGGCGACGCATCCATTGACATCCAGGGCCAAAAGATCAAGGTCGGCGTCAACCCTGATCTGCTGGAAATGATGGAGCGCACCATTCCGCTGGGTCGCGGCGGCACGCCCGAGGAAGCGGCCGGATCGGTCTACCTGCTGTGTATTCCCGAGTCGAACTACGTAAGCGGCCAGACGCTGATCTGCGGCGGCGGCATCTCGATCTAAAGCGCAAGCCGAACGCAGAAAGGCCCACGATGGACATCGATTTCAGCCCGGAAGACATGGCGTTCCAGCAAGAGGTTCGCACTTGGTTCAAAGCCCACACACCGTCCGATCTCAAGCGCAAGACCGTCACCGGGGAAATGCTGCAGAAGAACGACATCGTTCAATGGCAGCGCCGACTCGATGGCCAGGGCTGGCTGGTCACCGGCTGGCCCAAGGAGCATGGGGGGCCGGGCTGGACGCCGACGCAGCGCTATATTTTCGACCTTGAGCGCGCGGCGGCCAGTGCGCCGGTGGGGCTGTCGATGGGCGTCATCATGCTCGGGCCGGTGCTGATTGCCTTCGGCACGCCAGAGCAAAAGGCGCAGTACCTGCCGCGCATCCGTCGCTGCGAGGACTGGTGGTGCCAAGGCTATTCCGAGCCGGGTGCAGGCTCCGACTTGGCCAGCCTGAAGACCACGGCCGTGGCCGATGGCAGCGATTACATCATCAACGGCTCCAAGATCTGGACCACTTATGCGCATTGGGCCACGCACATGTTCTGCCTGGTGCGTACCGCCAACACCGGCAAGAAGCAGGAAGGCATCTCCTTCCTGCTGATCGAGATGGACCGCTCCGGCATCGATGTCAAACCCATTGTCTCGATCGACGGCGAACACCACCTGAACCAGGTGTTTCTCACCGACGTTCGGGTGCCCAGAAAAAACCTGGTCGGTCGCGAAGGCCAGGGTTGGGACATTGCCAAGTACCTGCTCACGCACGAGCGCACCAGCATCGCCGGCGTGGCCGACTGCAAGGCGCATTTAGCCAACTTGTATGCCGCGGCAGGTGAGCGCCGCTCGGGTGGCCAACCGCTGATGGAGGACGCGGCGATGCGGCTCAAGCTGGCGCGCGCCGAGATCGAACTGATGGCGCTCGAACACACCAACTTTCGCGTGCTGGCCGCCACCGCCTCGGGCAAGGCGCCGGGGCCGGAATCCTCGCTGCTCAAGACCATGGGCACGGCGGTGCAACAGACCTTGGCCGAGCTGGGCGTCGAGATCGCCGCCGAGCAAGCCTGGCCCTGGCATGACGGCGGCGAGTTTGGAAGCGGACGCCATGCCCATGCGATGCCGCACTACTGTTTTTCGCGCGCCGCCACGATTTACGGCGGCAGCGACGAGGTGCAAAAGAATGTATTGGCCAAGATGCTGCTGGCCGGCGGCACGCGGTAAGGATCGTCATGAACTTTGATCTCTCCGAAGAACAAAAGATGCTGCGCGACGCGGCACAGAAATTTCTGCGCGCCGAATACCGCTTCGATGCGCGCAACCAGATCGTCGCGTCGGCGTCCGGCATGAGCCACGAGCACTGGCAGCGATTCGGGGAATTCGGCTGGCTTGGGCTCGGACTGCCCGAGGCCGATGGCGGTTTTGGCGGCGGCATGCTCGAGACGATCCAGGTCGCCGAGGCCCTGGGCGCCGCGCTGGTGGTCGAACCCTACCTCGTCAGCGCCGTGCTCGGCGCGCAGGCGGTGGCACGCGCGGGCACCGCGGCGCAGCGCGCGACCTGGCTGCCCGGGCTGGTCTCGGGCCAGCGCATTGTCAGCCTAGCGCACACCGAGGCCGATGCGCGCCACGACCTCGCCCATGTTCACACCAGCGCCATGGCCAAGGGCGGCCGCTGGGTGCTGTCGGGCCGCAAGAGCGGTGTGCTGGGCGCGCCCTGGGCCGACGGCTTTGTTGTGGCCGCCAGAACCTCGGGGACCGTCAGTGAACGCCGGGGAATCAGCTTGTTTCTGGTCGAGGCCCACACGCCGGGGGTGCAGGTGGCGGGCTACAAGGTCTACGACGGCAGTCGGGCTGGTGATCTGCAGCTTGATGCTGTCGTGCTGGGCCCGGACGCATTGCTGGGCATGGAAGGCGAAAGCCTGGGACTGCTCGAGCACCTGGTTGATCTTGGCATTGTTGCCGCCTGCGCCGACGCCCTGGGTGCCATGGGCGCGCTGTTGCGCAAAACTGGCGAATACGTCAGCACGCGCAAACAATTTGACGTGCCGATTGCCAGCTTCCAGGTCATCCAGCACCGGCTGGTCGATATGTTCGCCGCGGTCGAGGCCAGCCGCTCCCTGGTGCTGATGGCGGCCCTGCATGCCGAGCACCCCGACGCGGCCACCCGTTCGCGCGCCGTCTCGGCCGCCAAGGCCGCCATTGGTGAGCGCGCCCGCTTCGTGGCACAGCAAGCGGTGCAGTTGCACGGCGGCGTGGGCATGACCGAGGAGCTGGACATCGGCCATTACTTTCGCCGCCTGACGCTCTTTTGCAACCTGTTGGGCAGCACCGACCACCACCTGCAGCGCTTTGCGACGCTGCGTGCGGTGGCCTGATTGCCTGATGACCGACCCATACCGAGTCACTGGAAGGGCTGCCTAAATGAGCTTGATGACATCCACCGCCACGCCGAACTCGCCCGAATTTCAGCGCAACCGCGAAGCCTATGAGCTGCGCATTGACGACTTGCATGAACGCCGCGCACGTGCCCTGATCGGCGGCCCCGAAAAGGCGCGCCTGCTGCACAAGAAGCGCAAGCAATTGCTGCCGCGCGAGCGCCTGGCTGCCGTACTCGACCCCGGCTCGCCCTTCCTCGAGTTCGGGCAGCTTGCCGGCGACGGCCTGTACGAGGGCGTGCCGCCGGGCGGCAGCATCATCACCGGCGTGGGGCTGGTGTGCGGGCGCGCCTGCATGCTGATGATCCACGATGCCACGGTCAAGGGCGGCACCTACTACGGCATCACCGCTAAAAAGCATGTGCGGGCCCAGATGTTCGCCTGGCAGCACCGGCTGCCGTGCATCACCATGGTCCAGTCGGGCGGCGCCAACCTGCCGGAGCAGGCGCATATTTTCCCCGACGACGGCCAGTTCGGTTCCATTTTCTACAACCAGATCCGCATGTCGGCCGAGGGCATCACCCAGATCGCGACCGTGCACGGGCCGTCTACCGCCGGCGGCGCCTATCTCCCGGCGCTGTGCGACGAGGCGGTGATCGTGCGCAACCAGGGTGCGATGTTCCTCGCCGGGCCCGAGCTGGTGTACGCCGCCACCAAGGAAGAGGTTGACATTGAAACCCTGGGCGGCGGCGAGATGCACAGCCGCATCAGCGGCGTCACTGACCACCTGGCCGAGAACGATGGCCATGCCATCGCCATCGTGCGCGGCATCGTGGCCAACCTCGGTACCGCAGCCAAGCAGCGCTGGGACGTGGTGCCGCCGCTGCCGCCGCGCCATGACCCGCGCGAGATCTACGGCATTGTCAGCGCCGACAACCGGCATCCGACCGACAACCGCGAAGTGCTGCTGCGGTTGATCGACGACAGTGACCTGCAGGAGTTCAAACCCCTGTACGGCGACACCATGATCTGCGGCTTTGCTCGCATCAAGGGCTTTCAGATCGGCATTCTGGCCAACAACGGCGTGATCTTCTCCGAGAGCGCGCTCAAGGGCGCGCACTTCATTGAGTTGTGCTGCCAGCGCGACATTCCGCTGCTGTTCATGGCCGATGTGTCGGGCTTCATGGTCGGCAAAGCCGTGGAGCAGCAGGGCATTGCCAAGCACGGCGCCAAGTTCATGACGGCCATGGCCTCGGCCAACGTGCCGCGCTACACGCTGATCACCGGAGGCTCGTACGCGGCGGCCTACTTGGCGATGTGCGGGCGCCCGTTCAAGCCCAACGTGATGATGATGTGGCCTACCGGCCGCGCCGCGCTGATGGGCCCAGAGCAGGCCGCCACCACCCTGGGCCTGGTGCGCGAGAACATCCACCGGCGCGAGGGCACTAGCTGGAGCGACGAAGAACGCGAGCAATTCAAGCAACCGATACGCGAGCAGTTCGAGAGCTTTTCCAGTCCCTACAACTACGCCTCCAACCTGTGGTGCGACATGGTGATTGACCCGCTGGAAACACGCGACACCATGGCTTTGCTGCTGGAGCTGGCGGGCCGCGTGCCGGCGCGCGACACGCACTTCGGCGTGTTCCGCATGTAATCCTTTGGCCCACCGAATTGAACATGCTCGACGCCATTCTCTCCGGCTGCCGCGTGCTCGACCTGACCCAAAACGTGGCCGGCCCGTTTTGCACCCAGACCCTCGGCGACCTCGGCGCCGAGGTTATCAAGATCGAACGCCCCGGCAGCGGCGACGATGCGCGCCAGTGGAAACCGCCCGAAGTGGCCGGCGTCTCGACCGGCTTCGCGGCGCTGAACCGCAACAAGAAGAGCGTCTGCATCGACCTCGACAGCGCGGCCGGCCAGCAGCTGGTTGCGCGCCTGGCGGCCGGTGCCGACGTGCTGGTGCATTCGCTCAAGCCCGGCAGCGCCGAAGCGCGCGGCCTCGGCGACGAACACCTGCGACCGACCAATCCGCGCCTCGTGTACTGCGCGATCAGCGCCTTCGGCGAGGTCGGCCCGATGCGCGCGCTGCCCGGCTACGACCCGCTGATGCAGGCCTTCACCGGCATCATGAGCGTCAGCGGCCACGAAGGCGACGAGCCGGCGCGCGTCGGCGTGTCGCTGATCGACATGGGCACCGGCATGTGGGCCACGTTGGCGATCCTGGCCGCGCTGCTGCGCCGCGCCAGCACGGGCGCAGGCATGCGCGTGCACGCCAGCCTGCTCGAGACCGGGCTGTCGTGGATGACGGTGCCGGTGGCGAACTACCTGGCCACCCAGCGCCTACCGCGCAAGATGGGTTCGGCCATGGCGATGATGGCGCCCTACGAGCTCTTCGACAGTGCCGACGGCAAGGTCTTCATCGCCGCGGCCAACGACCGGCTGTTCGGCCGCATCTGCAGCGCGCTGGCTTGCCCAGAGCTGGCGCAGGACCCGCGCTTCATCGACATGTCGGCGCGCATCGGCCACCGCGAGGCGCTGCACGACGCGCTGGAAGCGCGCACCCGGCAGCGCAGCACCGCCGACTGCGTGGCGGCGCTGCGCGCGGCCGGTGCGCCCTGCAGCGAGATGCACGACGTGGCCCAGATGCTGGCGCACGAACAGGTGCAAGCGATCGGCATGCTGGGCGCGCTGCCGCTGCCGGGCGCACCGCAACACCAGACGATGGGCCTGCCCATCAGTTCGCAGGGCCGTCGCGGGCGCAGCGGCCCGCCGCCGCCAGTGCTGGGCGGGAACACCGACGAGGTGTTGACGGCACTGGGCCTGCATGCCGATGAACTGGCGGCGCTGCGACAGCAACGCGTCGTCGATTGAATGACAAGGCCGACATCACAATGAACTTCGACTACACCGAGACCCAGGGCCAGATCCGCGCCGCCGTCAAGGAGTTGTGCAAGGGCTTCGGCCCCGAATACTGGCGCCAGTGCGCGCAGGACGGCGCCTATCCGGAAGCCTTCGTCGACGCGATGGCCAAGGCCGGCTGGCTGGCTGCGCTGATTCCCGAGGAATACGGCGGCGCCGGGTTGCCGCTGCTCGACGCCTGCCTGATCCTGCAGGAGATCAACCAGAACGGCGGCAGCGCGGTGCACTGCCATGCGCAGATGTACACGATGGCGTCAATCATGCGCCACGGCTCCGAGGCACAGAAGCGCCGCACGCTGCCGCGCATCGCTGACGGCAGCCTGCGGCTGCAGGCCTTCGGCGTGACCGAGCCCGACGCGGGCTCCAACACGCTGGCGATCAAGACCTTCGCGCGCAAGGTGCCGGGCGGCTACGTCGTCAATGGCCAGAAGATCTGGACCTCGCGCTACAGCCACTCGCACATGTATCTGCTGATCGCGCGCACCACGCCGATCGACGCGGTGAAGAAGAAGACCGATGGCCTGAGCCTGTTCCTGATCGACATCAAGAAGGCGGGCGCGTCGCTCAAGGCCACGCCGATCCGCACGATGATCAATCACCACACCTTCCAGGTCTTCATCGACAACCTCGAACTGAGCGACGACGACCGCATCGGCGAGGAAGGCAAGGGCTTTTACTACCTGCTGGATTCGCTGCATTCCGAGCGGCTGCTGGTGGCCAGCGAGGCCATCGGCGACGGCCACTGGTTCGTCGGCAAGGCCGCGCGCTACGGCAGCGAGCGTGTCGTCTTCGACCGCCCGATCGGCGCCAACCAGGGCGTGCAGTTTCCGATCGCGCGCGCCCACATGAACATCGAGGCCGCCGAACTGATGCGCAACAAAGCCGCGACGCTGTTCGACGCCGGCCTGCCCTGCGGGCGCGAGGCGACCATGGTCAAGTACCTGGCCAGCGAAGCCGCCTGGGAGGCAGCCGAGGCGGCCATGACCACCTTCGGCGGCTATGGCGTGGCCTGCGAGTACGACATCGAGCGCAAATGGAAAGAGAGCCGGCTGTTCCGCACCGCGCCGATCTCCAACAACCTGGTGCTGGCGCAGGTGGCCGAGCATCTGTTGGGTATGCCCCGCTCTTACTGATGGCCCAGATGCACCACGAAACCCTGCTGATCCACCCCGCGCCGGGCACCGCACCGGAGGACGGCATCCGCTGCCTGGTGCTCAACCGCCCCGAGGTGATGAACGCGATGAACACGCAGATGTTCGTCGACCTGCGCAACGCCCTGCACGAACTGGCCTTCGACGACGGCCTGCGTGTGCTGATCATCACCGGCGCCGGTGAACGAGCTTTCTCGGCCGGCGGCGACCTCAAGCAGCGCGACGGCATGACCGACGGTCAATGGCGGCGCCAACACCAGCTCGCCGAAGAGGTGTTGCTGGCGGTCAAGGATTTCCCGCAACCGGTGATCGCCGCCGTCGAAGGCCACGCACATGGCGGCGGCTGCGAACTGGCGTTGATGTGTGACTACATCGTCGCTTCGCGCGCTGCGGTATTTTCGCTGCCCGAGCTGCGGCGCGGCATCATGCCCGGCGGCGGGGGTATCCAGAACCTCGTGCGCGCCATCGGTGCGCGGCGCGCCAAGAAGCTGCTGTTCACCGCGCGCCGCTTCTCGGCCGAAGAAGCCGCCGAATGGGGCATGGTCACCGACCTGGCCGAGCCGGGTACGGCGCTGGCCGCCGCAGTCGCCGACGCGCGCGACATCGTGCTGGCCGCACCGATGGCCACCCACTACGCCAAACTCGCCGCCTCGCGCGGCGGCGAGATTGACTTCCACAGCGGCTACATGCTCGACATCGCCGCCTACAACGTGCTGGTGTCCTCGGCCGACAGGCTGGAGGGCGTGAAGGCCTTCAATGAAAAGCGCCCACCGCGCTGGAGCGGACTCTGACATGTTCAAAAAAATCCTGATCGCCAACCGCGGCGAAATCGCCTGCCGCATTGCACACACCTGCCGGCGCCTCGGTATTGCAGTGGCCGGTGTGCATTCGAGTGCTGATCGCGATGCGCTGCACGTTGACCTGATCGGCGAGTCGATCGAAATCGGTGGGGCAACGCCAGCCGAGAGCTACCTGCGCATCGATGCGGTGATCGATGCGGCCCGGCGGACCGGGTCGCAGGCCATTCATCCTGGTTTTGGCTTTCTGGCCGAAAACGCGGTCTTCGCGCGCACGGTCGAGGCGGCCGGCCTGGTCTTTATCGGCCCGACGCCCGAGGTCATTGAGCGCCTGGGCGACAAGGCGTCGGCCAAGCGCGAGGCGCGCGCCGCTGGCGTGGCCGTGCTCGGCGGCAGCGAGCTGCCCAGCCGCGACGCGGCAGAAGTGGCGGCCACCGTACGCGGCCTGCCACTGCCAGTGATTCTGAAAGCGGCCGCCGGTGGCGGCGGCAAGGGCATGCGGGTGGTGCAGCAATTGGACGGGTTGATGGAGGCCATCGAGGCGGCCATGCGCGAAGCCAAAAGTTCCTTTGGCGACGCGGCGTTGATCGTCGAAGCCTTTGTCGAGCGCGGGCGCCACATCGAGGTGCAGATTGTCGGCGACGGCCATGGCGAAGTGATTCACCTGTTCGAGCGCGAATGCACGTTGCAGCGGCGCCATCAGAAAGTCATCGAAGAGGCTCCAGCGGTGTATCTCGCCCCGGCGCTGCGCGAGGCGATGCTCGGTGACGCGGTGCGCCTGGGGCAGCGACTGCGCTATCGCGGTGTCGGCACGGTGGAATTCATCGTGCAGGGCGACAGTCACCATTTTCTCGAAGTCAACCCGCGGCTGCAAGTTGAGCATCCGGTGACTGAAGAGGTGACTGGTATCGACATTGTGGAGGTCATGCTGCGCATCGCTGCCAACGAGGGATTACCCTTGCGTCAGAGCGAAGTGCAGGTGCGCGGCCACGCGATTGAGGCGCGGGTCTGCGCTGAAGACGCAGCGCAAAATTTCCTGCCATCCACCGGTGAACTGATCGCGGTGCGGTTCCCGACTTCGGGTGTGCGGGTTGAATCGGGGGTGCGGGCCGGCATGGTGGTCACGCCCTACTACGACTCGATGCTGGCCAAGCTGATCGTTCATGCGCCCACGCGCGAGGCTGCGCTGGACCGTCTGAGTGGGGCGCTGGGCGAAACCCAGGTGCACGGCGTCGAAACCAATTGCGCTTTTCTGCAGCGTCTGCTGGCCCTGCCTGCAACGCGGGACGCCAGCTTCCACACCCGTCTGATTGACGAGGTGCTGGCAGAGGGGGGTCAGGGCACGGGTAGCGCGCCGCTGGAGCGGCTGGCTGCAGCGGCGGCCTGGTGGTTGCTCGATGCGCGGCGCAGCAGCAAGCCATTCGGAGCCTGGTCGGCCTTGGACGTGACGGGTTGGCAGATGCACGCTGGCGACGATCGGCTCACGCCGGTTCCGGCGCTGTTGCTGCGCTCGGGAGGAACAACACACGAAGCCCGGTTCGGCGCCGTCTCGCCCGAGTCCGAAGTAACGGTGCAAATCGGCACCGAACGGGTTCGCCTGGCGCTGACCGCCAGCGCCGGGAGCGATTGGCGTTTGCGCATAGGGGATTGTCATGAGGTACTGACCATCGTGCGCAGCGACGATACCGTGTTTGTGCAGAGCGGCGGCACCGCCCACGCCATCGGCGTGACCTCCTACCTCAGCCAGGTCGCCACTGGCCGCCAGGCCAGCGGACAGTTGCGCACGCCGATGATGGGAATGATCCTGAAGACCCATGTGGAGGTTGGCGAGCGGGTACGTGCCGGCGACGTGGTGGCGACGATGGAGTCGATGAAGATGGAGATGCGCATCAACGCCGATCACGATGGCGTGGTGCGCTCGCTGTCGGTGCAGCCCGGGCAGATGGTCGAGCGCGGCCTGGTGGTGGCCGTGGTTGAGTCCGAGGGCGCCGCGGAATGAGCGGCAGCAAATCCAGCATGCGCGCCCCTCTTTGCAAACCTGGTGTTATCCACCGCTCAAAATGACGTGCCCGAGACGGCCCATGACCGGCATCCAACTTCCGAACGGTATTCAGGTTTTTGAGCGCGGCTGGCTGTCCTCGAACAATATTTTGTTCATCGGAGCACAGTCCAGCGCACTCGTTGACAGTGGCTACAGCACGCACGCGGAACTAACGACCGGGCTGGTCAGCGCCGCTTTGCAGCAGGGTCCGCTGGACTTGCTGCTCAACACGCATCTACACAGCGACCACTGCGGCGGCAATGCCGTCCTCCAGGGCAATTACCCAGAACTTCAAACCCTCATTCCGCCAGGCCATGCATCACTTGTCTCGTCATGGGACCCCGTCGCCCTGAACTATGTGCCATCCGGGCAACACTGCCCCCGGTTCAAGTTCGATGGTCTTCTTTTACCTGGCACGGAAATTCAGCTGGCCGACACGGCGTGGCAAATTCATGCGGCGCCGGGCCACGATCCCCATTCAGTCATTCTGTTTGAGCCGCAGTCCCAAACCCTGATCTCGGCAGATGCCTTGTGGGAAAAAGGCTTCGGCGTGGTGTTTCCGGAGCTTGAGGGCGACGCCGCATTCGACGAAGTGGCCGCCACCTTCGACCTGATCGAGCGGCTTGACCCGTGCTGGGTCATTCCTGGCCACGGCCCGGTATTCCGCTACCGCGCCGAGGTGCTGGCCTACGCGCGCGCGCGCCTCAACGCCTTTGTCAAGAGCCCTGACCGACATGCGCACCACGCAGTCAAGGTGTTGCTGAAGTTCAAATTGCTGGATCAGCAGCAACTGCCTTTTGCCGATTTTGTCAACTGGGCCGCCAACACCCGCTACTTCCAGCTCATTCACCAGAGGTTTGTTCCTTCTGTTCCCATCGACCGCTGGATGGAGCAGTTGACGCAAGAGCTTGTGCGTTCAGCAGCCGCACGAAGAGAAGGTGACATGGTCTACAACGCGTGAAATCGGTCACGGAGTGAATCATGCGACGAAGGCGCTGACGAATCAGCGTTCGTATGTGCAGAGCAAGCAATTTTTTAACAGGAGATCAGGATATGAGTGAAGCAGAAACGGTTTTGTACGAAGTGCGCGATGGCATTGCCACCGTGAAGATCAATCGCCCCGAGATGCGTAACGCGCTGTCACCGGCCGCCGCCAACCGGCTGCACGATCTGTGGGGTGAAGTCGATGCCGACAAAAACGTACGCGTGGCAATCCTGACTTCTGCCGACTGCGGCACCTTCTGCGCCGGGCTCGACCTGCGTGAGGCTTCGCGTGTCAAGAAGGAAGAAGGCGTGGACATCCTGACCAAGATGAAGGACCCGTTCCATGGCCGCCAGCGCCGTGTGGCCAAGCCCATCATCGCGGCCATGACCGGGCACCTGATTGCCGGCGGCATGATGCTGAGCCTGAACTCGGATTTGCGCGTCGGCCTCAAGGGCACGCAGGTCGGCATAACCGAAACCCGCATCGCCGGGCGCGGTAGCCCGTGGGCCATTCCCCTGCTGTGGATGCTGCCGCAGCCGCTGCTGATGGAGATGGTGCTGACCGGCGACCTGTATCCGATCGAAACCTTTCATGGGCTCGGTTTCATCAACTACCTGGAAGACACGCCGGATGCCGTGCGCGCTCGCGCCACCGCATTGGCCGAACGCATCCGCGACAACGCGCCGCTGTCGGTGATGGCGGGCAAGGAATCGATCATGACGGCGATGAGCGCCGGCTGCGAGGCCGGTATGGCGCTGGCCCACAACATCTACCGTGCCGCTTACGCCAGCGAGGACGCGCAGGAAGGTCCGCGTGCCTTCGCCGAGAAGCGCAAGCCGGTGTGGAAGGGGCGTTGATGTCGCTCCGTGGAGATGCCATGTCCAGCCTGGCCCCTCTGCTGGAGAACAACCGTGCCTGGTCGGCGCGCTGCGCTGCGGAAGATCCGCAGTACTTCGAGCGGCTGGCGCACCAGCAGATGCCGCGCTACCTGTGGATCGGCTGTTCCGACAGCCGGGTGCCGGCCAACGAAATTCTGGGCCTGCGGCCTGGCGAGGTGTTCGTGCACCGCAACGTCGGCAACCTGGTGGTGCACTCCGATCTGAACTGCCTGACGGTTCTGCAGTATGCGGTCGAGGTGTTGAAGGTCGAGCATGTTCTCGTGGTGGGCCACTACGGCTGCGGCGGCGTGCAGGCGGTGATAGAACAGCGCCGCACCGGTCTGGCCGAGAACTGGCTGCGCCATCTGGAGGACGTGGCGCGCAAACACGCTGATCGGTTCGACGGCATTTCCAGCGTTGACGAGCGCGCTGCGCGGCTTTGCGAGATGAACGTGATCGAGCAGGTCAGCAACGTGTGCCGCACCACCACCCTGCGCCGCGCCTGGGAGTGCGGGCAGCAAGTCGAGGTGCACGGGTTGGTCTACGGCCTGCGCGACGGCTTGCTGCGGCCGGTCGGGGGCAGCGTCAACCGCGGTCAGGACCAGCAGAAGCAATACGCCCAGTCTCTTGCCGCGCTTGGCACACTCTGAGTGATACGAAGAATACAAGTAAGGTTATTCCACATGCCAGCCGACACGACAACCCTCCCTGCCCCCAGCATCGCCGCCCAACTGGCCGCCTTCGCGCACGGCCTGACGCCAGACATGCTGCCCGCAGCCGTAGTCGAACAGGCCAAGCTGCTGATGCTCGACGCACTGGGCATCGCCTTGGCTTCGTCCCAGCACGACTTCGCGCACTGCGCTTACCGCGGCTTGCACGCCCTGGGCGGTGCGGGTGACAGCGCCGTCATGGGTGCCTTTGCCCCCCTGCCGCTGCGCGATGCGGTGCTGATGAATGGCATCCTGGTCCACGGGCTGGATTTCGACGACACCCACCCCGGCGCGATCACCCACCCCAGCGCCAGCGCCTTTCCGCTGGCGCTGGGTCTGGCGGCGCAGCGGCATGCCAGCGGGGCCGAGATGATCATGACCTATGTGCTGGCGATCGAGGTGGCGGCACGTCTGGGTGCAGCGGCCCAGGGGCGCTTCCACGACGTGGGCTTTCACCCGACTGGCCTGGTGGGGGCTTTTGGGTGCGCACTGGCGGCCGGCAAGCTGATGGGACTGGATCAGGCGGGCCTTGAGCACGCGCAAGGCGTGGTGCTGTCGATGGCATCAGGCAGCATGGAATTTCTGAGCGACGGCGCCTGGACCAAGCGCATGCACTCGGGCTGGGCCGGTGTCAGCGGGCTGACCGCCACGGCGTTGGCCGGTGCCGGATTCCGCGGCCCGTCGCAGCCCTATGAAGGCCGCTTTGGTCTGTACGCCAGTCACCTGGCCGCGCGCGGCCTAAACGCCGATTTGTCCTTGTGCGCGCGCGGCCTGGGCGAGCGCTGGGAACTGATGGATGTGGCGGTCAAGTTGTATCCAACCTGCCACTTCACGCACGCCAGCATCGATGCCGCGCTGGCGCTGCGCGCGGCCGGTCTGCGCACTGACGAGATCGCTTCGGTACAGGTGCTGCTGCCGCAAGGGGTGCACCCGGTGGTGTGCGAGCCGGTGGCGGCCAAGCGGCGACCGGCCAACGTCTATGAATCGCAGTTCAGCATTCACCATCTGGTCGCGCTGGCCCTGCTGCGCGGCGAGCTGGGGCTGGCCGAACTGGATGCCGCCAACCTGAGCGACCCGCAGGTGCAGGCGCTGGCTGACCGCATCGAACACGCGGCCGACCCCGATGCCGATTACCCCACCTTCTTTTCCGGCGAGCTGCGCGTGCGCACGCACGATGGGCGCGAGCTGCGCCACCGCGAGGCCGCGCACCGCGGCGCGCCGGGGCGCCCCATCACGGCCGCTGACATCGAAGCCAAATTCATGGGCAATGCGCTACTGACCTTGCCGCGCGAGCAGGCGCTACGCCTGCTCGACGCGCTGCTGACGGCCGACCGCGCCCCAGATGCCGCCGTCCTGGCGCAGAGCCTGACCCATTCCAACACTTCCGGAACCCTCTGATGACGACCAGCCAGTCCGTGGCCTTTGATGCCGAAAAAGAAAATATGGTGCTCGACGCCGTCGAACGCTTTGTGGACCGCGAGATCAAGCCGGTGGCGCAGCGGCTCGAGCATGCCGACGAATGGCCGGCCGACATTGTGGCCGGCATGCGCGAGATGGGCCTGTTCGGCTGCATCATCCGCGAGGAGTACGGCGGCCTGGGCCTGTCGGCCAGCACCTATGCCAAGGTGGTGGAGCGCATCGCGCGGGTCTGGATGTCGGTGTCGGGCATCATCAACTCGCACCTCATAATGGCCGCCTGCGTGCAGCGCAACGGCACCGAGGCGCAGCGCCAGCATTTTTTGCCGCGCTTTGCCAGCGGCGAACTGCGCGGCGGGTTGGCACTGACCGAGCCCGATTGCGGCACCGACTTGCAGGCGGTGCGCACGGTGGCGCGCCGCGACGGCGACCATTACGTCATCAACGGCACCAAGACCTGGATATCCAACGGCATCCATGGCCAGGTCTTTGCCGTGCTGGTCAAGACCGACCCCGAAGCGCAACCGCGCCATCGCGGCATGAGCCTGTTCATCTGCGAGAAGGGCCCGGGCTTCACGTCCACCAAGAAGCTGGAAAAGCTCGGCTACAAGGGCATCGACAGCGCCGAGCTGGTGTTCGACAACTTTCGCGTGCCGGCCGCCAACTTGGCCGGTGGCGTGGAGGGACAGGGTTTCAAGCACGTGATGGGCGGACTGGAACTTGGGCGCATCAATGTGGCTGCGCGCGGCGTGGGTGTGGCGCGCGCCTGCCTGGAGGAGTCGGTAGCCTATGCCCAACTGCGTCGCACCTTCGGCAAGCCGATCTGCGAACACCAGGCGATCCAACTCAAGCTGGCCGACATGGCCACCCGGGCGGAGGCGGCGCGTCTGCTGGTTGAACAGGCCGCGCGGGCTTATGACGCCGGCCAGCGTTGCGACATGGAAGCCGGCATGGCCAAGCTGTTCGCCAGCGAGGCGGCGGTCGAGAACTCGATGGAGGCCTTGCGCATCCACGGGGCTTATGGCTACTCGAAGGAAATGAATGTCGAGCGCTACTACCGCGATGCGCCGCTGCTGTGCATCGGCGAGGGCACCAACGAATTGCAGCGCCTGATCATTTCCGCCCAGTTGGTGGAGCGCAGCCCGATCTGATGTATCGCCTGGGGCGGCGCCTCAACTCGGCGGTGAATGAACCCCTCGGAGGAAAATTTCTTGAACAACCTGCTGTCCGCTTTCCGGTTCGCCGCCCTGCCCGCCGGGACGAATTCATTTCGCGCCGAGGTGAAGGCCTTTCTCCAATCCAGCTTTGAGCCAATGCCCGCCGACATCCGGGCCCGTTCATGGATGGGTTTCAATGCCGCTTTCAGCAAGAAGCTGGCCGCACGGGGCTGGGTCGGCGTGACCTTGCCGGCGCAATACGGTGGCGCCAGCCTGGACGCCTTCTCGCGCTTCGTGCTGGTGGAAGAACTGCTGGCCGCCGGCGCCCCGGTTTCCGCGCACTGGATCGCCGACCGCCAGAGCGGGCCCTTGATCCTCAAGTTCGGCACGGAGGCGCAACGCCAGTTCTACCTGCCGAAAATCTGCGCCGCCGAGGCGTTTTTCTGCATCGGCATGAGTGAGCCCAATGCCGGCTCCGACCTCGCCAGCGTCGGCACGCGTGCCACGCGCTGCCAAATTGACGGTTCAAGCGGCTGGCGGCTGAACGGCCGCAAGATATGGACCACCAACGCGCAGCACTGCCACTACATGATCGCGCTGGTGCGCTCGTCGGGCGAGCCGCAGGACCGGCAAAAAGGCTTGTCGCAGTTCATTGTCGATCTGGCATTGCCCGGCGTGACGATGCGCCCGATCCGTGACCTGGCGGGTGATGCACATTTTTCCGAAGTGTTCTTCGACAACGTGCTGCTGACCGACGACGCGCTGATCGGCCATGAAGGCAGCGGCTGGGCGCAAGTCAATGCCGAACTGGCCTTCGAGCGCAGCGGCCCGGAGCGGGTGTACTCCAGCATCGTGCTGCTGGAGCACTGGATCACCTGCCTGCGCAAGACACCGGCGGTCTCGGTCCATGCCGCCACCATCGGGCGTTTCGCCACGCACCTGGCCACGCTGCGCAACATGTCGATCGCCGTCACAGCCAAGCTCGTCAACGGGGAAAGCCCGTTGGTCGAAGCGGCCCTGGTCAAGGACATTGGCACCGAATTCGAGCAGAGCATTCCCTCTGTGATCGAAGCCGCCCTCGCCATGGACCCGGACGCCCTGGTCGATGCCGAGTTGTACCGCGCCGTGGCTTATGTGAGCCAGATGGCGCCCACCTATTCCCTGCGCGGCGGCACGCGCGAGATCCTGCGCGGCATGATCGCGCGCGGTCTGGGTCTGCGCTGAAAAAGAAAGCATTCCATGTTTGCACAAGCGATTGAAGATATCCTCCAGGACCAGTGCACGCCCGCCGTGGTGCGCGCGATTGAAGCGGGCGGCTCGCCGCTTAAGCTGTGGCAGGCGCTGCAAGGTGCCGGCTTCCACGAACTGCTGGCGTCCGAGGACGCTGGCGGTGCCGGCCTCCCGCTGGCCGATCTGTTCCCGATACTGTGCAGCTTCGGCCGCTACACGGTGCCGGTGCCGGTGGCGCAGACAATTGTGGCGCGAACGCTGCTGGGGTCGCAGTTTGCGATGCCCAGCGGCATGATTACGCTGGGCGCTGCGTTGCGGCGCGAGGCCGGTGGCGCTATCGTGTGCTCATTCACACCTTACGGCATGCTGGCGGATTTCGTGCTGGCCCAAGATGGTGATGCCTTGTTGCTGCTGCATTGCGCAGCGGCGCAGCGTGAAGCAAGCGGCGTGCACGGGAGCCTGACGGCCACCCTGCGCTGGTCCGATGCGCGCGTCGCGACGCACGTGCCCGGCGCTGGCCCGCTGCTGCCGACGTTCGCGGCGGCCTTGCACGCCGCCCTGCTCAGCGGGGCCATGACCCGTGTGTTCGAAATGACATTGAAACACTGCAATGACCGCATCCAGTTCGGCAAAACCCTGGGCAAGTTCCAGGCGGTGCAGCACCAGTTGAGCGTCATGGCCGAACATGTGGCTGCTGCCTCGATGGCAGCCGAAGCGGCCTTCCACACCGACGCTGCGGCACCGTCCCTGCTCGCCGCAGCGATGGCCAAGTCCCGCACTAGTGAGGCGGCGGTTCTGGTCGCCTCCATCGCGCATGCACTGCACGGCGCTATCGGTATTGCGGAAGAATACGACCTGCAATTGCTGACCCGGCGCCTGCACGAGTGGCGCATGGCGCATGGCTCGGAGGCGCACTGGAATGTGTTGATCGGCCAGCGCGTGCTTGCTGCCGATGTGTCCATCGTTGATTTTGTGCGGTCTGTTTAGCCGCCGCTTTTGTGCCCACGATCAGCGGCGAAGTGATCGACACCCGGGGCTTGCAACAGTTTAGGTTCATCGATCCGGCTGTTGCGCTAACGACTTGCCCCCGCCAAGCGCTTCACTGAAGAAGTCGATGAAGGTTCTCAGCTTGGGTGTCACGTACTGCCGATTCGTGTAAACCGCATACAGCGTGAAAGGGGGCACCGTGTAGGTCGGCAGCACGCGCGCGAGGCAGCCCGCGGCCAGATCGTCGTCGACCGTCCATTCGGGGAGAAACGCCATGCCCATGCTGGCGTGCATCGGGTGATAGGTGAGCGTGCTGTCGTCCGAGCGCATCACCGCATTCAGCTTGATCCGCGCCTTGCCGGCAGGTCCCTGCATTTCGAGGCCATCGAGGTTCACGTAGTTGGGTACCACGGCGCTGCACCTGGCCAGATCGGAGGGTCTGCGCGGAGAGCCTTCGCGCTTCAGGTAAGCCGGGGTTGCGACCAGGTGGAACTGCACGGGACAAATCGGCCGTGCAATCAGCGCCGGGGACAGTTCGCGCGTGGCGCGCAGCGCGAGGTCGTAGCCGTCGGCGACCAGGTCGATCTTGCGGTTCTCCAGTCGCATGTCGACCAGCACCTCCGAATAGGTGTTGCGGTAGGCCGCCAGTACGCTGGCGAAATGCCGGTTTGCACACCAGACGGGCGCGCTGATTTTCAACTGTCCGCGTGGTGCCTGCGCGCTTTGCCGAAGCGCCGCTTCGGCAGCCTGCAGCGTGTCGAGCGCCTCGCGGCATTGTGCGTAGTACATCGCGCCGGCCTCCGTCAGGCTGAGCTTGCGGCTGGTCCTGTGCAGCAACCTCGCACCGAGGTCTCGTTCGAGCTGGGCGACATGCTTGCTGGCCATCGGAGCGGACATGGTGAAGCGCGCCGCGGCGCGGGAAAAGCTGCCAGCCTCGACCACTTCCCTGAAAACGCGAAGGCTGCTCAGACGATCCATTTATGGTTTCTTGTGAGGAAATGATGTGTTGATAACACAGCTATTGATTAACCAAAATTAAACATTAAGCTATTCCTCATGGTCAGTCGGGTAGACATCCAGTCTCAAAGAGGCTGCCCATCAGCCGCGCTTTCGTTGATGCCTTCAACCAATGCCGTATCACTTCGTAATCATCCTCAGGAGCTCAACATGAGTAAGCGGCATATCGCCGCCACCACGCCGTTCGCAATCGACGTGGAAAAAGGCAAGGACTACTACTGGTGTGCCTGCGGTCTCAGCAAATCGCAGCCGTTCTGCGACGGCAGCCACAAGGGCGGCGAGTTCGTGCCGACCAAGTACAGCGCCGACGAAAGCAAGACTGTCTATTTTTGCGGCTGCAAGCAAAGCAAGAACGGCGCGCTTTGCGACGGCACGCATAAAGCTCTGTAAGAGCGGACCATGCCCGTGACAACGGAGCCATTGCCGACCTACTTCATCTCGCACGGCGGCGGACCCTGGCCATACATGATGGCGCAGTCCAACGGCATGTACGACCGTCTGGCGCAGTCCCTGCGGGATATGCCACGCCAGCTCGGCGCCCAACCGAAGGCCGTGCTCGTGATCTCCGCCCATTGGGAGGAGCGCGAGTTCACACCGTGATGGCCGCCGAACGGCCGCCCATGGTTTACGACTACTCTGGCTTCCCCGAACATACCTACCATGTCCATTACCCGGCACCGGGCCTGCCAGCGCTGGCCGAGCAGGTGCGGCAGTTGATCCAGAGCGCAAGGTTCTCGGCGCTGCTTGATGCCCAGCGCGGTTTTGACCACGGCAGCTTCGCGCCGCTGGTGGTGATGTACCCGCTGGCCGATGTGCCGGTCGTGCAACTGTCACTGCGCGCGGGCTATGACCCGGCTGAGCATTTGGCCGTCGGCCGTGCCCTGGCGCCGCTGCGCGAGCAGGGCGTGCTGATCGTCGGCAGCGGCCTGAGCTACCACAACCTGCGCCGCATGGGGCCGTCCGCCGCGGTGCCGTCAAAGCAATTCGACGACTGGCTGCAGCAGACCTTGGTCACCACCGAGCCGCACCAGCGTGCGCAGCGGCTGATCGACTGGCAAGACGCGCCGGCCGCCCACGTGGCCCATCCGCAAGAAGACCATCTGCTGCCCCTGATGGTGGCGGTGGGTGCCGCCGGGCATGATGAAGCCGTGTGCGTGTACCACGAGGAAGGTTTCTTTGGCGGCGTCACCGTCTCCGGCTTCAGGTTCGGCCAGGAAGGCGGGGTCTGAGTGGCGGTGGCTTGCTGGGCCGGTAGGCGCCTGTCGCCGAGGGGGGGTTCCTGTAACCCACGCGGCAGGTGTGCAGCGACAAACGATGAAGCGCGAAGACGGAGAACCGCATGACAAGTTATCTCTGCCATCAGCGCCGTGGCGCTCGCCCGCGGACGACGCCAAGCAATCCGCATACGCAGCTTGAACAGAATGCGCCGGTAGAACTGCAAGAGCTGGTTTTCGAGAGGGGGCAGTCCCTGGGCGGCGTGGAAGTTGGTCCGAGCCAGGTGTCTGTTCCCGGAGCGCGCGCCTTTTATTTTATTTACCGCGATGCGGATGCCAGTCCTTCGGCGCCTTCATGTTCGGCAAGGAGTTTGCCCACATCCACCCGCCCAGTGACGGCAGTCTGCACATGACCTTGCCGCCCGAGATCGTTCCCCAGGTCATCGAAAACGGCTGGGCGGAGTTGCATCCGCTGGCGGGTCAATATGGCCTGCCCGGGAACATCGTGATGGTCTATGGGCCGCGTGACGACGAGGAACTGCAGGTTGTTTGCGATTTGCTGACGGCGTCGCATACTGCGGCGACATCGTCAGAGGCGTGAAAAATCCGGGGCCACATCCTGCCCGTCAGGGCAGGATGTGGCGCACAACCAGGCTCAAGCTTTTGCAAGTTTGCCCTGCAGCTCGGCCACCGTTTCCGGGTTGACCAGCGACGACAAGTCGCCCGGACTGTCGCCCTTGTACACCGCCCGCACCACGCGGCGCATGATCTTCATGTTGCGCGTCTTGGGCAGGTCGCTGACCAGCAGCACCTGCCGGGGGCGGTAGGAGGCGCCCATGCCATGGACGACCGCCTGGGACAGTTCGGCCTGCAGCGCCGCGTCCGCCGCCACGCCGGGCATCGGCACGCAGACGCAGACGATGGCCGAGCCCTTGATCTCGTCGGGCACGCCGATCACCGCCGCCTCTGACACTTTGCCGGTGCCGGTGAGCAGGGTTTCGATCTCCGACGGGCCGGTGCGCTTGCCTGAGACCTTAATCGTGTCGTCGCTGCGTCCGAGGATGTAGAACAGGCCGTCCGCATCGCGCATCGCAAAGTCGCCATGCACCCAGACGCCCGCAATGTTGCGCCAGTAGCTGTCGAGGTAGCGTTCGTCGTCGCGCCACAGGCTCTTGGTGAAGCCGATGTTGGGGTTGCGCAGCACCAGCTCGCCGACCTGGCCCGCGCCGACCGGCTGGCCGCTTTCATCGACGATGTCAACCCCGGCGCCGAGCCCGCGCGCGCCGAACGAGCCTGGCCGCAAGGGATGGTGCAGGGTGCCGGTGAAGTTGCAGCCGCCCACCTCGGTGCCGCCGACGATGTTGAGGAACGGCAATTTCTCTTTGCAGATGTGCTTGAAGAACCAGCGCCAGGGCGCCTCGGTCCAGGCCTCGCCGCCGGAGCAGGTGATGCGCAGCGAAGACAAGTCGTAGCGCTGGACTTCTTCGTCGCCGTAGCGCATCAGGCTTCGGATCAGCGTGGGCGCGACACCCAGGTAGGTGACTTTGTGATCTTGCACCAGGCGCCAGAAGCGGCCCGTGTCGGGGAAGTCGGGCGTGCCTTCGGCCACCAGCAGGCTGCCGCCGAAATAGCTCGGAATGCAGGCGCACATGGCGCCCACCATCCAGCCCATGTCGCTCATGAAGAAGAAACGGTCGCTCGACTTGAAATCGGCACAGATGTGCATGTCGCGCGTGACCATCGAGCCCAGGAAACTCACGTGGGTCCAGATGCAGCCCTTGGGCTTGCCGGTGGTGCCCGAGGTGTAGAGCAACACGGCGGGGGCCTCGGAGGCCATCTCGGCGGTCGGCATGTCATGGGGCTGGGCGGCGACCAGGCTGGCCCAGTCGTGGTCGCGCCCGGGCGTCATCGGGCATGGGGACGCTTCACCCAGGTGACGCAGCACCATCACGTGCTGCACGCTGGGTGTCTCGCGCAGGGCTTCGTCCAGCACCGACTTCATGACGCCGGGCGTGCCGCGCCGCCAAGTGCCGTCCACCGTCAGCACCGCCTTGGCTTGGCCGTCGTTCAGGCGAGCGACGATGGGTTGCGGCCCGAAGCCCGAAAACAGCGGCATCAACACGGCGCCAATCTTCAGGACCGCAAAGAACGCGACAAAGGTCTCCGGCAGGTTGGGCAGGTACAGGCCGACCCGGTCACCTCGGCCAATACCCAGCGACTGCAACGCTCCGGCCAGGCGGCAAACCTCGGCATCAAACTCGCGGTAACTCAAGGACTTGCGGTTTTTCGGGTCTTCGCCCTCCCACACCAGGAAAGGCTGGTCCCACACCGGCGTTCCGCGGTGCCGGTCCAGGCAGTTCAGCACGATGTTGGTGGTGCCGCCGATGCACCAGCGTGCCCATTCGATGCCGCGCGAGGTGTCAAGCATCTGCGTGTAGGGCTGGTAGAAGCGGAAGTCGCAGAACTCGAACACCTCTTGCATCAGCCAGGCCGGATCGGCGTCGGCACGGGCACTCAAGTTTTCGAAGTCGGACTCGCCCACTTTGTGCAAAAAAGCGGTCAGGTTGGACTGCGCCATCAGTTCAGGGGAAGGCGCCCAATCAAACGGTTGTTTGGTAGAATTCATGGGGCAATCCTATCCGAACGTCGTATTGGAGTCCAGCGGTGCACTCTCACCGCGTCGTTTCTTCTCCGCAGCTCTACGTAGTCAGAAAGGCGGTCTATCCGTGCATGTCGACGAAGCGATTCGCAGCCGAAAATCGGTCAGGCGGTTTCTACCTGCCTCCGTTCCTTCCTCGGTGGTGCAGCACATTCTGAGCGTGGCGGCGCGTGCCCCGAGTGGCAACAACGTGCAGCCGTGGAAGGTGTATGCGGTGGCGGGTGAGGCCCGGCAGCGCCTGTGTGATGCCTTCATTGAGGCGGCCACGCACGAGCCTGACCGGCATCAGCCCGAGTACGCGTATTACCCCACGACCTGGGTCGAGCCTTATCTGGAGCGCCGGCGTCGCTGCGGTTTCGGTTTGTATGCCAGCCTGGGCATCGCCCGCGACGACGCGGCGGCACGCGAGCGGCAGATGCTGCGCAACTACACGTTCTTCGACGCGCCGGTGGGGCTGCTCGTCACGCTCGACCGCCGTTTGAACACTGGCAGCTTCATGGACCTGGGCATGTTCATCCAGAACATCATGGTGGCCGCGCGTGCGCAGGGACTGCACACCTGTGCGCAGGCCGCGTTTGCTTGGTTCCACAAGGTGGCGCGCGCCCAGTTGCCGATCAGTGACCACGAAATCCTCGCCTGCGGCATCGCCCTCGGGCACGAGGATCTGTCGGCCCCGGAGAACGCCTTCATTACCGAACGAACCGATGTGGAGACGCTTGCCAGCTTCCATGGCTTCGACACCGCACGCTGAACGAGGACTCTCATGGCAAACATCAAATCCGTATCATCTTCGCACACGCTTCGCGGTAAAACCGCGATCATCGGCGCCGGCATTTCGGCCGTCGGCCGCGTGCCGGGCAAGAGCGCGCTCGCGCTGGCCGCCGACGCAGCAGGCAAGGCGCTTGCCGATGCCGGCATCGGCAAGCACGAGGTCGATGGCGTGCTTTCCAGCTCCGCCTTCGCCTCGCCGTTTCACCGATTCAGCGTAGCCTTCAGTGAGTACCTCGGCATCCAGCCGACGTTCTCCAACACGATGCAGGTCTCCGGCGCCACGGCGGCCACCCTGTTCAACATCGCCGCCGCCGCCATTGCTGGCGGCCTGGCCGAGACCGTTCTGGTGGTGGGCGGCGACAGCTTGCTGACCGGTCTGTCGCCCGACCTGGCCCTGCGCTCGATGACCGAAAGCCGGGACCAGCAATACGAAATGCCCTTCGGCATTCCCGTGGCCAACACCTTCGCCATGACAGCGCATCGCCACATGAAGGAGTTCGGCACCACCTCCGAGCAATTTGCCAAGGTGGCGGTGATCCACCGCGAACACGCACGCCGCACGCCGGGGGCGCAGATGACCGATCCGCTGAGCGTCGATGACGTGCTGAATTCCGGCTGGGTGACAACGCCCTACCACAAGCTTGACTGCTCGCTCATCTCCGACGGCGCAGCAGCCTTCATCGTCACCTCGGCCGAGCGCGCCAGGGCGCTGGGAATTGCCAAGCCCATCTACATCCTCGGCGGCGGCGAATGCTACACGCACGAGCACATCTTCCTGATGCCCTCGCTGACCACCACGGGCGCGGTGCAGTCGAGTGCCAGGGCCTACGACATGGCGGGCTGCAGGCCGAAGGACATCGACGTGGCCGGCGTCTATGACTGCTTCACCGGCACGGTGATCATGATGCTGGAGGACCTCGGTTTCTGCCCCAAGGGCGAGGGTGGGCGCTTCGTCGAGGACGGGCAGATCACCTACGGCGGAGCCATCCCCTGCAACACCCATGGCGGCCTGCTGTCGTTCGCGCACTCGGGCATGCCGGGCTCGCTGTTTCATTTCTACGAGGTCGTCAACCAGCTGCGCGGAAGCTGCGGTGAACGCCAGGTCGCGGGCGCTGAACTTGGCCTGGTGCATAGCCTGGGCGCCGGTTTTGCGACCAACGCCACCACCATCCTGGGAACGGAGGCCACGCTGTGATCAACCTCAAAGACGCCCACCTCAAGCCACAGCCGATGCCGGATGCAGATTCGGACATCTATTGGCGCGGCATTCAGGAGGGCAAGCTGCTGCTGCAGCACTGCCCAGCGTGCGGCCACGTGCAGCTCTACCAACAGGCGATCTGCCGTGAGTGCGGTAGCGAGCGCCTAGAGCACCGCGCCGCCAGCGGTCGCGCCAAGGTGCATTCGTTCAGCGTGGTTCACCGGGCGCCCGGCCCGGCTTTCAAACAGGACACGCCCTATGCGGTGCTGCTGGTCGAACTCGAAGAAGGTCCGTGGATGATCAGCTCCTTCATCGGCGCAGACCCTTCAGCAGTCACTTTCGACATGGCTGTCGAGTTGGTTTGCGAACCCGTCGGTGTTGGTGTGTCGCTGCCGCGATTCCGGGCGGCCGGACCTCCAGCGTGAAGCAGCGTCGTCGTGCGCCTTCTGAGTGTCTGAGGACACGACCCAACCCAACGCGGGATTTCGGTGGCCGCAGCTTGCTGCGCCGTCCTCCCAGGCGGCAGTCGAGGGGGCTCCTCCTGACCTGACGACGGCCACAGTGGCGCGGCGGGCGATTGCGCCCTTGTCCATGCATGATCGGAGCGTGGCCATCGTTGCGCCGGTCGGCTATGGCAAGACGACATTGATGGGCGGATGGTTTCGCGCTTGCAAAGACGCAGACCCCGTGTGGGTGGGACTCGATGCTTCCTGGCGCGACCAGGTGTTCTTTGTTCGCTCCTTGTTGAATGCGGTCGGAGGCCCGTCGGAGCCGGTCGCGATGGCGGCCATTGACGCGGCGGCGGTGGTCGATAGCGGCTTGCTGGCGTTGTTGCAGGCCCTTGGACAACGTCGTCGTCCCATGATGCTTTTTTGCGCCGCTATGCCAGGTCTTTGTGCGCCATTGGCCGGCAGGCACAAGATCAGGACCCATTCCACTATGGCGCCGCACAAACGGTTCTGGCCTATGCGCACAAATGCAATTGACGTTTCACCGAGGCCCCCCAGTCCTTGCGCGAGGTGCAAGTGAAGTTCGGGGAGGCTCCTTCGCCTTTCGGCCACATGTGGGTGCGGGTGATCTTTTCCGCCTTGCTGTTCAAGGCGGGGCGGCATCGTGAGGCCCTGGCAGACAGCACCTCGGCGCTGACCGAAGAGCTGGCTTTCGCTCCCGACGCCTCGTGCCTGGCGGTCAGGCTGCGCGCGATCCGCGCGTTGCTGCTGTACGAACGCAACCTGTGCATCGAGGCGATGGTGGATTTGGAGGTGGCGTGACCACTACTGTCGCACCAGGGCATCGTCGATAAGATGGCGTAGATCGTGTGGCCGATGGGGCGCAGCAGCAGCCCCTGCGCCAGCGCGCGGCAGGCATAGCGGTGGCCGAAGTCGGGCAGGCGTGCTGAGCACGTGCCACGCGAAGACCATGCCCTTGCGTCGATCGAAGCGCACACGCGGGTGCTTGGAGATCGGCGCGAACTGCGCGGCCAGCCGCTCGCTGGTGCCCAGGTTCTGGCGCAGCGCGTCGGTCTGCGCGAAGAGGTCCAGCGTGGCCAGCGCGGCGCGGCAGGCCAGCGGGTTGCAGGTGTAGCTGTGCGAATGCAGGAAGCCGCGCGCCACCTCGTCGTCGTAGAAGGCGGCATAGACCGCGTCGGTGGTGAGCACCACCGACAGTGGCAGCGTGCCGCCGGTCAGGCCCTTGGAGATGCAGAGAAAGTCGGGGCGGATGCCCGCCTGCTCGTGCGCGAACAGTGTGCCGGTGCGGCCGAAGCCGACCGCGATTTCGTCGAGCACCAGGTGCACCTGGTGCCGGTCGCAAAGCTCACGCGCGCGTTTCACGTTTCAGGTACAGCGGGTCGTGCATGGCCTTGCCGGCGGCGCACTGGATCAGCGGCTCGATGATCACCGCAGCGGTCTCGTGCGCGTGTTCGGCCAGCCAGTCGCCCAGAGAGGCGGCGGCCCCCTCAGCCACGTCGGCCGGGGTGTCGCCGGGCGCGGCCTGCCTGGCGTCGGGGCTGGGCACGGTGGCGGCCATGCGCACCAGCGGCGCGTAGGCTTCACGGAACAGCGCGATGTCGGTCACGGCCAGCGCGCCCACCGTCTCTCCGTGGTAGCCCCCGGCGACACTGACAAACCGGCACTTGCCTGCCCGGCCCGCATTGCGCCAGTGGTGGGCGCTCATCTTCAGCGCGAACTCCGTGGCACTGGCACCGTCGCTGCCGTAGAAGGCGTGGCCCAGGCCGGTGCGCGCGGCCAGGCGTTCGGAGAGTTCAACCACTGGCCCGTGGGTGAAGCCTGCAAGCATCACGTGGCCCAGTGTGTGCAGCTGGTCGATCAGCGCAGCGCGGATCGCGGGGTGGTTGTGGCCGAACAGGTTGACCCACCAGGGCTGCGCTGGCGCCAGGCGGCGTTGGCCGACACGGGCTGCGTCAAAGCTCGGCGCCCGGGGGCAGGATGACCGGGTCGCCGGCCTGCGGACCTGCGGGCTCGCTGCGGGTCTCGACGATGCGGTTGGCAGCGTCGGGGAACACCAGCTGGGGCACGGCCTCGTCGAGCTTGTCTTCGTGCACCATGCCGAAGGCCGCGATGATCACCAGGTCGCCCACGCTGGCGCGCCGGGCGGCCGAGCCGTTGAGCGAAATGATGCCGCTGCCGCGCGGCGACCTGATGGCGTAGGTGATGAACCGTTCGCCGTTGTTGACGTTCCAGATGTGAACCTGTTCGTTGGGGCGGATGTTGCTCGCCTCCAGCAGGTCTTCGTCGATGCCGCAAGAGCCTTCATAGTGCAGCTCGCAGTGGGTGACGGTGGCGCGGTGGATTTTGGATTTCAGCAGGGTGCGGAACATAGGGGATTTGCTTGAACGGAGGGAGCCTCGGCCATCGACAGGGCCAAGGTCAGGCGTGCGCCCGCGTGGTGTGCATGCCCGTGCGGGCCAGCAGGTCCTGGTCGGCTTCCACGTCGGGATTGCCGGTCACCAGCAGCTTGTCACCGTAGAAGATGGAGTTGGCGCCGGCCAGGAAGCACAGCACCTGGGTCGATTCGTCCATCTGCCGGCGCCCGGCCGACAGGCGCACCTTGGCCCTGGGCATGGTGATGCGGGCCACCGCCACGGTGCGCACGAACTCCAGCGGGTCGAGGTCGGGCTCGTCGGCCAGCGGCGTGCCGGGCACCTTGACCAGGTGGTTGATCGGCACCGACTCGGGGTACGGTGCCAGGTTGGCCAGTTGCGCGATCAGGCCGGCGCGCCCGGCGCGGGACTCGCCCATGCCCACGATGCCGCCGCTGCAGACGTGGATGCCGGCCCCGCGCACGTGGCCCAGCGTGTCCAGCCGGTCCTGGTAGTCGCGGGTGGTGATGATGTCGCCGTACAGCTCGGGCGCGGTGTCCAGGTTGTGGTTGTAGTAGTCCAGACCAGCGCCCTTGAGGCGTTGCGCCTGGTCGCCCGTGAGCATGCCCAGGGTGCAGCAGGCCTCCAGGCCCTCGTCCTTGATCACGCGCACCAACTCCTCGACCTTTTCCAGGTCGCGGTCGTTGGGCGCTCGCCAGGCGGCACCCATGCAGAAGCGCGAGGCGCCGGCCGCCTTGGCGCCGAGCACGGCCTCGCGCACTTCCTCGGGCGTCATCATCTTGGTGGCGGGCACGCCGGTCTCGTGGTGCACCGACTGCGGGCAATAGCCGCAGTCCTCCGGGCAGCCGCCGGTCTTGATGGACAGCAGCGTGGCCAGCTCCATCTCGGTGGGGTCGTGGTGCTCGCGGTGCACGGTCTGCGCGCGGTGCATCAGCTCAGGGAATGACAGGTCCAGCAGGGCCTGCACCTCGGCCACCGGCCAGGCCTGCTGGCGGGCCTCGACCGACAAGGTTCCCACGCTCGATGCCTCGGCAGGCTGCGGGGGTGATTGCACCCAGTGGATGGGTTCTTCTCTCAGGATCGTGTCATTCATTGCGCAATACTCCAGTGGTGTCCAGAAAAATTCAATCGATAGGTCGACGCGGGCGCATCGTGCCTGCAAGGCCAGCCACAGCGCTTCAGGCGCCTTGTGGTCTGATGTGCTGGGTGGCCTCGTCTTCGACCCGCTGCCAGATCTCGACCGCCATCGGGTTCTTGCTCTCTTCCAGGATGTGTCCCACCAGCCCGATGGCACGCGCCAGGACGCCGATGCCGCGCACAATTTTCCATGGTAGCCCGAGCTCGCAGCTGATGGCGCCGATGGCGCCGGTCGCGTTGACGGGAAGCGACTTGCCAGCGACGCGTTCGGCCTCGGCGCAGATCAGTTGTTCGAGCCGGATGTAGTCGCCTGAAAAGCCATTGTCCTTGGCGATCTGGAACAGGCGCGGGGCACGCGGATCGACCGGCTTGTGCAGCGGATGGCCGAGCCCCGGAATGATCTGGCCGCGCGCGCGAAAGGCTGCCACGGTGTCGCAAGCGATGCGCTCCAGATCAGCTCCTTTCGTTTCGGGTGGCAGGGCCTCGTACAGCATTTTGGCGGTGCCTTCGGTGCTGCCGACGAACACGCTGCCCAGACCGCACAATCCGGCCGCCACGGCGGCCTGCAGCGATTCGGGCGCACCGGCGTAGGTCAGTCGCGCGACCAGCGCACTGGGCGTGATGCCGTGCTCGACCAGCGTCACCGCGATGGCGTTGAAGACGTTGGACTCCTGCTGCGTTGGCATGCGCCCGACGATCTGCAAGAAGGCCATATCACCCAGGTTGAGATGGCCGAGGATTTCGTCAGGCAGACTCTTGCCGTGCACCTCGATGCGGTCGGGGGTACTCCAGGCAATGTCGGAGCGGATGGGTTTGGCTTTGCGAGTCATAAGGAATTCCAGTCGATTGGAGTGGGTTAAAAAATCAGGCGCTCAGACCCGCGTCGCGCAGCACGGCTTGTGCACGCTGGTACACCGGCAGATCGACCATCTGGCTGTCAACCGCCACAGCGGAACCACCCGCCGTTTCAAATGCTTTGCAGACGCGGCGCGCCCAGTCAAGCCGTTCGGGGGTCGGCGTGAACACCGCCTGGACGATGGCAAGCTGCTTCGGGTGGATGCACAGCTTGGCACCAAAGCCGAGTCGACGTGAGCGTTCAGTGTCCGCCTGCAAGCGTTGCAGGTCCTCGATCGCGGTGCTGACACCATCAACTGGCGCGGCCAGCCCGGCCAGCCGCGAGGCCAGCACCACTTGTGAGCGGAAAGCCAGCAGCTCTGACTCCGCGCCATCGGGCGCACAGTCAATGCCCAGATCGAGCGCCAGATCGACGCTGCCAAAAGCCAGGCGGATCACGCCCGGCACGCTCGCAATGCTGTGGATTTCCCTAAGTCCGCGCGCCGACTCGATGATCGGCAACACGTCCTTATAGGTGATCTCGACCACGGTGCACACGGCATCGATACCCTCGGCCTTGGGCAGCATCACCGCCGCCACACCAGGATGGCGACACAGTTCGAGATCGTCTTCAAACCAGGGCGTGCCAGCGGCATTGATGCGCACAACCAGCGGTGCCGACGCATCAAGCGCCGCCGCCAACGCGTCGCGTGCGCTCGCCTTCGCCTCGGGGGCAACCGCGTCTTCCAGATCAACAATCACCGCGTCGGCGCCGCTGGCGCGCGCCTTGGCAAAACGCTCAGGCCTGTCTGCGGGCACAAAAAGATAGGCACGCGGAAGGACATGGAGGCCGGGGGTGCTGGTCGCCATGCTCATGCCGCCAACCAGCGCTCGATGTGCGGCGCCTCGGCGACCGCCCAGACGCGCGCGATCAGTGCCTCCACCTCTGCAGGCGTGGCCCCCTTGCCGTAGGCCGCCAGGCGCTGCGCCTTGTCTTCCAGCTCGGCACGTGTCAGGGTGTTGCCAGGGTCGCCTTTGGGCTCATCGACCCGCGCGCCAAAGGTGTGGCCATCGCGCGTGCTCACCGTTACCTTGCCGATCCAGCGCTGCGGGTAGGCCTTATCGACCTCGGCGTCGAGCTGCATCGTCACGCGGTCGCGCAAGGCGGCCACGCGCGGCGCGAGGTAATGCGCTTCAAATTCATTCAGCCCGGCAAAGCCGTATTCGGCGGCCAGCGCCAGCACCGTGCCCATTGAGAATTTGGCCTGGTGCACGGTGGCGGGCACGGTGACGCGGCCCAGCACGTCGATGGCGCCCTGGTGCACATGGGTGGTCACCGCGGCAATATCGTCGGCCTTGAGCCCATGCGTCTGCATCAGCGCCAGCAGCGCGTCGGCGCTGGGGTGGGTGTGGCGGCACGAGGCGTGGTATTTGAACGAGGTTTCCGCCGTGGCCCAGCGCTGGCCCAGGCGGTCGGTCAGGCGCGCCGGATCGGCGTCGTTCGACATGCCCGCAGCCATGCCTTGCGCGCCTTCCAGAATCTGGCGCGCGCCGGTCAGCCCCTCGCGCGCCAAGTAGGCGCAAGCCAAGCCGCTGGACGCCGCATGCGCGGTGTGCAGTTGCTTGGAGTCGGCGGCGTCGCGCAAAAACTCCCACAGCCCGGCGGCTTGTGTGCCGGCGCTGCCGAAGGCATGCAGCATGGTGGTCGCATCGAGCTTGAGCAGCCGTCCGGCCGCCGCAGCGGCGGCCAGCGTGCCGGCGGTGGCCGTGGTGTGAAAGATGCGGTAGTGCGAGCGGCCCAGGAACTCGCCCACCCGAATGCCGACTTCATAGCCCGCCACTACGGCGGCCAGGAACTCGCGGCCGCTGGCACCGATGTCCTGCGCGATGGCCAGCGCCGCCGGGAACACGACGGCTGCGGGATGAAACACCGAGCCGTTGTGGACGTCATCCTGCTCGGCGAAATGCGAGGCGGCCGCGTTGACCATCGCAGCGAAATGGGGCGAGGTGGTGCGGCGCGAGATCAGCACCTCGGCGCGGCCGGAGGCCGGCCCCATGGTGCGGGCATAGGCTTCGATGGCCTCGACCGGCCGGGCGCCCTTGCCCGCCAACGCGGAGGCGTACCAGTCGAGGAACAGGTCTTCGGTTCGGCGCAGCACCGGCGCCGGAATGGTGTCGAATGACAGATCGGCGGCAAAGGCAGCCAGCGTCGCGCTCGGGTTTGTATCTGGGGTCATGGCATCGATCTCGCAGTCAGATGGCTTGGTCTGCACGCAGCCGGGCGATGTCAGTCTCGCCGTAGCCGAGCTCGGTCAGGATGGCTTCGGTGTGCTGACCCAGCGCAGGCACCGGCCCCATGGGCGGCGGCGGCTCGCTGCCCTGGACGTGGTGCGGCGGGTACAGCGCCGGCAGCGTGCCGCCTGGCGAACCGATCTCGGTCCAGCGCCCACGCGCCGCGAGTTGCGGGTGCTTCCACAGGTCGGCCATCTCGTTGAGCTGGCCGTTGGCGATTTGCGCCGCATCCAGCCGCGCCACCAGTTGCGCCGCGGTCAGGGTGGCGCAGACACCTTCGATGATGCCGCGCAGTTTCTCGCGCTGGGCCAGCCGGTTGGCGTTGCCCAGGTACTGTGCGGTCAGCTCGGGCAATTGCAACACCTGGTTGCAGAAGGTGGCCCATTCGCGGTCGTGCTGCACCGCCAGCACCACCTGCTTGCCGTCGCCGCAGGTAAAAGGGCCGTAGGGGTAAATGGCGGCGTGCGAGGCGCCGGCACGCAGCGGCGGCGGCTGGCCATCCAGCGTGTAGTAGAGCGGGAAGCCCATCCATTCGGACATGGCTTCGAGCATGGAGATTTCGAGCCGCTGGCCACGCCCCGTGCGCCCGCGCTCCAGCAAAGCGGCCAGCACGCTGCTGTAGGCGTACATGCCAGCGGCGATGTCGGCAATCGACAGCCCGGCCTTGGATGGCGTCTCCGGCGTGCCGGTCACCGACACAAAACCGGCTTCGCTCTGGATCAGCAGGTCATAGGCCTTTTTCGCGGTGTAGGGGCCGCCGTCGCCGTAGCCCGAGATGTCGCACACCACGATGCGCGGGTTGACCGGCGCCAGGCTGGCATGGTCCAGTCCCATGCGCGCGGCAGCACCGGGCGCCAGATTCTGCACCAGCACGTCGGCGCGCTCCACCAGCTTTTGCAGTACGGCGCGTGCGGCCGGGTGTTTGAGGTCGAGCGTCAGGCTTTCCTTGGAGCGGTTGCACCAGACGAAGTGGGAAGCCGAGCCGTGGGCCCGGCTGTCGTAGGCGCGGGCGAAGTCGCCCTCGCCCGGACGCTCGACCTTGATGACGCGCGCGCCGAGATCGGCCAACTGGCGGGTGCAGAACGGCGCGGCAATCGCGTGCTCCAGCGTGACAATCAGCATTCCTTCCAATGGACGCATGGCAATTTCTTTCAGAATGAGCGCGGCAACTCGAGCACATGCTCGGCCACGTAACTCAGAATCAGGTTGGTGGAGATCGGCGCCACTTGGTACAGCCGGGTTTCGCGGAACTTGCGCTCGATGTCGTATTCGCAGGCAAAGCCAAAGCCGCCATGGGTCTGAATGGCGGTGTTGGCCGCCTCCCAGGAGGCTTTGGCGGCCAGGTACTTGGCCATATTGGCCTCTGCGCCACACGGTTGGTGGGCGTCAAACAGCTCGCAGGCACGCCAGCGCATCAGGTCAGCGGCTTCGGTCTCGATGTGGGCCTCGGCCAAGGGAAACTGCACGCCCTGGTTCTGCCCAATCGGGCGGTCAAACACGCGGCGCTCGCGGGCATAGCGGGCGCTGCGCTCGACGAACCAGCGGGCGTCGCCAATGCACTCGGCGGCAATCAGCGTGCGCTCGGCGTTCAGGCCGTCCAGGATGTACTTGAAACCTTTGCCCTCCTCGCCGATCAGGTTCTCGGCCGGGATTTCGAGGTTGTCGAAGAACAGCTCATTGGTCTCGTGGTTGACCATGTTGCGGATCGGGTTCACAGTCATGCCCTGGCCAATGGCCTGGTGCAGGTCAACGATAAAGATCGACATGCCCTCTGACTTGCGCTTCACATCCTTGAGCGGGGTGGTGCGTGCCAGCAAAATCATCAGATCGGAGTGCTGAATCCGCGAGATCCAGACCTTCTGGCCATTGACCACATAGCGGTCGCCCTGCTTGACTGCGGTGGTCTTGATCTTGGTGGTGTCGGTGCCTGTGGTTGGCTCGGTCACGCCCATGGACTGCAGGCGCAGATCGCCGCTCGCGATTTTTGGCAGGTAGCGGCGCTTTTGCTCGTCCGAGCCATGGCGCAGCAAGGTGCCCATGTTGTACATCTGGCCGTGACAGGCGCCGGCATTGCCGCCGCAGCGGTTGACCTCTTCCATCACCACCGAGGCTTCGGCCAGACCCAAGCCAGCTCCGCCGTACTCCTGCGGAATCATCACCGCCAGCCAGCCGGCCCTGGTCAGCGCGTCCACACACGCCTCGGGGTAAGCACGGGCATCGTCAATCTTGCGAAAGTACTCGTCAGGGAAGCGTTTGAAAAGATCGCGCAGCGCGGCACGCAACTCGGGGTAACGTTCTTGGTTCATCATTTTCAGTCTCTAAAAGTTCCCCGCCGAGCCGCGCAGGACAAAGGTTACCGGTTAGCGGAATTTGCTGAAGTCGGGCTTGCGCTTCTCAAGAAAGGCGCTGGCCCCTTCCTGCTGCTCGCCGGTACTGAAATAGTTAGGTGCCACTTCCTGGATCAGGTCGTTCATGTCCTTGCCCATGATCGGGGCCATGTGGTGGTAGAACGAACGCTTGACAATCTTCAGGCAGGTCGGCGACAGCGACAGCAATTCGTCGCAGTACTTCTGCACCTCTTCGTCGAGTTGGGCCATGGGCACCACCGAGTTGGCCAGACCCCAGTCGAACGCCTGCTTCGCGCTGTAGCGGCGGCACAGCATCCACAGTTCGCGCGCCCGCTTGTGGCCAAGCACATTGGCCGCGTGCGAGACGATATAGCCACCGGCCGGTGAGCCGACGCGTGGCCCGTTCTGACCAAAGATCGCATGCTCGGCGGCAATCGTGAAGTCACAAAAGTAGGCAATGTGGTGACCGGCACCAATGGCATAGCCGTTGACGCGCGCGATCACCGGCTTGGGACATTCGGCGATCTGGCGGTTGAAGTTGAATTCCAGGTCCTGCAGGCCGCTCTTGCCACCTTCGCCCTTTTCCCAGTTGACATCACCGCCGACACAAAAGGCGCGCTCGCCAGCACCGGTCAGCACGATCACGCCGACCTTCGGATCGTCGCCGGCCTGGGCCAGCAGTCGCTCCATGTCCTTGATGGTGTCACCAGTGAAAGCGTTGAGCGTCTTGGGCCGATTGATGGTGATGGTGGCAACGTAATTTTTGACGTCGTAAATGACTTCCTGATCGCTCATGGTGTTTCTTCGTGATATTGGTTGGGGGAAACTATCGGGTCTGCGTGGCACGCACGCGCGCAAACTCAAGAAACCAGTCAAGGCTGGCGGGGTTGGCCAGCGCATCGCGGTTGACCACTTTGTCGATGGGCTGGCCGAGCAGCAGCTTCTTGATCGGCAGTTCGAGCTTCTTGCCGGTGAGCGTGCGCGGCACCTCGGCCACGGGAAACACCTCGTCCGGCACATGGCGCGGCGACGCGGCCGCGCGGATGGCGCTCTTGATGCGCCCGATCAGCGGCGCGTCCAGCGCCACGCCCTGGCGCAGCACGACGAACATCGGCATATAGCTTTCGCGCCCCAGAAACTCAAGATCGACCACCAAACTGTCGAGCACTTCGGGCAGCGCCTCGACCACGCTGTAGATGTCGCTCGTGCCCATGCGCACGCCGTGGCGGTTGATGGTGGTGTCGCTGCGGCCGTAGATGATTGCGCCGCCGCGCGGTGTGATGCGAAGCCAGTCGCCATGCCGCCAGACGCCGGGGTACATGTCGAAATAACTGTCCAGATAGCGCCGGTTGCCGGGGTCGTTCCAGAAGTAGAGGGGCATGGACGGCATGGGCGCGGTGCAGACCAACTCACCCACCTCGTCCACGACCGGCTGGCCCTGCTCGTTGAAGGCCTCGACGCGCGCCCCGAGGCAGCGCCCCTGCATTTCTCCCACGACAACGGGCAGGGTCGGCACGCCGCCGACGAAGGCCCCTGCGAAGTCGGTGCCGCCGGAGATCGGGTTGATCCAGACATCGCGCCCGACATGCTTGGCAATCCACTGGTAGCTTTCCAGGGACAGTGGCGAGCCGGTCGAACCCACGGTGCGCAGCGGCCCCAGCGCGCCCACCTCGCGCGGCTCTACGCCTGTTTTCTGGCAGGCCGCATAAAACGCCGCACCGGCACCCAGAAACGTCACGCCGACTTCCCCCGCGAAGCGCCACAGCGTGGTGTAGTCGGGCCAGGCCGGGGCGCCGTCGTACAGGCAGACCGTCGCCCCCACCAGCAAGCCACCCACCTGGCAGTTCCACATGATCCAGCCCGTGGTGGAAAACCAGTGGAAGCGGTCTTCGGGACCGAGGTCGTTGTGCAGGCGCATCAGCTTGACCTGCTCCAGCACGATGCCGCCATGGCCGTGCACGATGGGTTTGGGCAAGCCGGTGGTGCCCGATGAATACACCACCCACAGCGGGTGGTCGAAAGGCATTGACTCAATGCGCAGTTCAGCTGGGCCGCTGACCACCTCGCTCCAGAGCACGCCACCGCGCAGCGCGCCCACGCTGGCGCTGCGCTCCAGGTAGGGCAGGAGCACGCAGCGCTCGACGCTGGGCAGCCCGTCGAGCAGCATGGCCACGGTGTCGCGCCGGTCGAAGCGCTTGCCACCCCAGCGGTAGCCATCGACCGCGATCAACACCTTCGGATCGATTTGCCGGAAACGGTCCAGCACCGTGGGCGCCCCCATGTCGGGCGAGCACACCGACCAGATCGCCCCCACGGAAACCGTGGCCAGAAAAGCCACGATGGATTGCGGAATATTGGGCAGGTAGGCCACCACGCGGTCGCCCGGCCCCACGCCCGCTGCGCGCAGCCACTGCGCCAGCGCCGCCACTTGGTCCTGCAGCGTGCGCCAAGACATGTCCGCCCGCTCGCCCGCTTCATTGCGAAAAACGATGGCCGGTCTGGCATCCGTAGCGTGCCGGAACACCTGCCGCGCATAGTTGGTGCGCGCGCCCACAAACCATTGCGCGCCCGGCATCTGCCGATCGCTCAGAACCGGGCCATTCCAGTCGTCGAGCGGAAGCTCAAAATAGCCGACGATGGCGCCCCAGAAACCCTCCAAGTCATCCACGGACCATTGCCACAAGGCCTCGTAGCCGGCAAAGCGCACGCCTTTTTCGCGTTCCAGCCATTGTTGGAAACAGGTCAACTCGGCACCCTCGATGCGATCCGCGCTGGGGATCCACAGAATGTCGGGCGAAGTTTTGCTCATGGTTTCCCTACTGCTGCGGTTGCCATGGCAGTTTCGTGCAGGCGCACGACCCCGTCGCGCACCAGTTGGGCAATCTCCGGCCCACCATAGCCCAGTTCGCCCAACACCGGCCCGGTATGCTGCCCCAGCGCGGGAGGTGCCAGCATGTCACCGATCTTGCGCATGCCCGCGGAAAGCTGCGCCGGAAAAGGGATTAGCGGCAGCCCCGGCATCTCAGGATGCTCCACGAAACGGGCGACCAGCACCGGGTCGGCCATGGCCTCGGACACCGTGTTCACCGGACCACAGGGAATATCGGCGGCCTCGAAGGCTGCCACCCAGGTAGCCGCCGAACGGGTGATGAAAATCGCCTCCAGTTCAGCCAGCAGCGCCGGCCGGTTGGCAATGCGCACCGCATTGCGCTGGTAACGCGGATCGTTGAGCCACTCCAGCCGCTCGATGACGGCGCAAAACCGCTTGAACGCACCTTCATTCACCACCGACACGCTGAACCAGGCACCGTCGGAGCCTCGAAAGTGACGGCTCGGCACAGCAATCGGCAGGTTCACCGCACGAACCGGCTCGCGCTGCTCAACCGCATATTCACCCACCTTGCTGGCAAGAAAATTGAACATGGTGTCCACCAGGGACAACTCCACGCGCTGCCCCTGGCCGGTCTGCTGCCAATGCATCACCGCGGCCAGCACGCCCAACGCGCCGCACATGCCGGACGCCACATCGATGATCGGCAAGCCGATACGAACCGGTGGATTGCCCTCTTCCCCGCTGGCGTAGAAGGCCCCCGTCATGCCCTGCACCACGCTGTCGACCGAGGGCCTGAGCCGGTAGTCGCCCTGCTCACCGAAGGCGCTGACCATGTAGTACACCAGCGTCGGGTTGATGCGCCGCACCGCGTCGTAGGTCAGCGCATGTGTCTCGGCAAAGTCGGGGCGAAAGTTGTGCACCAGAACCTGGGCTTTTGAAATCAACCGCTCCAGCACCGAGCGCCCGGCAGGGGTGCGTATGTCCAGCGCGATCGACTCCTTGCCCCGGTTGCAGGTCATGAAAGCGACGCTGGAGTCGCCATAAAACGGCGGGCCAAAATGCCGCCCCTCCTCGCCGGTGATCGCCTCGACCTTGATGACGCGCGCGCCCAGATCGGCCAGCACCATGGCCGCGTAAGGCCCGGCAATCAAGCGGGACAGATCGATGACGGTGATGCCACTCAGAATGCCTTGCACGGCGCCGCCCTTTTTTACTTGCTGGCGCGCGAGCGGGTGCGGAAAGCCGCAATGCCGGCGCGATGCTCAGGCGTGTCTTCGAGCACCGCCATGTGCGAGGACACCATGTCCAAGTGCGTGGCGAGCGCCATGGTCTGGCTTTGGTAGACGGCGCGGCGAAAAAAGCGTACCGCCTGCTGCGGCTTGGCGGCAATGGTGCGCGCCATATCGTAGGTGGCGGTCATCAGTTCGGCATCGGGCACCACGCGATTGACCATGCCAATGCGTTCGGCCTCTTCCGCCCCCACCACGCGACCGGTCCAGAACAACTCAAGCGCGCGCGCGGTGCCAATCAGGCGCGGCAAGTACCAGGCACCGGCATCACCAGCCATCAGTCCGATGTTGATATAACTCTCGGCAAGCGTGGCTGAGCTGGCCATCAAACGGATATCGCACATCAAAGCCATGTCGCAGCCAGCGCCTCGCGCAGCGCCGTTGACAGCGGCAATGACCGGTTTTTCCATCCGCTCCAGCGTGAGCGCAATGCGATGCACGTGGCGGTACAGAAAATCCTTGCGTCCCATGCTGTCCATTTCGCTGAATTTGGCCATCTCCTCGAAATCGCCGCCGGCACAAAAAGCACGACCGGCACCGGTGACGACGATGACCTTGACTCGCTCATCAGCTTCGGCCTGCTCAAGTGCTGCGCGCCAAGCATCCACCATCTCAAGATCGAAGGCATTGAGCTGATCGGGCCGGTTGAGGGTCAGGGTCGCAATGCCGTCGGCATCAACCGCAAGCAAGATGGCAGGAACGACGGACATGGAAAACCTTTCTGACGGTGGGATGAACAAGGATCAAGGATCAAGGATCAAGGATCAAGGGCGACTGTCCGCGCCTGCCGGAAACCGGCTGGTTTCGATAAAGGTCATGCGAACATATTGACAGAACGGTGGTTAGTTAGGACCTCAAGCCGAAGCACGCCTTGCAAGCAGCCTGGTCACAGGCGCGGGCGTGTGTTGCACACCCCATGACCTTCCCGACACCTATCGTTCAATGTCCTCGTACAGGGCGCGATAGCTGTCACGCAGCGGATGCTTTTGAATCTTGCCGGTGGAGGTCATCGGCAAGGCATCGACGATGCGGATCGCCTTGGGCACCTCAAAGCCACCGAGATGCTCCTTGCAGTGGTTGATCAACTCGGCCTCGTCGGCCTGCGCCCCTGGCTTGAGCACCACGAAGGCGGTGACCGCCTCGACCCAGCGCGGGTGCGGCAAACCTACCGCCGCCACATTGGCCACCGCCGGGTGGCGCAGCAACGTGGCCTCGACCTTGATGGACGGCACGTTTTCGCCGCCGGTCTTGATCATGTCCTTCTTGCGGTCCCTGAACATCATCTGGCCATCGACCCACATGCCGAGGTCACCGGTGTGGTGCCAGCCGAAAGCGCGTGCCTCGGCGGTGGCTTCGGGATTTTTGTAGTAGCCCTCCATCACGTTCGGACCGCGGTGCACGATCTCGCCGACCTCGCCGGGGCCGAGCAGCTGGCCCGCGTCGTCCATCACCGCCGTGTCGTTGATCAATGCACTGGCGCCCCAGTAGGAACCAAAGCGTTTAAGCTGCTCTTCGGGCCGGAAGGCCATGGTGAGCGGGTACATCTCGGTCTGGCCGGTGGCCAATGAGTAATTCGGGCAGAACTCGGCGATCAGGCGGCGCAGCAGGGTCTCGGCCATGGGCGCCATGGCGTACACGCACATGCGCAGGCTCGACAGGTCGCGCCCCGGGCGCGAGGGATGATCGAGCATGGCCTGGTGCATCAGCGGCAAGCCCACCAGCAAGGTCACCCGTTCACGCTCGATGGCGTCGAGCATGGCGGCGGGTTCGAAAGCGCGCATCACAATCACCGTGCCGCCGCCCGCCAGCACGCCGCACATCAGCGTGTGCTGGGCGCAATGAAAGAGGGGCAGCACGGCAATGTTCACGGCATCGCGCCACACCCCCAACTCAAGCGCGTTGTTCATCGCTGCCATCACCACCGACAAATGGCTTTGCATCACCCCTTTAGGGCGGCCGGTGGTTCCGCTGGTGTACATGATCTGGGCTACGTCGCGGTCATGAATTTCGACCTCGGACTCAGTGGCAGACTGCGCAGCAATCGCTGCAGCGAAGCTGCAGAAAGCCCCAGCCCCCTCGCCTTCCAGCACCCATCCGCGACCGGGCTGCGCCTCGATGGCTGCACGCAACTCCGGGCGCACCAGCAGAGCGGCATCCACCAGCAGGAAGCGCGCCTCAGAGTGGTCGATGATGTAGCGAACGTCATCCAGCCCCAGGCCCGTGTTGATCGGCACCCAGATCAGGCCGGCGCGATGGATGCCGAACATGGCCACCAGGAACTCAAGCGAGTTATTGCATAGCGTGGTCACGCGGTCACCTCGCACCAAGCCAGCGGCCAGCAAGGCATTGGCGCAGCGGGTCACGCGCTCATCGAGCTCACCGTAGCTCATGCTCTGATCGCCGAGCACGAACGCCGTCTTGGCGCGGTCTCGCGCTGCCGAGCGGCGCAGGAAGTCGCCGATGGCCACGCGGGCAATTGCGCCAGGGGATGGCACATCAGCGATGACGGAGGTTGATGGGCTCATGATCGATGTCTCCTACTTTTTGAATTGTTTGGCCGGTGCCGCCGACCATACTGCCAGGAACAGGCCTGGCCTCTGCTTTACCTCGGCATCCGCTGCAACCTATAACGCAGTCACCAATTCGGGCACCGCTGTGAACAGATCCGCCACCAGCCCATAGTCGGCCACCTGGAAGATCGGCGCTTCGGCGTCCTTGTTGATCGCAACGATCACCTTGCTGTCCTTCATGCCGGCCAGGTGCTGGATGGCGCCCGAGATGCCAACCGCCACGTACAACTGGGGTGCCACGATCTTGCCGGTCTGGCCGACCTGGTAGTCGTTGGGCGCGTAGCCGGCGTCGACGGCGGCGCGCGAGGCGCCGATCGCCGCGCCAAGCTTGTCGGCCAGCGGCTCCAGCACGGCGTGAAACTTGTCGGCCGCGCCCAGTCCGCGTCCGCCCGATACGATGACCGATGCAGCGGCGAGTTCCGGGCGCTCCAGCTTCACCACCTCACGCCCGACCAGGGTGGTCAAGCCGAGATCGCCAGCCGCGTCCAGCGTCTCGACCGCTGCCGTGCCGCCCGCACCGACCGGGTCGAAGGCGGTGGTGCGAATGCTCAGCACCTTGATGGCATCCTTCGATTGCACGCGGGCCAGCGCGTTGCCGGCATAGAACGGGCGCAGGAAGGTGTCGGGCGACTCGATCGCGATCACGTCCGACACCTGGGAGGCGTCCAGCAAGGCCGCCACGCGCGGCAGCACGTTCTTGCCAAAGGCGGTGGCTGGCGCCAGCACATGGGTGTAGCCGACATCGGCGCGCACGCGTGAGCGCACCAGCTCGGCCAGGTTCTCGGCCAGGTGGGCCTCTAGGTGCGCCGCGTCAACGTGCAGCACCTTGCTCACGCCCGCAACCGCCGCCGCAGTCTGGGCCACGGCAGCGCAGTTGCGGCCCGCCACCAGCACATGAATGTCGCCGCCGATGCGCGTGGCGGCGGCAATCGTGTTCAGCGTGGCCGCTTTGAGTACGGCGTTGTCGTGTTCCGCAATGATCAGGGTTGTCATCAGATCACCTTCGCTTCTTCTTTGAGTCGTTTGACGAGTTCGGCCGGGTCGGCCACCTTGATGCCGGCCTTGCGGGTCGGCGGCTCGCTGACGTGCAGGGTCACGGTGCGTGGCGCAATGTCGATGCCGAGCTCGGCCGCCTTGATCACCTCCATCGGCTTTTTCTTGGCCTTCATGATGTTGGGCAGCGTGATGAAGCGCGGCTCGTTCAGGCGCAGGTCGGTCGTGATCACGGCCGGCAGCTTCATGGCCAGGGTTTCCAGGCCACCGTCGATCTCGCGAGTGATGGTGGCCGTGTCGCCGCTGATCTGCACCTTGGAGGCGAAGCTGGCCTGGGCCCAGCCCATCAGCGCGCCAAACATCTGGCCAGTCTGGCCAGCGTCGTCATCAATCGCCTGCTTGCCGAAGATGGCGAACTGCACACCTTCTTTTTGGGCCACATGCTGCATCAGCTTGGCCACCGCGAGCGGTTCGAGCGCGGCGTCAGTTTCAACCAGCACGGCGCGATCAGCGCCGATGGCCATGGCGCTGCGCAGCGTTTCCTGGCAAGCCGCCGGGCCACAGGAAACAACGATCACTTCAGAAGCGACACCGGCCTCCCTGAGGCGCACCGCCTCTTCGCAGGCGATCTCGTCGAAAGGGTTCATGGACAACTTCTGGTTCGCGAGATCGACTCCCGAACCGTCGGACTTGACGCGGGCCTTGACGTTGTAGTCCAGCACCCGCTTGACGGCGACCAATATCTTCACTTTATCTCCATGTGACTAAAAATAAACAATTGAAAACGGTAAGATGAAAGCCGAATCCGGCCCGTTCAATCACGGCTCACTCCCGATGCGGCCACACGAGGAAACAGCATCGCGTACATGCGCTGCGCCAACGCATCGATGTCCAGACGCCCGCCAGGCCGGTACCACTGCGCCGTCCAGTTGAGGGCACCGAGAACTGTCTGGCGCACCAACACGACATCTGTATCGACCAGGCCCAGCGCCGCAGCCTCGCTGATCGGCGTCATCCACAAGGTCTCGTAGGCGTCGCGCGATGCCATCACCCGGGTCTGGGCGGCCGGCGAAAGGCTGCGCCACTCATAGAGCAGCACGGTCATGGCGTCGAGCCTCGTACCCAGCAAAGCCTTCAGGTGGCTGCGCACCATCGACAGCAGCCGCTCGGGCAAGCGAACTTCGCCAGCCAGCCCGTCGCGCACCGACCGCATGATGTCGCGAACACCCTCCTCCATGATCGCCACCAGCAGATCCTCCTTGGTCGCGAAATGGTAGAAGAGCGAGCCTGAAGTCATGCCCATGGCTTGGGCAATCTCGCGCACCGAAGTGCGCTCAAAACCCTGGCGCCGGAACCGGCTCGCCGCGGCCGCCAGGATCGCATCTCTGCGCGAGAGTGGGTTGTCTTGCTCCTTTGCCATGCCGTATACTATATCATCTAACAAGCGTTTGGTCGATTGGTTTGTCTATCGTGCGTTGGGTGCTTCCGGCGCTTTCCCACGTGGACGAGCAACTCTTCGCGACCGTCGGCCATGCCAGTGCCAATGCCAATCGAACTTCATGGACAGACCCATGCTCAACCGCACCCTCTTCGGTGAAGAACACGAACTCTTCCGGGACCAGGCACGTCGCTTTCTGGAAGAAGAAGTCATACCTCATCACGCCGGCTGGGAAAACGATGGCATCGTGCCGCGCGCCGTCTGGCGCAAGGCCGGCGCCGCCGGCCTGCTGTGCCCCGCCATACCCGAGCAATACGGAGGCGGTGGCGGTACGCGCCTGCACAGTGCTGTGCTCATTGAAGAAGTCTCGCGCGCCGGCACCAGCGGCATTGGCTTCGGCCTGCACTCCGACATCGTGGCACCCTACATCCTGGCCTACGGCACCGAGGCGCAAAAGCGCAACTGGCTGCCGAAGATGGCCACCGGCGAAGTGATTGGCGCCATCGCCATGACTGAGCCGGGCGCGGGCAGCGACCTGCAAAGCGTGCGCACCAGTGCGGTCCGTGACGGCGACGAACTTGTGATCAATGGTCAAAAGACCTTTATCACCAACGGCCAGAACGCCGACGTGGTGATCGTTGTCGCCAAGACCGACCCGACGCAAGGCGCCAAGGGAACCTCGCTGGTGCTGGTCGAGACCAATCGCCCCGGCTTCACGCGCGGGCGCAATCTCGAAAAAATCGGCATGAAGGCGCAGGACACCTCGGAACTCTTCTTCGAAGACGTGCGCGTGCCGGCCAGCAACATCCTCGGCGGGGATGGCAAGGGCTTTTTCCTGCTGATGCAGGAACTGGCCTGGGAGCGCATGCAGATCGCCATCGGCGCGGTGGCGGGCGCCGAGGCCGCGCTCGAATGGACCCTGGCCTACACCAAGGATCGCAAGGCCTTCGGCCAGCGCGTGATCGATTTCCAGCACAACCGCTTCAAGCTCGCCGAAATGAAAACCGAGGTGCAGATCGCACAGGTCTTTGTCGACCGTCTGCTCGGCCTGCTGATGGACGGTCAACTTGATGCCGCCACCGCCGCGATGGCCAAGTACTGGACCACCGACCTGCACTGCAAGGTGATCGACCAATGCCTGCAGATGTTCGGCGGCTTCGGCTACATGTGGGAGTACCCGATTGCCCGCGCCTATGCGGATGCGCGCGTCGCGCGCATCTACGGTGGCGCCAACGAAATCATGAAGGAAATCATCAGCCGCACGCTGTAGCAACTGCTGCCAGCCGCCTGCCGCTCTTCCGCCCTCTTGCCTATCGCATCCCCAGATTCAGAAAGAAGGAAACCCAACATGACCGAAGCATTCATTTTCGACGCCGTGCGCACGCCGCGCGGCAAGGGCCGCAGCTCGGGTGCGCTGCACGGCACCACGCCCATCAGTTTGGCCATTACCGCGCTGCAGGCACTACGCGACCGCAACACCCTGGACACCGCCTTCGTGGACGACATCATCCTCGGCTGCGTCGAACCCGCCGGTGAGCAAGGCGCCAACATCGCGCGCGTTGCGGCCATTGCCGCCGGGTACCACGAAAGCGCTGCCGGCGTGCAGGTCAATCGCTTTTGCGCCTCGGGCCTGGAGGCCTGCAACATGGCCGCCGCCAAGGTGATGTCGGGTCAGTCGCCACTGGTCATCGGCGGCGGCGTGGAGAGCATGAGCCGTGTGCCCATGGGCACCAGCGGCGGTGCCTGGGCGATTGACCCAGCGGTGGCGATTCCGACCTATTTCGTGCCGCAGGGCATTTCGGCCGATCTGATTGCCACGCTTTACGGCCACAGCCGCAGCGACGTCGACAGCTACGCGGTCGAAAGCCAGCGCCGCGCCGCACTCGCCTGGGCCGAGAGCCGCTTCGCCAATTCGATCGTTCCCGTGAAGGATGTGAACGGTTGCATCGTGCTTGAGCGCGACGAACACATGCGCGCCGAAACCACGCTGGAGTCGCTGGCCAAGCTGGAGCCTGCTTTCAAGGTGCAGGGCGAGAAATACGGCTTCGACGCGGTGGCCATTCAGCGTTATCCCGAGATCGAGCGCATGGTGCACGTGCACCATGCCGGCAACTCATCGGGCATTGTTGACGGCGCGGCTGCGGTGCTGGTCGGCAACGCCGAAGTCGGCAAACGGCTGAGCCTGAAAGCCCGTGCCCGCATCCGCTCGTTCGCCTCCATCGGCAGCGAGCCCACCATCATGCTGACCGGCCCCTCCTATTCGGCGGAAAAGGCGCTCAAGCTCGCTGGCATGAAGGCCAGCGACATCGACCTCTATGAACTGAACGAAGCCTTCGCCTCAGTCGTGCTGCGTTTCATGGAAGTGATGAAAGTCACGCACGACAAGATGAACGTCAACGGCGGGGCGATTGCGATGGGGCACCCCCTGGGCGCGACTGGCGCGATGATTCTGGGCACCCTGCTCGACGAACTCGAGCGGCGCAACCTGTCGACCGGCCTGGTCACGCTGTGCGTGGGCGCCGGCATGGGCACAGCCACCATCATCGAGCGCGTCTGAAGCCTCGGCACGACGTGAACCTCATCACAGACCTGGATCACCAACATGACGATTGACTACAAGCTTGATGCCGATGGCATCGCCACCATCACCTGGGCCATGCAGGACGTGCCCATGAACGTCCTCAACGAGCAATCCATTCCTGCCTTCTCCGACGCCGTGCGCAGGGCCGTCGCGGACGCTGCCGTCAAGGGCGTGATCGTCACCTCTTCCAAGCCCGAGTTCATCGCCGGTGCCGACCTCAACATGATGCTCGCCATCACGGACGTTGCCGAAATGATGGACTTCGTCACCCAGTTGCACGCCCTGATGCGCGGCATTGAGAAAAGCGGCAAGCCCTTCGTCGCGGCCCTCAACGGCACCACGCTGGGCGGCGGCTACGAGGTCGCGCTGGCCTGCCACCGACGCATCGCCGCCGACAACCCCAAGGCCCAGATCGGCCTGCCCGAGGTGGGCCTTGGCCTGCTGCCCGGCGGCGGCGGCACGCAGCGTCTGCCGCGCATGATCGGTGTGCGCAACGCGCTGCCCTTCCTGCTCGAAGGCAAAAAGCTCGCCCCGCAAAAAGCCCTGGATGCGGGTCTGGTCGATGAAGTCGTGCCGGCCGACCAACTGCTGGCCCGCGCCAGGCAGTGGCTGCTGACTGACGGTGCCGCTGCCGCTGTTCAGCCCTGGGACCGCAAGGGTTTCAAGCTGCCGGGCGGCGCCGTGCAAAGCCCCATGGGCTACGACACTTTGACCGCTGGCAACGCCATGCTGCGCGCCAAGACCTTTGGCAACTATCCCGCACCTGAGGCGATCTTGAACTGCGTCTACAACGGCTGCCAGATCGACATCGACACCGGCTGCAAGGTCGAGATGCGCGAGTTCGTCAAGCTGACGACCGGCAAAGAGGCCAAGAACATGATCCGCTCGCTGTTCTTTGGCATCCCCGCCGCCAGCAAGCTGGCCTCCCGGCCCAAGGGCGTGCCTCAGGCCAGCTACCGCAAGGTCGGCATTCTGGGGGCTGGCATGATGGGCGCGGGCATTGCCTTCGCCGCCGCCGAGGTCGGCATGGAAGTGGTGCTGCTCGACAGCAGCACCGACAGCGCGGCCAAGGGCAAGGCCTACAGCGAGAACCTGTGGAACAAGCGCGTGGCCGCCAAGCGCATGACCGAGGCCGAGTGCACTGCCAAGCTAACCCTGATCAAGCCGACCACCGACTTCGCCGACCTGACAGGCTGTGACATTGTGGTCGAAGCGGTGTTTGAAGACCGCGCCATCAAGGCCGACGTGACGCGCAAGGCCGAGGCGGTGATCGCCCCCGGCGCCCTCTTCGCCTCCAACACCAGCACCCTGCCCATCAGCGGGCTGGCCGAGGCGTCCGCACGTCCGGCCAACTTCATCGGCCTGCATTTTTTCTCGCCAGTCGACAAGATGCCGCTGGTGGAGATCATTCGCGGCCAGGCCACCAGTGACGAATGCCTGGCCCGTGCCATGGACTTCGTCAAGGCGATCCGCAAGACGCCCATCGTCGTCAATGACAGCCGCGGCTTCTACACCAGCCGGGTGTTCTCGACCTACGTCGGCGAAGGCCTGGCGCTGCTGGCCGAAGGCGTGAAGCCGGCGCTGATCGACAACGCCGGGCGCATGGCCGGCATGCCGGTGGGGCCGCTGGCGCTGGCCGACGAAGTCTCGCTCGAATTGATGGCGCGCATCCGGAAACAGACCGCCACCGACCTCGGCAAGGCCTACCAGCGCAGCGCCGTCGACGACGTCTGCGACCGCATGGTGGACCAGCTGGGACGACTGGGTAAAAAAACCGGCAAAGGTTTCTACGACTACCCACAAGATGGCCAGAAACAACTGTGGGCAGGCCTGGCGCAGGCGTTCCCGCTGGCGGCCACGCAACCCACGGTCGAAGAGGTCAAGCAGCGCCTGATGTTCATCCAGTCCGTCGAAACAGCACGCTGCCTCGAAGAAAAAGTTCTGCTGGCACCAATCGATGCCGATGTCGGCGCGATCCTGGGCTGGGGCTTCCCAGCCTACCTGGGTGGCCCGATCGGCCAGATCCACAGCCAGGGGGTGTCCGCCTTTGTCAAAGTCTGCGAGAGCCTGGCAGAGCGGCACGGTGCGCGCTTCGCGCCGCCGCAGTTGCTGCGCCGCATGGCCGCCCAGGGTGAGCGTTTTTACGACCTGTAAGCAGGCCTGTGACCCCATTCGTTCACTGCGACCTTTCAGCGAGAACCGCCCATGCCCGCCATTCAAAGTCAAGTCGACCCGCAGTCAGAGAGCTTCCAGCGCGAGCGCGCACAGATGCTCGCGCTGATCGACAGTTTCCGCACGCTCGAAGACCGTGTGCGCAACACGTCGAACAGCCAAGAAGCCAAGTTCCGCGCCCGCAAACAGCTGCTGCCGCGTGAGCGCATCGCGCTGCTGCTCGACCGCGGCTCGTCGTGGCTGGAGTTTTCGACCCTGGCCGGCTTCAGGATGCACGACGACGACGGCGAGAAGAACGTGCTGGGGGGCGGGATCATCTGCGGCATCGGGGTGGTGTCGGGCATCCGTTGCGTGGTGATCGCATCCGACAGCGCGATCAAGGGCGGCACCATCACACCGATGGGCATGAAGAAGAGCCTTCGCGCCGAAGCCATCGCACTGGAGAACAAACTGCCAGTGGTGCGACTGGTCGAGTCCGGCGGCGCCAACCTGATGCATGTGGGCGAGGTGTTCATTGAAGGCGGCCGCGGCTTCGCCAACCAGGCGCGGCTATCGGCCAGGGGCATTCCACAGGTCTGCGTGATGCACGGCCACTCAACTGCCGGCGGCGCCTACCTTCCGGGCATGTCCGACTATGTGATCATGGTGCGCGGCCGTGCAAAGGCTTTCCTGGCCGGCCCACCCTTGCTAAAAGCCGCCACCGGCGAGATCGCCACCGACGAAGAGCTGGGCGGCGCCGAGATGCACTGTTCGATGTCGGGCGTGGCCGAGTACCTGGCCGAGGACGATGCGGACGGCATCCGCATCGCACGCGACATCTTGGCGCGGCTGCCGTGGAACGACCGCTTGCCGATGCGCGCGGTGAAGACCTGGAAAGAGCCGCGTTATCCGGTCGAGCAACTGGCGGGCGTGGTGCCGGTTGACTTTCGCCAGCCCTACGACATGCGCGAAGTGCTGGCGCGGGTGATCGACGACTCCGACTTCCTCGAATTCAAATCGTTGTACGGCTCCAGTACCGTGTGCGGCCATGGTGCCATCGAGGGATACCCTTGCGGCTTCATCGGCAACAACGGGCCCATTGATCCGCAAGGCGCCACCAAGGCGACCCAGTTCATCCAGTTGTGCTGCCAGTCGGGCACCCCGATCGTCTATCTGCAGAACACCACCGGCTTCATGGTCGGCAAGGATGTGGAGCAGGTCGGCATGATCAAGCATGGCGCCAAGATGATCCAGGCCGTGGCCAATGCCACCGTGCCGCAAATCACCGTGATGACAGGTGCCTCCTTCGGTGCCGGCAACTACGGCATGTGTGGCCGCGCCTACGATCCGCGCTTCGTGTTCGCCTGGCCCAACGCGCGGGTGGCTGTGATGGGCGGCGAGCAGGCCGCCACCGTGATGCGCATCGTCACCGAAGAAAAATTTGCCCGCACCGGCAAGGAGCCACCCGCCGAAACCATGGCCACCATGAAAAGCGAGATCCTGGCACGTTTTGACCTCGAATCGCATTCGCTGTTTGCCACCGCGCGCCTGTGGGACGACGGCATCATCGACCCGCGCGACACCCGCCGCGCGCTCGCCACCACCCTGGCGGTGTGTCGGGAAGCCGGGTTGCGGCCCTTGCTTTCGAACACCTTTGGCGTGGCACGGATGTGAGAACCCTGATGAACTTCACCAAAATCCTGATTGCCAACCGCGGCGAGATCGCCTGCCGGATCATCCGCACGGCCCAGGCGCTGGGCTACCGCACGGTGGCCGTTTACAGCGAAGCAGATGCCCAAGCGCTGCATGTTGCCTTGGCCGACGAGGCAGTGTACATCGGCCCGGCGCCGGTACGGGAGAGCTACCTCAACGTTGCGGCGCTGCTGGCGGCGGCGCGCAGCACCGGTGCCGACGCGGTACACCCCGGCTACGGCTTCCTGTCCGAGAACGACGGCTTTGCGCAAGCTTGCCTGGACGCCGGGCTGGTGTTCATCGGCCCGGACCCGCAGGCCATCCTGAAAATGGGCAACAAGGCCGGCGCCAAACGCCTGATGCTGGCGGCGGGCGTGCCCTGCGTGCCGGGCTATCAGGGCACCGACCAGTCCGATGCCACGCTGCTCACGAAGGCTGCCGAGATCGGTTTCCCGATCATGGTCAAGGCGGCGGCGGGCGGTGGCGGGCGAGGCATGCGACTGGTCGAACACCCGCAAGACCTCGCGGTCGCCCTGGCCAGCGCCCGCTCGGAAGCAGGCAACGCCTTCGGCAGCGAAGAGCTCATCCTGGAGCGCGCGGTGATTGAGCCGCGCCATGTCGAAATCCAGGTCTTCGGCGACCAGCACGGCCACATCATCCACCTGGGCGAACGCGACTGCTCGATCCAGCGCCGGCACCAGAAGGTGTTCGAGGAAGCGCCCTCCCCGGCGGTCACGCCCCAGCTGCGCGAGCAAATGGGCGCGGCGGCGGTGGCGGCTGCGCGCACCGTGAACTACGTCGGCGCCGGCACGGTGGAGTTTCTGCTCGACAGCGAAGGGCGCTTCTACTTTCTGGAGATGAACACGCGGCTGCAGGTCGAACACCCGGTGACCGAGTGCATCACCGGGCTGGACCTGGTGGCCTGGCAGATCGCCGTGGCCCGTGGCGAGCACTTGCCGCTGACGCAGGAGCAAGTGCACTTGAACGGGCACGCCATCGAAGTGCGCCTGTACGCCGAAGATCCGTACAACGGCTTCCTGCCGCAAAGTGGCGATGTTGCGCTCTGGTGCCCGCCCACGGGCGAAGGCGTGCGCGTTGACCACGGCTTGGCATCAGGCCAGACCGTCAGCCCGCACTACGACCCCATGATCGCCAAAATCATTGTGCACGGCGCGACCCGCGACGAAGCCCGACGGCGCCTGATCGGTGCGCTGCAACGCACCCGCCTGCTCGGCCTGCCCCACAACCGTGCCTTCCTCGAAGCCGTGGCCAGCCACCCGGCCTTCGCCGCTGGCGAAACGACCACTGCCTTTATCGCCCAGCACTTCGGCGCTGCGGCGCTGGTGCGGCCCCAGCCCGACTCGCTGGCGCTGGCGCTGGCCGGCACGCTGTGGTTTGAAGCCAGCGCCACGCCGGTCGCAGCCGCGCCCTGGCGCTCCAGCGGACCGGCACGCTGGCCGATGCTGATCGGCGAGGGCGAACACCGCCATGCCGTGCACATCACGGTCACTGGCACCCACAGCTACACGCTCGAAGTGGGCGCGGCGCTGCACCACATCACCCTCAGCGGGCGCGAAGGCGAGTGCCTGCACCTGATCGCCGATGGCGTGCAGCAGCATGCGGCTGCGGTGTTTGCCGGCGGCGTGTTGCACTTGGAGCTGGGCGACCTGAGTGCCAGCTTTGAAGACCTGACCTATGACCCCCCGGCCGCGGCGGCAGGCAGTACGGAGTCACGCGTGCTCGCACCCATGAATGGACGGGTGCTGGCCGTTGACGTCCAACATGGCGACACGGTCACCAAGGGGCAACGCCTGGCGGTGCTCGAAGCCATGAAGATGGAGCATCAACTGCTGGCCCGTCGCGATGGCGTGGTGGACCAGGTAGCTGTGCGCGCTGGCGACCAGGTTGCCACGCGCGCATTGTTGGTGTCACTGGTCGAGCAGCCTGATTGAGGCGCGCACCGCTCGGCACGCGCGACACACGCCACATCCACGGAGAGTAAAACGCATGCCTGCCGAAACCCTGCCTGCCAAGAGTCCCTTCTATACGCCCGAGCATCTGGCGTTCCGCGACGCGATGCGCCGCTTCGTCGCCAGAGAAATCAGTCCGCACGTGGATGCCTGGGACGAAGCCGAGTCCTTTCCTGTCGCGTTGTACCGCAAGGCGGCCGAAATCGGCCTGCTGGGCCTGGGTTTTCCTGAAGCCTTCGGCGGCAACGACGGCGACCTGTTCATGACCATCATCGCCGCGCATGAACTGGCGCGTTGCGGTGCTGGTGGTGTCCTGGCGAGTCTGCTGTCGCACACCATCGGCTGCCCGCCCATCGTCAACGTGGGCAGCGAGGCGCTGAAGCAGCGCGTCTTGCCGCCGGTGCTGCGGGGCGAGAAGATCAGCGCACTCGGCATCACCGAACCCTCCGGCGGCTCGGACGTGGCCAACCTCAAGACCACGGCGCGCAGGGATGGTGATCACTATGTCGTCAACGGCTCGAAAACGTTCATCACCTCCGGCATGCGCGCCGACTTCTACACCGTGGCGGTGCGCACTGGCGGGCCGGGGCCAGGCGGCGTGTCGCTGCTGCTGATCGAGAAAGGCACGCCCGGCTTTACGCAAACGCCTTTGAGAAAAATGGGCTGGTGGTGCTCCGACACCGCCGCCCTGTATTTCGACCATTGCCGCGTGCCAGTGGAGAACCTGGTGGGGGTGGAAAACCAGGGCTTCAAGGCCATCATGAAGAATTTCAACCGCGAGCGCATCTTTCTCGCCGCCGGCGCCAACGGCTTTGCCCGCGTCTGCCTGGACGAGGCGCTGGCCTGGTCGCGTGAGCGCGAGATGTTCGGCGGCCGCCTGATCGACCAGCAGGTCACCCGCCACAAACTCGCCGACATGGCCATGCGCGTCGAGGCGACCCAGGCCATGCTGGAATTGCTCGCCTGGCGCGTCGAACAGGGCGATACGCCGGTGGGCGAAATCTGCCTGCTGAAGAACCAGGCCACCCAGACCATGGCCTATTGCGCCAGCGAGGCGGTGCAACTGCACGGCGGCGCCGGTTTCATGCGCGGCGTCAAGGTGGAGCGCATTTACCGCGAAGTCAAGGTCAACGCCATCGGTGGCGGCGCCGAAGAGGTGATGCGCGACCTGGCGGCGCGCCAGCTCGGGTTTTACGCCGGAAGCCCTGGATGAAGTCCGCCGCCTCACCCACACAGCACATGCCGCCTTCGGCGCTGCCCGAGGCCATGCGCCTGGCCTTGTCGGGCGCGCCAGCGCCTGACTGCGCGCACGGCTTCCCCCGTGCCTGGTGGCGTCATCTCGGCGCCAGCGGCCTGCTCGGTGTGGGCTTCGACAGCGACGGCGGGGCGCCCGTCACGGACGCCGTGCAGGTCAGCGCTGTGGCCGGCATCGTCGCCCGGGAATCCGCCAGCCTGGGTCTGGGCATGGCGTGGATGATGCAGCAGATGCTGGGACGCTTCGTGCTGGCGCCGAATCTGCGCAGCGACCGGCATCGTGCGCTGCTGCGATCCATGGCGCTTGGCGACACATTACTGGCACTCGCGATCTCCGAGCCCGGCACCGGCGCACACCCCAAACACCTGAGCTGCCGGGCGATTCAGGACGGCAGCGACTGGCTCCTTGACGGCCACAAGGCCTTTGTCAGCAACGGCCCGGCAGCCGATGCCGTCATCGTGCTGGCCGTGAGCGGCGAACACGAGGGGCGCAGGCGCTTCGATGCTTTCGTCGTTGAGGTCAACACACCGGGCCTGACCCGCCAACTGGACGACAAAGTGCGCGGACTGGCGCCGCTCGGCCATTGCGGCATGCAACTTGTCGGCTGCCGGGTGCCGGAAAGCCAGCGCCTTGGCGAGCCTGGACAGGCTTTCGACACCATCGCTCGGCCGCTGCGCGCGATCGAAGACGCCCTGCTGCTGGGCCCCATGCTCGGCGCCATGCAAGCCGAGCTGGATACATTGGCGCGCTGGTTCCAAAGCTCCGCCCGGACCCCTGCATTGACCCGGGACCTGGGTGGCTTGCAACTCGAACTCGATGCCCTCTCGCCCGTTGCACGTCATGCCGCCCAGCACCTGGACCAGCACGGACCCAACGAGGCGTTGGCGGCATTCAATCTGGGCGCGCGCCGCCTGCTTGATCGCTGGCAAGGCACCTGTGAATCCTTTGCCGCGGCCCTGGACGACCGTGAACCGACCCTGCTCAACCTGGCGCGCGATCTGCGCCTGGTGCAGGGCATAGCCCGCGGCATCGCCGAATCCCGACAACTTCAAACCGGCGAAAAAATGCTGCTCTCCAAGGAACCCCGTGAAAACACTACACCAACCCCACTTTGACTCCATCGATGGCCTGGCGCAGCGGCTGGCTGCGGTCGACTACATTGCCAGCCGCGAAATCGCCACCTCGGTCTATCTGGGCTTCAATCTGGAAAAGCCGATCCTTGTCGAAGGCCCGGCTGGCGTCGGCAAGACCGAACTGGCCAAGGGCATGGCCGAGATTCTCGACGTGCCCCTGATCCGCATGCAGTGTTACGAAGGCCTGGACGAATCCAAGGCCTTGTACGAGTGGAAATACGGCAAGCAATTGCTCTATACGCAACTCCTCAAGGACAAACTGGGGGAGATGATGCAAGGCGCGGTGGGACTCGCGGCCTCCATCGAGCGGCTGCATGCGCACGACGATCTGTTCTTTTCCGAGCACTTTCTTGAGCCGCGCCCGCTCTATCAGGCCTTGCACCAGGAGCGCGGCTGCGTGCTGTTGGTGGACGAGGTTGACAAGTCCGACCCCGAGTTCGAGGCTTTCCTGCTCGAAGTGCTGTCCGACTTTCAGGTCTCGGTGCCCGAACTCGGCACCATCAAGGCCAAGGTAAAGCCCATCGTTTTTCTCACCAGCAACAACACGCGCGAGATGAGCGACGCGCTCAAGCGCCGCTGCCTGCACTTGCACATTCCATTCCCCGAGGCGAAGCTGGAGCGGCGCATTCTGGAGCGCCGCGTGCCAGGCCTGTCGGAAACACTGAACCGCGAACTGGTCGCTTTCATTCAGGCGGTGCGGCAGATGGACCTGAAAAAGCAGCCCTCGGTCAGCGAGACCATCGACTGGGCCAAAACGCTGCTGCTGCTGCACGCCGAACACTTGAGCCTGGACATGGTGAAGGGCACGCTCAGTGTCTTCCTCAAGTTCGAGCAGGACATCGCCTCGGCCAGCGAGCAACTGCCGGCCCTGCTGCAACAAGCGCGCAAGGATGCGGAGATTCCCCGTGCAAGCCACGCTTGAGGATTTCTTCAAGGCGCTGCGCGGCAGCGACCTCGAGATCAGCCTCAACGCCCAGGTCGATGCGGCGCGCGCCGTGGCGCTGGTCGGCTGGAGCGACCGCACCCTCCTGAAAAGCGCACTGGGCACGACACTGGCGAAAACCACCCCGGATCGCGCCCTGTACGACGAGGCCTTTGACCGCTTCTTCCGTTTCAATTCCTTCGAAAACATGGCCGCGCAAGGCAGTCCGGCCAAGCCCTCCTTCAGGCCCGACACCGACCCCAACGCCAACCCCGCTTCAGACGCCATGGCCGCGCAAGACCTGCCGGACCCAGCCCAAAACAAACAGACCGCAACCGGTTCCGGTGGGCCGGGCGGCTGTCAGGGCAGCGGTGGCCAGGCCTTGTCGCAGTTGTTGCTGTCGGGTGAGTCTGCGGCACTGGCAAAGCGCATGCAGGAAGCCGCGCGCGAGGTGGGCCTGACCGACATCTGGTTTTTCACCCAAAAGGGCTACTACACCCAAAAGATCCAGCAGGCCATGGGGCTGGAGCTGCTGGACCGCGAAATCTCTGACGCCAAACGCCAGACGCTGGCGCCCGAGCGTGCCAAAGACCTCGAACGGATGCGCAAGAAATTGTTCGAGGAGGTGCGCAATTTTGTCGAACGCAAACTCGCGCTCTACGGCACGGCACCGACGCGCCAGTTGCACGACGACTTCCTGCAATCGCAAAAGCTCTCCAACATCGAAAAGCGTGATTTCGCGCGCATGCACGTCATCGTTAGCAAAATCGCCCAGCGACTGGCCGATCGCCACTCGCGGCGCAAGAAGAAGCGGGTGCGCGGCCAGCTCGACTTTCGCAAGACCCTGCGCAAAAACGCTGCCTACGATGGCGTAATGTTCGAGACCTTCTGGCGCTCCAAAGTGGTGGACCGGCCACGCGTGGTGGCGATCTGCGACGTCAGCGGCTCGGTGCGCCAGTACGCGCGTTTTTTGTTGCTGTTCCTGCACAGTCTGGGTGAGCAGGTGAGCGACCTGCGCAGCTTCGCTTTCACCAACCACCTGGTCGAGGTGAGCGACACCTTTGAGTCGCTGCCGGTCGAACAGGCGGTCGACAAAGTGATGCAGGCGGTGGGCGGCAGTGGCACCGACTATGGGCAGACGCTGCTCGACATCGAGGCGCAGTTGCTCGAGGACATCGATCGCCGCACCACCGTGCTGATTCTCGGCGACGCGCGCAACAACCGCGGTCAAGCCCAGGCTCAAGTCATGCAACTGCTCTACCAGCGCGCGCGCCGGGTCATCTGGCTCAACCCCGAGCCGGTGTCGTTCTGGGGCCTGGGCGATTCGGAGATGAAGCGCTACGCCCCTTATTGCCACATCGCGCGCGAATGCAATTCCCTCGCACACCTGGAAAGCACGCTCGACGCCTTGCTGCGCACCCACTCTGCCAGCGCCTGAAGCCCAAACCCACATCCTCGCTCAACAGACACTGCCCATGGTCCGCCCCACATTGCAGCTCCACCCCCACAGAGAGCCGGTCACCGCGCACCCGGCCGCCACCCTGCTGCTGCTGCGTGATGGTGCGCTTGGCGTCGAAGTGTTGATGACCCGGCGCTCGCCAAAAGCCAGCTTCTTGCCTGGAGCCTATGTTTTCCCCGGCGGGCGAGTGGACGCTGACGACCACCAGGCGCATACACTGGCACGCGCCCCCAACGCGGGCGGACGCTACCGCACGGCAGCACTGGCTGCACTGAGGGAAACCTTCGAGGAATTGGGCATCCTGCTGGCGGTGCAGGCCGATGACAAGCCCATCACCCGCACCCACCTTCAAGCGCTGGACCGCAGTGAAGCGCTGTACCCGCAACTGCAAAGCCAGGGCTGGTCACTAACGCTCGATCGGGCGCGCATGCTGGCCTGCTGGACCACCGATCGCAGCGTGCCCAAGCGTTTCAACACCGCCTTCTTCGTTGCGCTGATGCCCGACCAGCAGGAGCCGGTGGCCGACGAAATGGAACAGTTCGAGCCCGTCTGGGTCAGGCCCGAGGATGCGCTGACGAAACACCAAGCCGGCAACTTTTTCATGATCTTTCCAACCATCCGCACCCTGCACTGGTTGGCGGATTTCGAGCAAGCCGAGCAGGCCCTGGCGGCCTGTACCGAAGACGTGCCACTGTGGAACTCCTGCCCTCGGGGTGGTCTGGTCAGCGGTCAACTTCAGCGTTTCATGGAGCATGAAGCGCCGTACGGCGAACTCGCGCTGGTCTGCCCGGACGGCCAGCTCGAGCACCCGCTGGACTGGCAACACGAGCGGCCGGTGCCCTTGTTGCGGCACCTGCATCGTCTCACCGCCCCCAACGCCAGCATCATGACCGGCCCCGGCACCAACAGCTACATCCTTGGAGACGCGTCCAGCGGCTACATCGTCATTGATCCGGGCCCCTTGCTGAACGACCATATCGAGCGCCTGCTCGCTTTCACGGCAGGCCAGATCACGGCCATCGTCTGCACCCACTCGCACCCGGACCACTCCCCCGCCGCGCAGCCGCTGGCCCAGGCCTGCGCCCGCCTGGCAGGCCATACTCCGCCGGTGCTGGGCCTGGCTTGCGCCGCCACTGCCCGCTCCACGGCTGTCTTCGCCCCCGACCGAGCTCTGGCCGACGGCGAGCGCCTGATGCTGCACGATGGCGAGCACAAAAGCACCCTGCGCGTGGTCCATACACCAGGGTACGCAGCCAACCACCTCTGCCTCATCCTCGAAGAAGACGGTCTGCTGTTTTCGGGCGACCACATCCTCAGCGGAAGTACCACCATCATTGACCCGCCCGATGGCGACATGAGCGCCTATCTCGATTCGCTGGACCGCCTGGCGCAGATCTGCGAGAAGGACGGTATCGAGTTCATCCTGCCGGCGCACGGTCACGTCATTGGCTGGGCGGCGCAGTCCATTGCGCAGCTAAAGGCGCACCGCCTGCGGCGCGAGGCCAGGGTGCTAGCGGCCATGCGCGCCGTCCCGCAAGGCGGCTTGGACGACTGGCTAACTCTGGCCTATGACGACACCCCCGCAGCGCTCTGGCCACTGGCGCGCCGTTCGTTGGCGGCCCATGTGCAACGCATCGAGCAACTCGCGATGCTTTGAACCCCATACGCTTTTTAGACAACCCACAGGAGCTCAATATGAATACCAACGCCCCCAACCTTGACCGCATCGCAGCTTGCAAGCAAGGCTGGAACGATAGCCCTTTTCTGAAGGCGCAAGGGCTTGAAGTTGAAGAAACAGCTGTAGGCCGAGCTGTTGTACGACTTCCTAAGGCCCTTCCCACCCAACGCGGCGGCGGCGGTTCGGACACCGTGCTCAATGGCGGCGTCATCTCCTATATGTTCGACGGTGCGCTTGGCTGGGCCATCATCTCCTCGCTGCTGGCCATGCCCGAGGCGTCCGACATTGATCCCTTCGAGCTTCGCCAGTTCACGATCAACCTCGACATCACCTTCCTCAATGCCGCCGTGGGCGATAGCTTCGAAGCACGCGGCAAGGTGGTGCGCATCAGCCGCACGACGGCATTTGCCGAAGGGGAGTTCCTGGATGCCAATGGCACAGTTTGCGCCACCGCCAAGGGTATCTGGCGCGTGTTCTGGCCGCGCAGTATTGCATCCACCCCGCGCTGACCCCGCTCCCCCGAATAACCCGGAGACATCCATGAAAAAAATAACCCTTCGTATTGGCAGCGCCTCGGGCTTCTGGGGCGACTCCGAGTTCGCCGCCGCCCAACTGGTGCAGCGCGGCAACATCGACGTCCTGGTGTTCGACTACTTGGCCGAAATCACCATGTCGCTGCTCAGCCGCGCCAAGGCCAAAGACCCGGCACAGGGCTATGCACCGGATTTCGTGACCACCCTCCAGCCCCTGATGAAGGAACTGAAGTCGCGCGGCATCAAGGTCATTGCCAACGCGGGCGGTGTCAACCCGTCTGCCTGTCGCGCTGCGCTGGTGGCTGCAGCACAGGCCGAAGGTGTCGATCTGAACATCGCCGCCGTGCTGGGCGACGACCTGATGCCCCAGGTTGAGGCCCTGCGCTCGGCCAACATCCAAGAGATGTTCGCGGGCAGCCCCTTTCCACAAAAAGTCATGAGCGCCAACGCCTATCTGGGCGCCTTCCCGATCGCCGCGGCGCTCGATGCCGGCGCCGACGTCGTGGTCACTGGCCGCTGCGTCGACAGCGCGGTCACACTGGCGCCGCTTATCCATGCCTTTGGCTGGACCGCCGCCGACCACGATCTGCTCGCGCAGGGCAGCCTGGCTGGTCACCTGATCGAGTGCGGCACGCAGGCCACCGGCGGCAACTACACTGACTGGGATTCGGTGCCGGGCTGGGACGACATGGGCTTTCCCATCGCCGAGTGCCGCGCCGACGGCAGCTTCGTCATCACCAAGCCCGAAGGCACTGGCGGGCTGGTCTGCCACTCCACGGTGGGCGAGCAGATGCTCTATGAAATCGGCGACCCGCGCGCCTACATCCTGCCCGATGTGGTGTGCGACTTCACCAGCGTCACGCTGACGCAGATCGGCCCCGACCGCGTCGAGGTCAAGGGCGCGCGCGGCCTCCCGCCGACCGATCAGGCCAAAGTCAGCGTCACCTACGCCGACGGCTTTCGGGCCATGAGCTTGTTCATGATCGGCGGCATCAATGCCGGCGCCAAGGGGCAGCGCGTCGGCGCCGCAATGCTGGCGCGCATGCGGCGACACTATGCACAGCGCGGTTGGCCCGACTTCACCGAAACTTGTGTCGAGGCCATCGGCGCTGAAGACACCTACGGCCCCCACGCTCGGCCCGATGCGCGCGAAGTGATGCTCAAGGTCGGCGTGCGCCACCCGGTCAAGGACGCACTCGAACTGTTTTCGCGCGAAGTGGCGCCGATGGCCCTGATGTCGGCCCCGGCCATCACGGGCTTCACCGGTGGTCGACCCAAGGTGCAACCGGTGGTTCGGCTGTTTTCCTGCCTGATCCCCAAGACCCAGCTGGCCGCGAGCATCGACATGGGCGACAAGACCGTGGCGGCACCGCCATGGCACGGCCAGGCGTTTGATCCGGCGACCCTGCCCCAGGTCGGCGGCCCGCTGCCTGCCGCCGACGCCTATGCGCGCGGCACGCGCATAGTGCCGCTGGTGAAGCTGGCCTGGGGCCGCAGCGGCGACAAGGGCGACGCCGCCAACATCGGCGTCCTGGCGCGTCAACCCGGCTACCTGCCTTTCATCCGCGCCGCCCTGACCGAGCAGGCCGTGGCGGCCTGGTTCGCCCACCTCGTCAAGGGCAGCGTGCAGCGCTTTGACCTGCCCGGCACGCACGCGCTGAACTTTCTGATGCACGAAGCCCTGGGCGGCGGCGGCATCGCTTCGGTTCGCATGGACTCGCAGGGCAAAGCCTTTGCGCAGATGCTGCTCGATTTTCCAGTCCCGATCCCAGCCGACTTGGCACTTTGACAACTTTCGCCCCTGCCCCCAATCCAAGACAGAGAAATACACCATGAACACCTCGGCCACTACCGCGATAGCCAACACGGCTTCCACCGCCTTGAGCGCGCGTATCCGCGACGTGCAGGAAGCCACCCGCGGCGTCACCACCCTGTACCCGCGCAGCTACATCCTCCAGTGCATCAAGGAAGATCGCTTCCCCGACGAGCTGTGGCAAAAGCTCGGCGAGTTCGGCCTGCTCGGCCTGTCCGTCCCGGAAGAGTATGGCGGCTCCGGAGGCGGCGTACTGGAGATCACCGCGCTCAATGAAGCGCTGGCTTTGGCCGGCGTGCCCACGCTGTTCCTGGTCGTCACAGGGCTGGGCCGGGTACCGATCATGCGCCACGGCACACCCGAGCAGATCAGGAAATACGTCACGCCGACTTGCACCGGCGAGAAGAAGTTGTGTTTTGCCATCACCGAGCCCAATGCCGGCACCAACAGCTTTGCCATGACCACACTGGCCACACCGGACGGCGATGGCTGGGTGCTCAATGGCCAAAAGGTCTTCATTTCTGGCGCGCGCGATGCCGACTACATGCTGGTGATCGCACGCACCACCAAGGCAGGCGAGGTGAAGCATCGCACCGACGGCATCTCGCTGTTCGTGCTTGACATGAAAACGCCCGGAATCCAGCTGACGCAACTCAACATCCAGGTCGAAACCGCCGAGCGCCAGTACATGGTGTTCTTTGACAACGTCAAGCTGCCCGCCGACGCACTGATCGGCGAAGCCGGCAAGGGCGCCAAGCTGATGTTCGAAGGCCTGAACTCGGAGCGCCTGCTGGCCGCTGGAGCCGCAATCGGCTTGGGCGACTATGCGCTGGCCAAGGCGGTAGCCTATTCGAAGGAGCGTAAGCCCTTCGGCAAGCCAATTGGCTCCTACCAGGCACTGCAGCACCGTATGGCGCAGGCCAAGGCGCAGATCGAGGCAGCGCGGCTGATGACCTACAACGCCGCCGAGCGCTTCGACGCCGGCGAGGATGCTGGTGCCCACGCCAACATGGCCAAGCTGCTGGGCTCGCAAGCGGCGGTGGCCGCCGTAGAGGCCGCGCTGCAAACCCACGGCGGCTACGGATTCGACCGCGACTACGACATCATCACGTTGTGGCCCATGGTGCGCCTGCTGGAAATCGCGCCCATCAACAACGAGATGCTGCTCAACTACATCGGCGAACATGTATTGGGCTTGCCTAAGTCATACTGAGCCGATGGCCGTCATCCCCGGTACCGACCACCCAGACCGAGACCGATGTTCGCAATACGGTCGAGGCCTCCGTCCGCCGTTTTCGGGGTCGTCTGAGCTTTCGACCCGACATCATTGGCAGGCCTCGCTACTCGTTTTCGGATGATGTGTGCCGTGCGCTCCCTCCCCACTTTCGAAGCAGCCAAGCGGCCGCGAGGCCGCCCACGCAAGACGCCGCAGGAGCGAAATGAAGGCAATCGCCGCCAAGATGTCGTCAAGGCCGCGGCCAAACTGTTTCGACGCTACGGCTTCAACGGCACGAGCACGCGCGACATCGCCTGCGCCGTCGGCATGCATTCCGGATCACTGTTTTGTCACTTCAAAAGCAAGGATGCGCTATTGCATGAAGTGATTCAGGAAGGCATGCGCAGCGCGATGGCGCGCCAGATGATCGTGCTACTTGCCGAGCATGACGCTGTGACCACGCTGCGGCAATTGATCCGATCGCATTTCGAAACGATTCTGGGACCAAACAGCGACTTCATGCATGTGGTGCTCTACGAGTCGCGCTACCTCAATGCTATGCAGCACAAAGTCATCGCGAAGCTGCAAGGTGAATACGAAGCGACATGGACGTCCGTGCTCCAAGAGCTCTCGTTGACTGGCTGCTTGCAAGTCGAGGTTCCGGTTGCGCGCCATTTGATCTTTGGTGTGCTGAACGGGTCAGCGCAGTGGTTCAAGTCTGAAATGGGAATCTCGATTGATGACCTGACCGACGCAGTGGTGGCCCTGTGCATACACGTCCCCCCGGCAAAGCCGGACTTGATGTTGAACGCGCCTTTGGGCGTCAGGCGGTGTATCCGGACGACGCCAACACCGTGGCCGATCTGCCCAGCCAGGCCGAACTCGTGAAGTACAAGAGCCAGGGCATCAACATCATGGCGCCGCCGATCTTCGCCCTGCTGAGCACCGACACTTCAGAGTGGATCGCGCCCTCGCAGTACGCGCGAAACGCCCGCTCGGCCGGTCTGGACATCATTGCCTGGACCCTGGAGCGCTCGGGTCTGCTGGCCGATGGCGACAACGGCCTGTATTACCAGACGTTCGATTCGGCCATCAAGACCTAAGGCGACATGATGCGTGTGCTCGACGTGCTCGTCCGCGAGGCGGGTGTGATTGGCGTTTTCTCGGACTGGCCAGCCACGACTACGTCCTACGCGAACTACTCCAATCAGCGGTAGTCTTCATTGGCGCCCGGCGTTCTTCTCCATGGCGGAGATACGGCATGACTGTCGGCCGCAACCACCACAACAAGGTGGAGACAAGAAGATCGCGCCATGACACTACCTGAAAGCGAGTCACAGTCGTAGAGCCGAACAGCGCAGAAGGTGTTCCACTTGACGTCGCTGGGTCGCGCTGATCCTGCCGATCATGTGAATGTCGCGAACGGTTCAGCTCAGCTGAAGCAGCGAATTTCGCTTGGTCCTGGGGCCTGTTTGTAAAGCCGCACATAAGAATTGACAACCTACTGATAGGTAGTACAATGACGCGTTACAAAAATCGTCAATAGAACACTCAATGAAAATCTACGACATCAAAGGCTTTCCAAACCCACTGCGAGTCCGCATCGCTCTGGCAGAAAAGGATGCAACGGACAAGGTTGAATTCGTCCCAGTGGATGTGATGAGCGGCGAGCACCGCTGCGATGCTTTCAAAGCGAAAAATCCGGATGCTACCGTGCCCCTGCTGGAGCTTGACGACGGCACCTGTATCGCCCAGTGCAACGCCATCACTGAATATATCGATGGCGTTTTCGATGGTCCTTCCCTAACCGGCGCAACCCCAAAGGAGCGTGCCCGCATCACGATGATGAATCTGCGGGCAGAAAACGGTTTGATGAACGCGGTCGGCGCCTATTTCCATCACGCTACTCTCGGCCTTGGTCCGGATCTGGAGACCTGGCAATGCGCCGAATGGGGCAACAAGCAGAGGGAAGTTGCTAGCGCTACCATGGCCTATCTGGATAGCGTTCTGTCGGAAAATGAGTTTCTCGCAGGCGACAACTTCTCTATCGCTGACATCACTGCCTTTGCGGGTCTGGCGTTTGCGGATTTCGCCAAGGTTGAAATCCCCGAGTCCCTGGACAATCTCCATGCTTGGCGTGCAAAGGTTGCAGCCCGTCCTTCGATTGCCGGTTAATGCGCGATCTCCGGGTTGTAGGGGTCAAAGGAGTGGGTTTCATGGAGATCAACGCAGATTTTTCCAAGCGTGTTGTGGTGCATTCGCGCGAGTTGGAATGGCGACCCTCGCCCATGAAGGGGGTAGAGCGGCGCATGCTGGACCGAATTGGGGGCGAAGTTGCCCGCGCCACGACCATCGTGCGGTATGCGCCGGACAGCAAGTTCTCGGCACATACCCATACGGGGGGCGAGGAGTTCATCGTGCTCGATGGAGTGTTTCAAGACGAGCACGGTGATTTTCCTGTCGGCACCTATGTGCGCAACCCCCCAACGACGTCCCATACGCCAGGCTCTGACGAGGGATGCACGATCTTTGTGAAATTATGGCAATTCGACATGGCGGATCGCACACAGTTTCGCAAGGACATGGAAGCCGAACTGGGCACCCCGGTGGATGGCATTGCCAGCGCAATGCTATATGAGGACCATCGTGAGACCGTCACTTACAGCAGGCTTGAGGCGGGCGCAACTCTGAAGTCTGAGGTGTCCGGCGGGATAGAGCTGCTGGTGATAAACGGCGCTCTCACCGTGGAAGGCGAGATACTGGGAAAGCACACTTGGCTGCGCCTGCCCGAAGGCCAAAGCTTGTCCGCGATGGCGACGGGCGATGGCGCGAAAATCTGGATGAAGACAGGACACCTGCCATTTGCCAAAGCACCCGCTGCTTAGCCATGGCTACGGCAGATTCCCCGGCAGAGCTTACAGCACCACCGCTACCGACCCGCGGGTGTCTATCGTGACGACTGTGTGGCCAACAAAGACGAATCGGTTGTCCTTCGCTGGCGAGGTGTCTTGAGCGATGCTGACCGATACCCTGATCATCGGTGGTGGCCTGTCCGGGCTGGCCTTGGCTGCAAAGCTTGCTGCACAAGGCCGCGATTTCCTTTTGGTCGAGGCGCGTGACCGCTTGGGCGGTCGCATCCTGACCGTGCGCGAGGGTGCCGCTCATTTTGATCTGGGTCCCACGTGGTTTTGGCCAGGACAACCCAGGATCGCAGCGCTCACCGAACGCTTAGGGCTGTCCCGGTTCGATCAGTTCTGTCAGGGCGATGTGATCTTCGAGAATGAGCAGGGCCGTGTTCATCGTGGACGAGGGTATGCCTCAATGCAGGGGGCCTGGCGGCTGGAGGGGGGGTTGGGCGCCTTGATCGCGGCCCTTGAGAATGAGGTTCCGGCGCAACGACGCCGTGTTTCGACAACGATCCGTATGCTAACCCGGGCAGCACCGGGGATCATCGCAACGTCTGAGGATGGCGTGAGCATCCAGGCACGGCGGGTGGTTCTGGCCCTGCCCCCGCGCATGGCCGTAAGAATGTCCTTTACGCCGACGCTGCCAATCGCTGCGTTGACAGAGCTGGAGGGAATCGCAACCTGGATGGCAGGCCATGCCAAGGCCGTGGCTGTCTATGATCGGCCTTTTTGGCTTGAGGCTGGCCTTTCCGGTGATGCCATGAGTCGTCATGGTCCGGTGGTCGAAATCCATGATGCCAGCCCGGCCTCAGGCGGGCCTTATGCCCTTTTCGGGTTCATCGGCGTGCCGCCCAGGGCGCGATCCGACCAACAGGCCCTGCGCCGACAGATACAGGCCCAGTTGATCCGTCTGTTCGGACCAGAAGCCGCCACACCAAATATTCTGTGTCTCAAGGACTGGGCTTATGACCGCTTGACAGCGACCGAACTGGACGCACAGGCGCCACATGTCAACTCGCGATACGGTTTGCCCCGCGTTCTCAATGGACTTTGGGATGGCGATTTGATCCTTGCCGGGACCGAGGTGGCGCCTAAATTCGGAGGATACCTTGAGGGGGCGCTGGAAGCATCGGAGCTGGCGCTGGCAAACCTAGGACACATAGAAAGTTGAAATGACAACGAACAGAGACACCAGAGTCGCCCTGATGGATTTTGCTGAACACGCAGCCCGGTCACGGGGTTTCGACGGCTTCAGCTATGGCGATATGGCAGAGGCGATCGGCATTCGAAAAGCGTCGATCCACCACCATTTTCCGACCAAGGCCAATCTTTCCGAAGCATTGATCGAGCGATATCAGACCAACCTGCAGCATCGCCTGGCCGAGATCGAAGCAACCCACGCCACCGCCGGTGCACGCCTCAAGGCCCTGATTGCCCTGTACCGAGCAGCCCTGGATGATGGCCGCACCGTTTGTCTGTGCGTTGCCTTTTCAACCAGCCGGGAAAGCTTGTCTGAAGTGGTCATCGCCAAAGTCAGCGCCGTCCGCGCAATGATCCTGCAATGGATCACTGCGACGTTCGAACTCGGCCAAAGGGACGGGTCCATATCGGCAATCCTTGATCCGGCATACGAGGCGCCCGCGACCCTGGCCATGCTGGAAGGTGCCCATCTCGCAGCGCGTACTGAAGAGGACCTTGTTGCGTTTGACGTCGCAACCCGACTGCTGAACGCCCGTTGTCAGTAGCTTTGGTCCAGTTCGTGCGCTTTTATTGGGCTACTCGCCCTCTTCCTTTAATTCTGACTTCCCCCCCATATCCGGTCACTTCTAAACTGGAGTTGGGCAGCTTTTGACGTCTCCCCCATATCCGGTCACTTCTAAACGGGAGTTGGGCGGCTTTTGACGTCTCCCCCATATCCGGTCACTTCTAAACGGGAGTTGGGCGGCTTTGCAGCTGTTGCTCTGACCTCTTTCTGACGAACTCCCTCGGGGTCAGGTGACCGAGAGAGCCATGCGGACGGTGATGGTTGTAGTCATGCTGCCAAGCCTTCAACTTCTCCCGTGCGTCCTGCATCGTAATGAGTCGGACCTGATTTATTCAGATTGACGCAAAGGCCAAGCGATGGGCTGAGCTGCTGAGTGCGTGAACAAGCGGCATGCGCGGCATCGGAGACCAGTTCGGCGATAGGCCCGCGATCTGGCACACGCGCAAATAAACCATCTGCAGGAAGGCCACCCCCTTCCTTGCGATCATGCGCAGCAGCCAACGGATGTTGTAGCCCGCCGCGCACAGCACCGCGTGCAGCCGGTCGCCCTGTTCGCCCTTGAGGTGACAGCGCTCCATGCGGTGGTCGCTCTTGAGGTGGCCAATGATGGGCTAGATGGCCTGGCGCCGTTTGAGCAGCTTTCTCTCCTGCTCGCTGATCCGCTTGGCCTTGCCCCGGTGCACGATGTGCACCGACGGGTTGTCAGCGTCCACGCCCCGGTAGCCCAGATCCACGAAGGCCGTCGCCGGTTTGGCTACGCTGTCTTGCATCAGGATCGTGGCCTGCTCCAGCTGCTCGGCCAAGGTGTGGCCGTCGTACGGGTTGCCGTGGAATGCACGCGCGCCCACGATCAGGTTGCCCCGCAGCGTGCTGGCAATGCCCACCTTCACCCCGAACTCGTAGGGCGTTCTCGCCTTGCCCTTGCTGATGCAGTCGACCTCGGGCGCGTGCCAAGCGTAGAGCTTGGGCTGTCCATCCGCCGCTTTGCGTTGGCCGCTCTGGGACACGATGCGCCGGGCCTTGTTCAACGTCTCAGCGAGCGCCTCCCGCACAGCTTGCCCGATGGCACTGGCCTTGCGGTCAATCTCGCGTTGCAGGCGTCCGACGATGGTGCGCTGGCGCTTGATGGCCCGGCGCATGCGCTTGAACTGGCGGGCATGTGCGTAGCGCCCAGCCTTGCGGCCCAGCTCCTTGCCCTCCTTGGCAAAGGTCTGCTTCAGATCGACCCCGGCGTCCTTGGCCGCCTCCACCAGTTTGGCGCGCGCGGTCTCCAGCAAGCGGCTGTCGGTGGGGTAAGCAATGGCCTTGTGCTGTACCGTGCTGTCCACGATCACGCGGGCGAACTCCTGCGGTTTGATCAGCTTGAGAGCAACAGCCACGTTGATGGTCTGCGCCAGCAGTTCTTCGACACCTTCCTCACCCAGGAGCTGGCGGAACTTGATCAGGGTGGTGGCGTCGCAGGGACGGCGATGTTCAAAGTACGCCTGGCCCGAGAAGAACTGCCACGTTGGCGTCTCGCCCCAGCGCTCAACGACGCCCTCGTCGGACTCGTTGAAGGCGTGTTTGAGGTACAGCAGCGCGATCATGATGCGCAGCGGCACACGGGGGCGTCCTGCGTTGCTGGGGACAGCGGCACGCTGCACCTGTTCACCGAAGAGATCCAGATCGGGCATGGCCACACCAGCGCGGCCCCTGCGAGAGAAGACCTGGGCTACCCGCGCTTCGATCTCCTGCCAGGGCATGCGCGAGGCCAGCACAGCCAGCGGATGGCGCAGGTCGATCATGTGATCGATGCGCGAACGGAAGAAATCATCGGTGGCGGCACAGGCAAACAGCACGGCAGAACTCCCAGAAATTTGCCCCTATTGGAATTCAAACTGGGAGTCTCGGCCATCGGCAATCACCCGAAAGTCCAGTGTTTATGCGGCCTCCGGGGATTCTTCAGGGACGACTACTTCATGGGCACGCCTTGCTCGCCCAGCATCGCGGCGCGGTAGATTCGGCCCGATTGGACTGGTGCGCCGTCGACCAACAGGTCTTCGATGCGTTGGCCTTTCGGGTTCTCCATCTTGAAATACAGGTTCAAGCCGCGACAGCGTTTGACGAAGCCTCCCATCTGGCAGTACGGATCGGGCGAGTAAGTGCGCTCCAGATTGGCTTCAAGCATCGCGCGCAACTCGTCGCCGCTGAGCTCGACAGTGGATATGGGCGGATGGGTTGGGACGATGTTCCACAGGTGCTCCATCGTGACTTCGCCGGGCAATATTGGCGCACCGTAGCGCCAGCCGTTGGAAAACGCCAGGCGCGTGCCTGCCGCAGCGGCAATCGCGTCGAGCAGCACGTTGTCCATCGACGCTTCGAGTGAGGTGGCACGGTCCAGTGGGCTCTGTACTTTTCCGACCACCTGATCGAGGAAGGCGCGATGCGGTGCGATGGTTTCCTTGACACGCTGGGACATCTCGGCGTCGGGTTCGACATGCTCATCGACGCAGATCAGCTCATGCCGTGCGTCGACCACCTTGCCGCAGTCCACCGTGAGGTCGAGCCGGCCGACGAACGAGCCATGACAACCCGACTGGATGATCGGCGTGCTGCCTACCCAGACGGGCCGATACAAGCGGTTGTGGGTGTGGCCGCTGATCAGCGCATCGATGCCCGACACCTCGGCTGCAAGCTTGGCGTCCTGTGCGAAGCCGAGGTGCGACAACACCACCACCAAGTCGACCTTCTCGCCGCTGCGCAGCCGTTCGATGTGCGCTGGTAGCTCGGTATTGCCCAGTGTGAAGTACACCCCCTCGGAATAGCTCGGCGGCATGCTCTTGTCGACGATGTTCGAAGCGATGCCAATGATGCCGATGCGCAGACCTCCGCGCTCAATCACGCAACTCGGATCGAACATGAGTCGGTTCGAAGCCTTGTCGTAGATGTTGATCGCCAGTGCCGGGTAAATCAGTCCCGCGGCTAGCTTGCGTACCTGCGTTGGCCCGTAGGCGAACTCCCAGTGCAGCGTCATCGCATCGAATTCGAGCGCATTCATCAGCGGCAGCATTGACTCGCCTTGGGATTGTCCGGCAACGAAGGTGCCATGGAAGGTGTCGCCGTTGTCCAGCGCCAGCACTTCTCCGGGGTGCTCGGCGCGTACCCGGTTGAAAATGCTGGAGATTCGCGCCAGACCGCCGCAGGTCCTGTAGTTGAACTTGCCTCGACCGCGAAAGGCTTCCGGATGCGGTTCGAGGTAGCCGTGCAGATCGTTGATCTGCAGGATCGTGAGTTTGCGTTCAGCCATGTCTGTCTTTCGAGCGGTGAGGTGGCAATCACGAATCGGTCCACTTGACCTGCGTCGCGCTGCCTAGGGCAGCGGACTGCGCATCAGGCCGAGTTGCAACATTGCTTGTCGGGTCACGGTTCGGTCCTTTGCCCGGAGTTGCTCAGCGTTCTCCACCTGACCAGGAAGTAACCCGCAGTCAGCGAGATCACCAGCGCACTGATGCCGATGAGGACGAGCCCGTCGGTGTGTTCGAAGTCAAGCTGAATGATGTGGCGGCTGACGGCGATAACCGCCACGATGAGAATCAATTCGAGCCGGACCTTGTGCTCAGTGAAGAAGATCTTCAGCGATTCGAGTATCTCCAGGCCAAGCAGGATCAGCAGCACGCCTGCAAAGCGTCTCTGGACGGCCAGTTGAAGGTCTGGCACCGAGTCCACGTTGCGAAGCCAATCGGCGGCACTGGTGAAGAACAGCCAGAACAACTCCAGCACCGCTACCGTGATCACGATCATCAGCAGGAGTTGCATCGCCCCAATCACCACGGCGGTGAAGTGCGAGCCGATACGATCGATGCGTGTTGTGATGATCATGTTGGGGATCAATTCAATACGGCCTGTTTCGCGGTAGCGCGCTGTGCCGTAGTGAACTCGCTAATTGAGATTCGCTGATTCGCGTCAGCATCGAACTGCATGAACATCGATCGATGCGTAGCGAGGAACTCAGCTTTCGAGACAGTGCCGTCCGTGTTGATGTCGAAACTGCCGATCGGCAGCTGGCCACGAAATTCGACACCCGTGATGCGGCGGTCGTTGTTCTTGTCCATGGCGTCGAATTCGCGCGCTCGCGAGGGCGCTGCCTCTTCCCAGGTGACCGCACCGTCACGGTTCGTGTCCATGCGCGCGAATCGCCGCTCGACATCCGCCTGGCCCGACACGCTCAATGGCGCAGCGGATCGGGCACCGCCGACGGAGGCAACTGGGCGCGCATCCCAACCCCATGTGGCAAAGATCTCCTGCCCGGCTGGCGACTTCAGGAACGCCACAAAGGCGGTGGCCTGCGGATCGGTCTCTCCCTTGCGCGTCAGCACCACGCCAGCATCGCGATAGATGCGAAACGGCTCATCCAGTTCGACGACCTGCGCCAGATCGGGGTTGGCCACCTGCCAGATGTTCCAGATCAGCCACGCGTCGATGTCTTTCTGCTGTGCCTACTGCTCCTTGGCTGCGCCACTGCTGGCGGCCTCGGGAAAGACCATGTTCTTGCGAAACGCCCGCACCATCGCGATGTCTCCGGTGCGCCCCGCCACGTCCTCCCACAATCCGGTTTGCCCAGCACCGGCGACAGTCAGCAGCTTGACGTATGGGGTCAGCAGGTCGCGAAAGCTACGGATGTTCTTCGGGTTGCCGGGCCGCACCAGTATTGCCGCGGGTCGCAAGTAAAGCGGATACGCGTCCTTCAATTCGAAGGCGCCCGGCAAGGCCTTGGCGAAATCGGTAAACATGTTTTCGGCGCCGCTGAAAATGACGTCGGCATCCTCTCTTGCCTTGTCGATCCACTGCGGGGTGGGTCCTGCAGCCACGTTCACGGTGATGTTGTTTGTGGCGCCAAACGCCTTGGCAGCCTCCTGCATTGCTGGGGCCGGGCCGCCGGGGCCGTACACATTGACGACGCTTTGAGCCTGGACCTGGCCCACCACACCGGCGGCCAACACCAATGCCGCAGTTAATGCTGAAAGCTCCCTGGAGAAGTGGGTCATGTGTGAGTCCTTGAAAGAATGATGTGAGTCGGTGGTGACTCTTTCAGCCTGCCCGACAGACCTACTCGATGTGTAGGTGATACCGACGTGCGGATCATTTCGAGACTGCATTCCTAGCATCACAGTGCACCACGCGGTGGACGAATCTTCTGTGCGTTGGCGAACGGTGCAATCGATGCAGCTTTCCGCGCTCATCGTGGCCCGAAAATGGCAGCTAGATCGGACTCCGGCGCGCCCTGGCGCATCTGCACGCCGCCCTTGGTGTCCTTCCAGACCAAAGCCGGGGTCGCTTGCAGGCCGTAAGAGGCCATCAGCGCAGCATTCGCATCGAGCTGAGCTGCGATCCCGGCAGGAACCACCGACAGCGGTTTCAGACTGTCATCACCCAGGGGCTTGGGCCGCCCGCTGGCCAGCGTCTTTGCATTCGACGCGACGTGCCTGCGTTCATATGCGTCCAAAGCGGCTGCCGGGTTCTTGTCGCCCAGCAATGCTGCTGCCTTGCCGGCACTGGTCGGCGTCAGAATACCCACCATAACGTGGCGAAGCTGTACTTTGCCCGTGTCGACCCAAGGCCGTGCATCGGCCCACAGCTTGTTGCAGTAGGGACAGTTGGGGTCGGTGAAGACGTAGACCGTTCGTGGCGCGTCCTCGCGACCGTCGGCAATCCAGTGGCTCTTCTCGAGTTTGCCCCAGACCGCCTCGGTCATTGGCTGGGCGAGTACTTTTTCCAGCCCGGTCACGGTGAGGTTCTTGCCGGTGGCGTCAAACAGCGTCCCGACGATCACATGCTTGCCGTCGGGCATCAAGTACAACGCCATCGGCTCGGTTCCCGCGTGGGCAGCGTAGGCCGTCATTCCGCTCGGGCTGGGAAATTTACCCACGAGGCTCAGACCTTTCTTCTCCAACGCCTGCAGCGGTGCGGGGAGCGGCGGGGCAGCGAAGGCCAGCGATACGGCTGATGCGAGGGCGATCAGCACGACCACGGTGGACATGGTTGCGGAAGGAAGAAGTGATGCGCAGGCGGGGGTGTCTTGATGATTCATGGCGAAGTGAGTTGTTGTGACGGGGGTGAGTCGGCGCGAAGGCTTGTGAGGCGCTGTGTGAGCGTGGCTTGCGACAGCTCGCCAATGCGGGTGTCGGCAAGCTTTCCTTGCGCATCGAAGAACAACGTGGTCGGCAAGGCGCGATGGCCGAGCGCCGCGCCAGTCAGACGCTTCGGATCGAGCAACACGTTGCGCAGCGTCAAGCTGTGCCGGTTGAGGAAGCTGGTAATCGCTTTTGAGTCTTCGCCTTGATTGACGAAGACGATGTTCACGTCCGGGTAGGCGGTCTGTGCCTGTTGCATCACGGGCATCTCGCGCACGCACGGCGGACACCAGGTGGCCCAAAGGTTGACCACGGTGGGCTTGCCTGCAAAGCCCGCAAGCGACACCGGCTGGCCATTGAGCGAGGTCAGCGCCAGCGGCGGCAAGGGCACTGGTGTGGTCGACATCAACACGGAAGCGAAGCCACCCAGCATGAGCACCATGCCTGTGGTGATCGCAGCAGCGAACACGGGTTTGCGCATGCCTGCATCGCGTTGCGCGCGTTGCAGGCCGAACAGCAAGGCCGCCACAACACCCGCAGTGGGCTCCCAACCGCCGTCGCGGATGTCCAGGATGCTCAGCGGAGCATCGAAATACTGCTCGTGCCATTGCCAGACGAAGGCGAGTCGTGCCGCGAACAGACCGACAAACAGCATGCGCATCAACGTGGGCTCGGCCTCAATGCCTGCCGCCTTTGCCATCCATCTGGCGACCCACCTTCCAAGCGCGATGGCAAACAGTGCCAGCAGTACCGAATACGGCAGCGACAGAGGACCGATCTGCAAGGACTGGTTCATGCGGGAGCTCCCATGTCGGGTGTGGGTGGCCCAGGCTGTCGCTGCAAGAACTGCTCGACCGTGAATTCACCGACCAGGCGGGCATCGCGCCGCTCGCGTCCAGCTGCATCGAACATCATCACGGTCGGCGGGCCAATCACCTGGTGGGCACGCATCAGCTCACGGTGACGGGCATCGTTCGCGGTCACGTCGGCACGCAGGAGCAGCACGCCGGCCAGCGAGCGTTGCACGCGGGGATCTCCGAAAACCTCTTTCTCAATCGCCTTGCAGGAGATGCACCAGTCGGCATAGAAGTCAACGAGGGTGGGTTGCCCCGCCGCCCGCGCGGCGGCCAGTCGGGCCTGAAGTTCGGCTTCGCTGGCGATCGGTTCGAACTTTAAGTTCGTCGTTTGCGCCAGGCCCGTTGCCGACGCCGCAGCGAACGTCAGTGGCCGCCAGGGATCCACCGCACCGCCCGCCGCGCCGAGCACCATTGCTGCCCCACAGACCGGCCAGCACCGCCAGCGTGCGGATCGCGAGCAGGTTTGGGGACCCGCTGGAAGCGACAGCTGCAGCGCTGCGGGACGACGTGTGAACGAGAGTCACCGCCACAGCCAGCAGCAGCGCGCCCCACATGAGCAATGCGGCTGGCTCGGGCACGACGCGTTCCAGCATCCAAACCGCCGTGCCGAGCAGCGCGAAGCCGAGCGCGCCCTTCACGCGATCCATCCACGGACCTGGTTTCGGCAGGAAACGCGAGCCCAGTGTGCCGACGATCACCAATGGCGTGCCCATGCCCAGACCCAGCGCCGCCAGCAGCAGCGCGCCTTGAACAACGTTGCCACTTTGGGCAATGTAGAGCAGCGCACCCGCCAGCGGCGCCGTCATGCACGGGCCGACGAGCAGAGCCGACAGCACGCCCATGGCCGCTGCGCCCGGCAACGATCCGCCGCGCAGGCCACGGCTTGCGCCGTCGAGCTTGTCGCGCAGTCGGGCGGGCAGTTGCAAAGTGAAGACGCCGAACATGCCGAGCGCGAGCACGACGTAAATACCGCCCAAGGCGAGCATCGTCCAGCGGTTCTGCAACATCGCCTGCAGGTTCGCGCCGGCCAGCGCTGCCGCCACGCCCAGCGCCGAATAGGTCAGCGCCATGGGCAGCACGAACGCCATGGACAGCGCGAACGCGCGCCGCGGCGGCGCCCGGCTACCCACCACGATGCCGGAGACGATGGGCAACATCGGCAACACGCAAGGCGTAAACGCGAGCGCGATGCCGAGCAGGAAGAAGAGCGGCAAGGTCCAACCTAGCGAGCGTTCTCCCAACCACTGGGTGATCTGGGTGTCGCTGCCGGAAACGCTGTTCCACAGGCCGGGGGCGCCCGGCTCTTGCGCTCGTACCGATAAGTCAGCGGGTGCTGCGGTGGCGGTGTCCGACGAGACGTCGGCCACCTGAATCGTCTGCGTCTGCGGCGGATAACACAGCCCAGCGTCAGCGCAACCCTGCCAAGTCACGTCGAGTGCGGCGGCACCGGCGGGCGACACCTTCATCGAGACCGCGCCGTGGTAGACCTCCATCACGCCGAAGTTGGGGTCGTCCTTGCGGATGCCGGGCGGGAGTTCGGTTTGCACGCGTGTCCCAGAAGAGGATGCGGTCACCGCCATACGATCACGGTACAGGTAGTAGCCCGGCGCGATGGTCCAGCTCAGGTGCAACTGGTCGGCGCTGGACTTCGTCACCTGCAGGCGAAAGGCCTGCTCGGGCTGCAGGAACTCTTCAGCCGCGTGAGCCGGCCAGGCCACGCCCCACAGCAGCACCAGGGCAGCGAGGGCAGCGAGGGCAGCGCGCAGGCTGCTTCGAAGGCGATCGGAAAGTACGGGCATGGGCTGGTATCAAAGCGTGACGGGGTGTCACGGAAACGCCATCCTTGAATGCCGCGATTAAGGTGGCGTTAACAACCTTCCCGGCGAATCCCCCCGTGCCTGGCAACCACCAGCCACCATAATTGCGCCATGAAACCCATCAGGCCGTGTATCGCCGTCGTCGCATCGTTGATGCTGATTGTCGACCGTGAGCCTCGTCAGTGGCCCCTGCGAAAACTACTGTGCACGTCCTGCTGATTGAAGACGACCGTCTCGTTGCCAGTGGCATCGTCGCCGGGCTGCGTCTGCTCGGCGTGACCGTGGACCACGTCGACACCGCCGCGAAGGCGCGTGCAGCGGTAGGCGCGTCGCACTTTGATGTCTGTGTGCTCGACCTCGGCCTGCCAGACGAAGACGGCATGGCGGTGCTCGCGCGCTGGCGCGCCCAGAGGCAGGCGATCCCCGTGCTTGTGTTGACGGCGCGTGACGCGCTCGAACACCGCGTCGCGGGCCTGCGGGCCGGCGCCGACGATTACCTTCTCAAGCCTTTTGAGCTCGACGAGCTGGTGGCCCGACTGCATGCACTGGTGCGCCGCGCCAGTGGCCGCAGCAGCGACCTTGTCGAACACGGCAGCCTGACCTTCAGTGCCTCCAGCGCCGAGGTTCGACTGCATGGCGTGCGCGTCGAGCTTTCGCGACGCGAGCTCGCGTTGTTGAGCGCGCTGCTGCAAAACCCCGGCCGCATTCTGAGCCTGGAGCAACTCCAGGCCAGTCTGTACGGCTTTGAGACCGACGTGGAAAGCAACGCCGTGAACGTACACATCCACCACCTGCGCCGCAAGCTCGGCCCTGCGATCGTCGAGACGGTGCGCGGCTTGGGCTACCGATTGGGTGAGGCCGGTTCTGCTGTCGAGGAAAAGCGATGACGCTGCGCCTGCGCCTGGTCACCATCATCGGGTTCTCGCTGACGCTGCTGTGGAGCGTCGTGGCGGTGTGGATGTTCATGGATGTGCGTGAGCAACTGCGAAGCGCTCTGGACGAGCGGCTGGCGGCCTCGGCGCGCATGGTGGCTGGGTTGGTCGCGCGCCTTCCGGCCGAACGCCTGCAGGTCAACGGACCGCCCGTGTTGCCGCTCGATGTGATCGCGCGCGACGGCCTGGCGTGCGAGGTCAGCCTGGTTCGCGGCGAGGTTGCGATCCAGCCGATAGCGCGGACCGCCACCAGCCCCGGGCTGGAGGGTGCGGCTTTGGGCTACAGCACCTCCGTCTACGGCGGCAAACCCTGGCGCACTTACGTGCTGCAAGTCGGCGAGGTGCGCATTGCCACCGCCGACCGCATGGATGCACGCGAAGGCCTGCTGCGCGAAATTGCGCTCTCCGCGGCGGCACCGTTTGCCATCGCGATGGCGGTCAGCCTGGTGCTGCTGTGGATTGGCGTCGGGCGGGGCTTGGCCCCGATCGAACGGGTGCGAACGGCGCTGCTGAACCGGCGCGCGGATGCCCAATCGCCCCTGCCCGCCATCGACGCGCCACCCGAACTGCAGCCGCTGATCGACACCATCGCCCACCTGCTGGTGCGCGTGCAGGACGTGATCGAGCGCGAGCGGCGCTTCACCGACGACGCCGCACACGAACTGCGAACGCCACTGACCGCCATCAAGACGCATCTGCAGGTGCTGCGCCTGGCGTGCGGAGAATCTGGATTGCATGGCGCCGCGGGCGAGGCGCTGGCCAATGCGCAGCAAGGTGTGGCGCGGCTGCATCGCACGCTCGAACAACTGTTGTCGCTCGCGCGGATCGAAGGAGCGGTGAAGCCTGAGCATGCGCTGCGGGTCGATCTGCTGCATGCAGCGCAGCAGGCGATCGAAGATGCCTCGGCCGTCGCCCCACAGGTCGGTGGGGCCAGCGTCCGGTGCGTTGAGTTGCAGGCCACGGCAAACGCAGCATCGCTGGCAATGCCCGAGGCGTTGCTGGTTTCGGCTTTGCGCAACCTGCTCGACAACGCGTTGCGACATTCGCTCAGACCGGGCTCGGTCGTGCTGCGGATCGAACGGCTGCCAGGCCATGTGGCGTTCCGCGTCCTCGACGAAGGCCCAGGCATGAGCGCTGCCGAAGTTGCACAAGCGGCGCAGCGGTTCTGGCGACGCGGCAGCGGCAATGTGGAGGGCGATACCGGCAGCGGCCTGGGCCTGTCCATCGTCGATGCCATCGCAAGGCGCTATGGCGGCGAGTTTCACCTGGAGCCGCGCCGGGTCGCAGGCATGGAAGCCCGGCTGTGCTTTCCAGCTGAAGAGTGAACAAGATGGCAGTCATGCTACATCGGCCTCACGCATGCATCGCCATGTCATGCGCAAGAGCCAGCCGACGGTCGGATGCGTCTACACCGACCTGCTGATCCATTTCGACCTTTGGAGGTCACAAAGTGCGCACCTTGAAATTGATCATCATCCCCGCGTCTTCATGTTCAAGGTTGTGGCAATGAAAGAGGTAAGTCTGGTCACCTGGGAAATCGTGCGAAAAGTCGATTGCGATGCGCACCGTCTCACCCGGCCACACGAGGACGGTGTCTTTCCAGCCCAGGTCACTGACAGTTCTGCCCTTGCCAAAACGCGCCATGTCCGACAACTGGGGCGGGCTGTTCAAGCGTTCGAGTACCTGGAACGAAAACCCGTGGAGATGCATCGGGTGCGGCATGCCCAATGCCGGGTTGCTGATCCGCCATATCTCCACCGCACCCTGCTTCACATCGAAGGCGATCTCGTCCATGCGGAAGGTGCGTCCGTTGATGAGGAAGCGCATGGCTTGCATCGACAGTTCGATCTGTCGCTCGGCAGCGCCTTCGCTGCGCAGCGGCTGGATCCTGGACAGCGTTGCTGGCAGTGGGGCTGTGATGCGCTCCCCGGACACCACCGAAAGCTTGAGCACGTTGAAAGTCTCACCCAGCGCCAACCGTGACGAACCCATGCCGGCCATCATCTGGCCCATGCCCGGGCCGCCCATGTTGCCCGCAGCCCCTTCATTCTCCATCGGGTCGAAAGACAAGCTCTTCAGAAACACAGTGTCCCCGGGTTGTGCCTGGGCGGCATCGAACAGCACATCAAGGCGCTCGCCAGGCGCCAGAAAGGCTTGGGTCACCACCTCTGGTTTTTCGATCAAGCCACCGTCAGTACCGATGACGGTAAAGGGCAGCAAGGTATCGCCTCGGGCGAAGGCCAGTCGGTAGATGCGGGCATTCGATCCGTTGAGCAGCCGCAGCCGGTAGGTGCGTGGGGTGACCTCGTGCACCGCATTCGGCGTCAGGTTCGCCAGCACGATGTCACCCAGCCAGCCCATCATCGATTCGTGCATGTCGGGCTGGTACACCAGGTGGCCTAGTGCGTCGAACCGTTTGTCTTGGATCACCAGCGGGAGGTCTGTCACACCCAGCTTCAGGTCGAGCGCCTTTGCCAACTTGCGTTGGTCTTCGTCATCCACCAGGAAAAAACTCGCCAGGCCGTTGTAAGCCTGCTTGGCGGTCAGCTCGTGCGCGTGGGTGTGATACCAGTAGGTGCCGCCACGGTTGCGCACTATGAAGTCGTATTCATAGCGCGCTCCCGGCGCGATGGTGTCGCCGGGATGGCCGTCCATCCTGGCCGGTGTGTGCAGTCCGTGCCAGTGGATGATGGTCGGCTCGGTCAAGCCATTGTCCAAGCGGGCGGTGAAACGCGCGCCGCTCTCGATGCGCAGGATAGGGTTCTGGAAAGTCACTCCACCGTGCTCGGTCTGGTACTGCAAGAAGGGCGAAGGGCCTTGTGATGGCGGACCGGGTAGCAGCGGGAAGCTGGCCGCCGTGGCGCGCAGCGTCAGCGGCCCGGACACGCTGAGCACACCGAACGGCCCGCTGGCGACCGGGATGAAGAGCTTTTGCCGGAAATTCTCGGCAGCCACCGGATCAAAGGGGTAGTGGCGAAACGGCCCGACGCCCAAGGCCTGCGAGCCATGCATGCCACGCGACCCGAAAGCGGTCCACACGGCGGCTCCCGCACCGGCCACAGCCACCAGACCACCCAACTGAATCAGTTGTCTTCTTTTCAACATAAGGGACTTTCTTCAGTTGTCGCGGTCAAGCAATGCTTTGTGTTCTTCGTACTGCTGGGGTGTGATCGCCCCGCTGGCCAGTCGCCTGCGCAGCAACTGGTGCGGCGTCTCCCGAGGCGTGTCGTCTGTCTCTTTGCCACCCGGGTCCGGGCGTTGCCAGACGTAAAACAGCGCGGCGCCAATCGCCAGCAGCAGGATCCACCATCCGCCATGCATACCCATCATGTAACCATAGCCATTGAACATGGAGCTCTCCTTCAAGGGTGAACAGGTGAAGCCGCAGGGGTCAGCGCAGAACGCACCCGCTCGAGCCGCTGGCGAACTTCGTGCGCGACGCGTGCCACTTCAGGATTGCAGGTCATCTGCATCACTGCGACCGGGTCCATGAAACCGACAACAAGTTGGCCATCGGGTTTTGCCCGCACGATGACGTTGCACGGCAGCAGCAGGCCGATGTCGGGTTCCGCCTCCAGCGCCCGGTGGGCCAGCGGTGGATTGCAGGCACCCAGGATTCGGTAGGGTGGCCCGTCAATACCCAGCTTGGCCTTCAAGGTGGCCTGGACGTCGATCTCGGTAAGGATGCCGAAGCCTTCCGCCTTGAGCGCTTCGGTCACCAGGGCAACCCCCTGCGCGAAGGCCTGCGGTGGCAGGACACAGTGAAATCCGTAGCCGGAAGAAGGCGGCGTGGCCGCATTGTCTTTGGGGTGGTTCATGACACTGTCCTCACGGTGTGGGTGAAAAGGAGGCGTAGGCGTGCTGGTTTCATGGGAACTCCTGGTTCATTGGAGGGTTGGAGAGGAGCGCGCCGAGTGCTCGGCGCGAGGCGCTGCCCACTGGTTGGCTTCAGGTGGATAAGTCCTGCGCACACGGGGACAAGACAGTCCCGATGAAGAGCGGACGGTGTCCCGAACAGCCCGATGGCTGGGGCCAGACAACAAGGTGGCTACAGCGAGAGTCGCGAGTAGCGAACCCTGAGGGGGAGACCGACGATGGGTACCGTCGCTCCGATCATTCGGCCAGGAGGCGAGGCGCTTTGCGGCGAACCCGTCCACAGGGTAGCAAACCAAGGCGCCCAACCTGGATCGACGTGGTCAACGATCGAGCAAGCCTTGGGCAGCGCTTGCGCTCCCTCATCGCAGACCTTCAGGCACGACTCCCTGCCGGCATTCGAGTGCTCGTCCTGGACTGCCGAGATGTGGCGCGCAGGCGAGTCAAGCAAGCAGGCGTTCGCGACGCCCGAAGCCAACGCGAACACCCACACCATCAACAACACCCATGTGGTGATGCGCTTCGTCCGGATGCCGGTGGAGATTTTCATGGTGAATGTCTTTTGCCTGGGGACTAGGCTAAGGACGTACCACGACAAATCGATTGATCTACGTCAAGTAAATCCCGAAATGTGAGCAACGGGATGTGACCTGCACCCAATCGTGATCCATAGGCCGCCCGTTCGAACTGGATATAGGTGCGCAGCATGCTTTGCATGATGCGCCACGTTGATATCGCCGTATGTGCGATTTCGAACGCAAGGCTTATGTTCTGCTGTCCTTGCCGGGCCAATGCGGGTGCTGGTCATCCAGCACAAAGGTGTGCGCATGGCGCACCCTATCCCCGCTGGCGACAGCACCCAGCATGTGTGCATGTCCTGCTGGCAAATCTGCGTGGTTATGCTCAATCACTTCGGGGTCTTGCACCGGCCAGACCCGAGATGCCACCCACGCAGCCAGTGCACCAGCTCCACCCAGGACTACAAAGCTCACAGGCATGCCGAAGCGCGCGCCCAGCCAGCCGGCCAGGGGATAGAACAACAACCAGCAGGCATGCGAGAGCGCGAACTGAGCGGCGAAAAGCGCTGGCCGGTCCTCGGGGTGGGCGGAGCGCCGCAACAGGCGCCCTGAGGGTGTCTGCGCGGTGGAGTAACCCAGACCGAGCACGAACCACAACGCCATCAACGAGCTGTGTCCGCTCACGAAGATTCCAGCAAACAGACCCACAACCATCACCCCGATGCCTCCGAGCATGGCCGTGCGATCGGTCAGTTGCTCCAACAAACGCGGCAAGGCCAGTGCGGCCACCATGGAGCCAGCGCCGAAACTGGCGAGCGCCAAGGCCACCGCGCTCTGGCTCAAGCCCAACCCCGCTTGCACGATCACCACGGTGTTGACAAACACCATGGAACCCGCCGCAGCCACACCCGCACTGACGGCCAGCAAGCCGCGCAAGCGGGGCGTGGCCAGGTAGATGCGCATGCCGCGGGTCGTTCGGTCGTAGATGCCGCGGCGCGGCGCTGCCGGATGCGCCGGCAAGACCACCGACACCACGAGCGCGGCCGAAACCAGGAAGCCCACCACCGTGCCCGCGAACAGATCGTGAAAACCGATGACGGTGAGCAAGGCGGCCGCCAGCATCGGGCTGACCAGGCTCTCCATGTCGTAGGCCAGGCGCGAGAGCGACAGGGCCTTGGTGTAGTCCTTCTCATCCGGCAGCACATCGGGGATGGTGGCCTGGAAGGTGGGGGTGAAAGCGGCCGACGCCGCCTGCAACACAAAGATCAACACGTACACCTCCCAGATCTGGGAGACGAACGGCAGCAGCAGCGCCACGGCAGCGCGCACGAGGTCCAGTGCGACCAGCATGGTGCGCCGGGGCAGGCGATCCGCAAACGCAGCGGCCACGGGCGCCACCCCCACATAGGCAATCATCTTGATGGCCAGCGCCGTGCCCAGCACCATGCCCGCGTTGTCGCCGGCAAGCTCAAAGGCCAGCAGGCCCATCGCCACCGTGGCCAGCCCGGTCCCGATCAAGGCGATCACCTGCGCGGCAAACAGATGGCGGTAGGTGCGGTGGGACAGAATTTTGAGCATGTGCCGGTCTTGTGTGGTGCGTCTTGGTCAAAGAATTCGATTCAACAACTGCATACGACTCAGAGGTAACGGGTGATTTCTCTGAACTCGTCCATCGAATGGCGCTGACCCGCGCCGAGAGGTCCGACGAGGTGTTCAAGGCAGTGATCCAGGTGGTCCTGGATCAGGGCCTTCTTGGCCTGCTGAATCGCCTTCTCCACTGCCTGCAGTTGCTGCGCAACGTCAAGACAGGTGCGCCCCTGTGTCAACATGTCTATCGTGCTGCTCAGGTGTCCATTGGCCCTTCGCAGGCGTTTGATGATCGCCGGATGGGAGGTATGTGTGTGCGGTTGTTTCATGATGATCGTATCCCCTCAGGGGGGTTACTATAATCCACCGGTCTTCAACACTAATCCCGCTCAACTCCATGATCCACTGCTCCCCGTATTCTTTGCTGCCCTCCCAGGCGGCACTGGGCATGCGGTGGATGGTGTTGATCGTGATCGTGGTCGGCACGATCATTTCTTCGATCGGGTTGACAAGCTCCCATGGACTGGCGGCCATTTCGGCGGGACACACTTCAACAACACTTGCTGCCGACGAGCCACATGGACATACGCACGGCGACCAAGGCGATGAGGTAGCAGTGGTTGAAGACCTTCTGGGTGGCGACCATGCGCATCACGCGGTAGATCACTCGCACGACAAGGCCCATGCTCTGCCTGCGGGCTGGCACGCTGCGTCAACGCAAGCGCCAGCTTGGTGTAGGCAGGTCCGACCATGGGTTGAAATGGTGCAGGCGTCCCGGCTAGAACGTCCTCCGATGGCCTGAGGCCACTCTTGCTCTTGCGCTGCCCTTCGCAGTGCTCCCATTCCTTTCAGACCATTGGAGTCTTCATGCACGGCCTTCTTCAAGACAGGCTGCCACGTTCGCCATGGGCGATTTGGCAATCCCGTCTCTTGCTTCCTTCAATCCTCTTCCTTTGTTTGCTCTTCGGAACCTCCGATGTCTGGGCCCATGCGGTGACCGCTGGTGACAAGGGCTACATACAGGAAATCTCTGGCGTCAATCTGCTGCCCTTCATGTATCTCGGGGCCAAGCACATGATGACCGGCTACGACCACCTGCTTTTCCTGTTCGGGGTGATCTTCTTCCTGTACCGGCTCTCGCACATCGGTCTCTACGTAAGCCTGTTCGCGCTGGGTCACTCCACCACGATGATCCTGGGCGTGTATTTCAACGTCGGGATCAACAGCTACCTGATCGACGCAATTATTGGTTTGTCGGTTGTCTACAAGGCGCTGGACAACCTTGGTGCCTTCCAACGCTGGCTCGGATTCCAGCCCAACACCAAGGTCGCAACGTTGGTGTTTGGTCTGTTCCACGGTTTCGGGCTGGCCACCAAGATCATCGAGTACGAGATCTCACCCGACGGCCTGGTGCCCAACCTGCTCGCCTTCAACGTGGGCGTAGAAATCGGTCAACTGCTGGCGCTCACCGTCATCCTGATCGGCATGAGCTACTGGCGCCGCACGCCCAGTTTTGTCCGCAACGCCTACACAGCCAACGTCGCCATGATGAGCGCGGGCTTCATTTTGGTGGGCATGCAGCTCACCGGTTACTTCGTATCGTGAACACCCAAGGAATACCGACCATGTACAACGCTGAAACGCCCTTGCGCGCCGAACTTCCATCTTCCTCAAAGCTGCTGCGCTCCACGCTTCTGGCCGCCATCTCCGCCATCGTGATTCTGGTGGCGATCGTGCTGCCTGCCGAGTACGGCGTGGACCCCACCGGTGTTGGCCGCGTGCTGCGCATGACCGAGATGGGCGAAATCAAGCAACAGCTGGCAGCAGAAGCCGCTGCGGATGCAAGTGCCACACCCGTTGGCAGTCCTGCCTCAACGGTTGCAGCCGTCCCAGCGAACGCCGGTACGGCAGTCTCCGGAACGCCCAAGGCACTCGATGTGATTCAGAAGACTGCGGTAGCGCCTGTAGCTAACTCAACATGGCGCGACGAATTGACGTTCACCCTGACCCCGGGCGAAGGCAAAGAAATCAAACTGCGCATGACTGAGGGTGAAAAGGCCGAGTTCCAGTGGATCGTCAATGGCGGCTCGGTCAACTACGACACGCACGGAGACGGTGGCGGGCGCTCCATCAGCTACGAAAAGGGCCGCAGCGTGCCAGCCGACGACGGAGCACTGGTGGCAGCGTTCACCGGCAACCATGGCTGGTACTGGCGCAACCGGGGTCCATCGGATGTGAAGGTCGTGCTCCGGACCCGCGGCCAATACACCGACATCAAGCAGGTTCAGTGACCTGAGGCGGGGAGCTGCGCCTCCAGGGCAGTTCCCTTGAAAGCGGGCCACTGGCAGAACCTCGCGAACCTTGGCGAAATGGCTTCCTCGTTCACGACGCCCTGCAAGTGGCTCATCAGAATGCAGGCACTCACCCGCTGCACCAAGCAAAGCAGGCGTAGTGAGGGTGATTGATGTCCCAAGGAAGGATTCATTCGTGTCTTTGTCCACCGACCAAAGTGTCTTCCTCAAGAGCTGGCTGAAACGTCCCATGAGGACCGGCGCGGTTGCGCCCTCCAGCAACGCGTTGGCGCGTCTCATCACGCGCGATATCTTGCCTGGCGCAGGACCCGTGATCGAACTGGGCCCAGGAACTGGGGCCTTCACACGGTGCATCCTTGCCAAGGGAGTGCCCCAGTGTGATCTCACGTTGGTGGAGAACAGCCCGGACTTCACGGCGCTGCTGCGACAGCGCTTTCCCGAGGCACGCCTGCTGGACATGGATGTGACACGCATGCGGAGGTGGCACGACCCGTGGCGGTCGATGCAGGCGCAGGCCGTGATTTCCGGCTTGCCACTGCTGACCATGGGTGTTCGCGCACAGTGGAACGTGGTCGGCGCCTGCATGCAAAGCTTGCAAGCTGGGGCAGCGCTGTACCAGTTCACCTACATGACCCGATGCCCGATTGCACCCGAGATACTGACCCGAATGAACCTGAAGGCAGAACGCATCGGAAGCTCGCTTCTCAACTTGCCACCCGCCTCGGTGTATCGAATCGCACTGAACACTTGAGTTCAGCACTGGCCTGGGAAAAACCGTCCTCGAAGTGCTACAGCGCTGCAGCCAGAAAGGTCACTGCTGAGAGACGAAGTGCAAACAGAACCGCGTCCTTCCTGCCACCGATGTGACAGCAACGCTGCCGCCATGAGCGAGCATGATGGCTTTGGTGATGGTCAGACCCAAGCCCGCGCCATCGGATGAGGGGTGCGCGCGTGCCTTGTCCGCGCGATAGAACCGGTCAAACAGGCGCGGCAGATCGACAGCTTCAACAGGGTCGCCGGTGTTCGTGACACACAGGTTGATACCATCTCCCTCAGACTCAACGGTCAGTTCAACCTCGGTGTGAGGGTGCGCGTGCCGCAGCGCATTGGACAGCAAGTTGCTGATGGCTCTTCGAATCATCAGTCGATCACCCACCACGCTACCCGCTCCCACCACCCGAAGGCGAAGTTCTTTGTCCTCGGCGACCGCATCGTAGAAATCCAGAAGGCTCTTCGCCTCGTCTTCGAGTGCGACGTCTTCGCGATTCGGCAGCTGGATACCGTGGTCCGTCTTGGCCAGAAACAGCATGTCGGACACCATGCGCGCCAAGCGCTGGAACTCCTCGGCATTGGAGGCGAGGATGTCGCGGTAGGTGTCTGGATCACGGTGCTGCGACAGCGACACTTGGGTCTGTGTCAGCAGGTTGCTGATGGGCGTGCGCAGTTCGTGGGCGATGTCGCTTGAGAATTCCATGAGCTTCGCAAAATCCTGCTGCAGACGCTCCAGCATGGTGTTGAGGCTGCGCGCCAGCTCCGCCATCTCCACGGGAACAGCGTCGATTGGCATGCGCTCGTCGAGCTTGTGGGCCGTGACATTGAGCGCGCGTTCTCTCATGGTCCGCAGCGGGGCCAGACCGCTGCGGGCTGCCCACCACCCCAGGAGGCCGCTGAGCAGGGTGGCCAGGACGACGTAGATCGCCAACTGCTGGCGCAGCATCTGCATGAAATGGGTGTGGTGTTGCGTGTCCAGCGCAAGCGTCAGGCGCATGCTCTGACCTGGACTGGTCAATCCGCCGGGCATCTGCGCTGAGGAGATCTCAGTGCTCATGCCTCGCAGTTGCCGCTCACCATCGGTCCAGTCCATGGGCTGATCTGCGGCGCTTCGCGCAGCGAGTTCTGCTGGAAACGTGATGCCGCCTTTTCCAAACAGCTGTTCGTCACCGCGCGTAATTGAGATGAAAAGGCCTTGATGGCTGTTGAGCGATTCATCCAACTTGGCCGCGAGTTCGGCTGGCTCTGGCGTTTCATCGACGATCTTCTCGATGAGCCGCACCTTGTCCAGAAGGTAGTCGCGGTCAAGGTCAATGAAGTGCAAATGGGTGGACCACGCCACCAAGACGCCAAGGCCAAGAAGCACCACAGCCGATACCAGGGTGTACAGAAAGGTGAGTCGTGCGGTGAGGGTCAAGCGCCGGATCATCAGGAGTGCTCCGGCACTTCCAGCACGTAACCCATGCCTCGAACCGTCTGCAACAGGCGGCACTCAAACCCGTCGTCCACCTTGACACGAAGCCTGCGCATGGCCACCTCGATGACGTTGGTGTCGCTGTCGAAGTTGACGTCCCACACCTGGGAGGCGATCAGCGAGCGTGGCAACACCTCACCCTTGCGGCGCATCAGCAATTCGAGCAATCCGAACTCCTTGGCGGTCAGGTCGATGCGCTTGCCCGCGCGGGTGACCCGACGGCGCAGCAGGTCCAGCTCCAGATCCGCGACCTGCAGGGTGGTTGGCTCCATACCCGAGCGCCCACGGCGCAAGATGGTGCGCACCCTGGCCAACAGCTCGGAGAACGAAAACGGCTTGACCAGATAGTCGTCCGCTCCGAGCTCCAGACCCTTGACGCGGTCGTCCACATGATCTTTGGCGGTCAGGAAGAGCACCGGCATCTCTCGACCCTGGGCACGCAGACCTCTGAGCACCTGCCAGCCGTCCATGCCGGGCAGCATGACGTCCAGAATGATGAGGTCGTGGTCGCCCTCCAGCGCCTGGTGCAATCCGTCCACACCGTTGTTGAGCAGCTCTACCGCGTAGCCCGCCTCGCGCAGTCCCATGCACAGGTACTCACCCGTTTTGCGTTCGTCTTCAACAATCAAGATTTTCACGTTCACTCCTGCGGCGATTTTCACTGCCAGCGGCCCATTGCAACCGAACCTGACAACTTTGTAATGAAACCGACAGGTTCGTGACGGGTGGCCTTTTGCACACTGCCCCCAGCTTGAAACAGTTGAACAGGAGCAAATCAGTGATTCATCGACGTTACCCTTCCTCAGCACTGCGGGCCATTGCAATAAGCGTTCTGGCGCTGCCTTTGGTGGTGTCGGCCCAGATTGCACCGGCGCCCGCCGAGAAAAACTGGCGCGAAGCCAACGACGCCGTGGGGCAGTTCAAACGCGGCCATGCCGACATTCTCAAGTGGGAGAAACAGAACACACCCGTCGTGCAGCCCGAGGCATCAGCTGCTGCCCGGCTGAGCCTCATGTCCCCCGAAGACGCCGTCCGGCAGGCTTGGTTGTTTCACCGTGGGCTGGTCAAGCCGATGAACAGAATTGGTGCGGCCAACGTGGATCTGATCGCCAAAGGCCAGTGGGCAGATGTCGATCCGGTCTGGCAGCGCAAGGTGGACGACTTCGGCGAACTGCTGGAGGTGGCCGCACAGGGGCGCAAGGCCTGGATTCAAGCGGTGGCGGCTCGTCAGGTGCTCAAGCAGCACCGCGACACGCTGGACGCTGCAGAGGCCGGGAACGAACTGGGTCGCCGCATGGTGAGCGTGGGCAACTGGAGCAAGCTTCAGCAGGCCCAGGTTCAACTGGCTCAGTCATCCGCCAAGATGAACGTGCGACGCGCACAGAACGCCGCCACGCAGGCCGAAGCCTCACTCATCAAAACGTTGGGCCTCACCGGCATGCACAGCGCTGTTGCGCTGCCTGACCGTTTGCCCGATGTGCCGGTCCAAGCCTTGTCGCAACAAGTGCTGGACGAGCGCGCTGCGGCCATTGCTGCACAACTGCCGCGCGCCGAGGGCATGCGCAATGGCGCCAACGCCCGCCTCGCTCGCCAGGCCTACCTCTCCAGCCACGCATTGGCAGTGAGTGCGCGTGAGGAGGTGTTGAAGGTTCGCGAGTTCATCACCGAAGAAACCGTTCTTCACTACAACGGCATGCTCAAGAGTGTGTGGGACTTGTTGGGTGAGGTTTCCAGCCAGTCACAAGCGGTGGCCAGCGCCATCGAAGCGCAGCGCGACTTCTGGATCGCAGAGACCGATCTGCAGTGGGTCCTCCAAGGAGGTGCGCCCGACAGCTTTGTCTCTCTGGGTGGTGGAGGCGGTGAGCCCGCAGCTGCCGCTGGCCACTGATCGCATCGAACGCATAGAAAGAAAACCAACATGAGTCTCCTCAATTCACGTCGTCAGTTTTTCGCGGGTGCTGCCGCTTCGGTGGCCGGGCTGGCGGTTGCGCGCTCCGCCATGGCCGCTTTGCCCGAGCCTGTCTACCAAACGTCTGTGGACACGGCGCCTCCATTGGTGCCCACCACTGGCCGACCCTACAACCCGGTGGTCACGCTCAACGGCTGGACCCTGCCCTGGAAGATGAACAACGGAGTCAAGGAATTCCATCTGGTGGCAGAACCCGTGGTGCGCGAGGTCTCGCCGGGCTTCAAGGTCAACATGTGGGGCTACAACGGCCAGAGCCCGGGCCCGACCATCGAGGTGGTCGAGGGCGACCGTGTGCGGATCTTTGTTACCAACAAGCTGCCCGAGCACACCACCATCCACTGGCACGGCCAGCGCCTGCCCAGCGGTATGGACGGTGTGGGTGGTCTGAACCAACCAGCCATCCCCGTGGGCAAGACCTTCGTCTACGAGTTTGAAGCGCGCCGTCCGGGTACCTTCATGTACCACCCGCACGCGGACGAAATGGTCCAGATGGCCATGGGCATGATGGGCATGTGGGTCACCCACCCCAAGGGCAAGCATCCCCACATCAGCGAGGTGGATCGCGACTTCTGCTTCCTGCTCAACGCGTTCGACATCGAGCCGGGCAGCAAGACGCCCAAGATCAACACGATGCTGGACTTCAACATCTGGTGCTGGAACAGCCGTGTCTTCCCCGCCATCGACACGCTCAACGTGCGCTTGAACGATCGTGTGCGCATTCGTGTGGGAAACCTCACCATGACCAACCACCCGATCCACCTGCACGGGCACGAGTTTCTGGTGACTGGCACCGACGGCGGCCCGACGCCACCCAGCACGCGCTGGTACGAAGTGACCACCGACGTGGCCGTGGGCCAGATGCGCCAGATCGAGCTGATCGCCGACGAAGAAGGGGACTGGGCCATGCACTGCCACAAGAGCCACCACACCATGAACGCCATGGGTCATGCGGTGCCCACGATGATCGGCGTGGACCACCGCGGCCTGGTCAACAAGATCCAGAAAGTGGTACCCGACTACATGCTCATGGGCGAGCGCGGCATGGCCGACATGGGCGAAATGCAGATGCCCATTCCGGACAACACTGCGCCCATGATGACCGGCACGGGCCAGTTCGGCCCGCTGGAGATGGGCGGTATGTTCACCGTGTTCAAGGTGCGCAAGGATCAGAAGCCGGGCGACTACAAAGATCCTGGCCCGTACAAGTTCCCCGAGGGCACTGTTGCGCACGAATGGACCGGTGCGCCCTTGCCCGCCGTCAGGCCCAAGGCCAGTGCAGACACAACCCCGGCGATGGGCACAGCTGTCAAGCCCATGGGCAAGGGCATGCAGCACTGAACCGTACGTCTAAAAAAATCTTTTCCGCTTGCTTTCTCAACCCACCAAACCAGAGAGTTCACATGATCTTCAACCATTCCCCTCTTTCCAAGCGCTCGAGCCTTTTGTTCGTTGCCACCCTTCTGGCCGCCTCGGCCGCCACAGCGGCGGGCACGCATGGCGGCGGCCACAACGAATCGCCCATCGGTGAGCCCGGCGTCGCCAGCAAAGCTTCCCGCACGATTCAGGTCGACGCCGCCGACAGCATGCGGTTCACGCCAGCACTGGTGGACGTCAAAAAAGGGGAAACCGTCCGTTTCGTCGTCACCAACACGGGCAAGGTGCCGCACGAGTTCAGCCTGGGCACGGAGAAGGAGCTGAAGGAGCACTACGAAGTCATGAAAAAGTTTCCCGGTATGGAACACGATGAGGCCAACAAGATTTCCTTGAAGCCTGGGCAAAAGGGCGAAGTCATCTGGCGTTTCACAAAAGGTGGCGTCGTTGATTTCGCCTGCCTTCACCCCGGGCACTACGACGCAGGCATGAAGGGTCAGATCAAAGTGACCACCAAATAAGCCGGCAAAGCGCGCTTTCCGGTACCCCACATCCACACCTGATTGAAGGAACATTTCATGAAAACACTGAACCTGAGTCTGGCCGCATCAGCGGTCGCCCTTTCCCTTGCCTTCGCTGGACCCGCGCTGGCTCAAATGACCATGGACCATGGAAAGATGGGAATGGAACAGGGGAAGATGGGCACGGCGGCGACACCCGGCATGACCGACGGCGAAATTCGCAAGATCGACAAGGAGAACGGCAAGGTCACGATCAAGCATGGCGAGATCAAGCACATGGACATGCCTCCGATGTCTATGGTGTTCAACGTCAAGGACAAGGCCATGCTGGACAAGGTCCAGGTGGGCGAGAAGATCCAGTTCATCGTCATTCAGGACGCCGGCAAGATGGTCGTCACCGACATCAAAGCGATGAAGTGATTTCACCAATCCGACCCAATGGGTCGGTTGTGGTGAAGGGATCGGTTGTGATGACCGATCCCTTTTTTGCATGGGTGACGTCCTCCCTGCTGGGTGAAGCCGAGCCGACACAGCCTCGCAACCAATGGGCAGGCGTACGTTGGCGCACAGTCAATCCAAGCATCATTGTCGATGATGGTCAACCCGCCTTCGGGTAGCTTCTAGGAAGTCACATGAACCATCAGTCCCCCACAAAACGCTTCACCACTGTCCCTGTCAAGGCTCTGTGCGCCGTTTCGCTGACTGTGCTCATGTCGATGTCGGCGCATGCTCAGTCCACGCCAGCCGCAGGCCCAGCGACGATGCCCATGTCCGAGATGCACAAAGGCGCCACAGGTGCACACGACATGAAAGGTTCCATGATGATGGGCATGGAGGAAATGCAAAAGATGCCCATGTCGGGCAATACCGACAGGGACTTCGCGATGATGATGAAGGGGGAGACCAATCGGGTTGCGAGAGGGTCTGCTGACTTTGCGCTGACCAAGATGTAATGCATTCGCAAGCTGCCGGTCATGGGCATCTCACTACATTGAACTTGTACCTCGTACCGCATTGATTCAGTCGAACAATGTGATTTGTTCTTGAAGGAGACACCCCATGATTCGCAAGCTCAGCATCCTCGTCCTCTCATTGGCAGCATTGGCCCCGGCATTCGCAATGGACGCAGCCAGGTCCGAGGCCAAGCAGGTCATCGCACTGCAGAACGGTGAGACACTCTACGTCTTCAAGGACGGACTGATGGCCAAGGAAAGCAAGTTTGGAAGCGTGACTCACCTTAGCAAGGGTCAAGTCGTCCAGACCGCCGATGGCAAAAGCATCACGACGATGGGCAACGAAGTTGCGCGTCTGAGTTCCCTGTTGAACAAGGGACACGGCAACTGACGCCTGACGGAGGCTGAAAGAAGTTGATGTCCAGACGCGGCCGTGATGGGCCTGCGGGGCCATCACGGCCGGTTTGCGGCGTATCGAAGGCGATCTGGTACTGGGCGCGTTCTCGGTGGCGCTGGCGCTTGTGTTGCTGGGCCGTGGTGACTGGCTCACCATGCCCGTGCTCATGCCCGTGCTCATGGCCGTGGGTTGGGCCGTGGGCAGCTGGCGCCAACCCGAGCTGCTGCATGCGCTGGTAGACACACCCTGGGCGATGCACCAGCCCGAGCCACAGTGGCCCTCCTTCAACCAAGGTGGCGTCTGGCTCGCCGGCATCGGTCTGGCCGCGGCGCAGATACCGCTGACCTTCGGCAACGCCATCCTCGGCATCGTGGCCGAAACCCTCCGCCTCTTCCCCGGCGTGCCCCTAGACGAAAACCGCGCCGCACGCGGCACCGGCCTCATGAACCTGCTGGCCGGTGGCCTGGGCGCGCCACCCATGTGCTTTGGTGCGGGCGGCATGGCCGCGCAAGTGGCCTGTGGCGCCCGCACCGGCCGCGCGCCCATCCTTCTGGGCAGCGTGCTGCTGCTCGCCGGCCTGTTCGTCAGCGGTCAGCTCACCGCCCTGCTGAGCCTGCTGCCCACCGGCACCCTGGGCGCCATGCTCTTCGTGGCGGGCTTCTCACTCACCATCGGCACCGCCGGCAGCTCGCGCGACAAGGAAGCCCGCGCCGTGCTGCTCACCACCGCCGCCGAGTCGGTGTGGAACGCGGGGGTGGGTGTGGTGGTGGGCGTGGTGCTGGAGGCGTGGTTGAGGTCGAAGCTGCTGCGGATCTAAGTCCGCTTCAGGGTTTCTTCGTGTCGCCATGCCCAGCATGGCCCGCCATGGCGTCCTTGCCGTGGTCGGTCAACTGGGCATCAAACCACTGATGCAGCGCCGACGCGAGGGAGCCGTTGCCCGTGGCGTAGCTCAGCTCGGCGCCCTTGTCGATGTCTTTGTATGTGATGACGATCTGACCTGGGCGGGCGGCCTTCAGTTCGGCCAGACCGGGCATGTCCTGCCCGTGAATGCGTGTCGGCCCTGAGAAGTCGCCCTTTAGAAACTGGTCGCGAATCTCCTGCAGGTGCAGACGCGTGAGCCTCACCTGCTCAGCGTCGCGGACGTCCTTGACCACCACCTGTTGAACACCGCCTTGCGCCGTCTTGGTGAAGATGTGCGTGGTCGCGGCCAGGCTGAAAGGCATGACGTCCTTGCCACGTTGCGCCACCTCCGCCTGTCGCTGTCCGAGCGCCATGGTGGCCATGCGTGCGCCGTGGTCCATTCGGGAGTGATCCATGGCCTGGGCGTTGACGCCGCTGACGCAGGTCAGAAGCACGAGCGACGAGGTGGTGGTTTTGAGCATGTGAGGTTTCCGGATTGAACGTGTGTCGATGAGGGCGATTGTCGGAATGAGGCGACAGACCACATATGATTTAAATCACACGGACCCACATTCATATGCCCCCTCCATTGACGTTACCCGACACGCTTCGAAAGTTGCTACCAGCCAGCCTCACGACCGTGTCGTCCCAAGTTGAACTGCACAAGGGAGATCGTCTTTTCCTGCAGCGCCAGCGTCCCAAGCATATGTACTTTGTGGTGGTTGGCGAGATCGTGCAGGAGCGCACTGGCGAGCAGGGACACGCCCTGGTACTTCAGCGGGTTCGCCAGGGGTTTCTGGCCGAGGCCAGCCTGCAATCGGTGAGCTACCACTGCGACGCGGTGGTGACCGCACCGGGCCAAGCGGTTGAGCTGCCCATAGAGCCGCTCCGGGTCGAGTTGGCGGCTGACTCTGACTTCGCCTTGCGTTGGATCGGTATGCTCAACGCAGAGGTTCGCCGCCTGCGGGCGCAGTGCGAGCGCATGTCGCTCAAGGGTGTGAATGAGCGTCTGCTGCACATGATCGAGACAGAAGGCGTGGATGGCCGTCTTCGCACCGCGTCCGGTCTCAAGTCTCTGGCCACCGAACTGGCAGTGAGCCACGAGGCGCTCTACAGGGCACTGGCGGGACTTAAGAAGGCGGGCGTGATCTTCCGCGAACCAGGCTGTATCGCGCTGCCACGCAGCACACGGCATTCACCACCGGAGTGATGCCGGCCTCACCTGGGTAACGGTTATTTGCCCTTGATGCTTTGCTTCAGCGCCTCGAAAGTGCCGTTGACGGCAGGGGCCATCAGCAAGCCCGACTTGTCCTGCTTCGTCACTCCCTCGACCTCAAACCGGTCGGCCAGTTCGGTGTATGAAATCATGCCGTTGAGCTTGCCCCCACTCTGGGCAATGTTCTCCCCGCCAAACCAGACGATCGGTGCCTTGGTGCCGGCAGGCATGAAAGACACGGGGTAGATGGGGATGGGCACCTTATAGGTGTTGGCCAGTTCGGCGGCAACCTGGATGTTGTTGTTGCAGCGCAAGCCGGGCGGGTCGTTGCTGACCAGGGTCAGCACTTTCCTGCCGTCGATCTCCAAAGGCCCGGGAGCGGGCTGGGCCCACGAGGAGGCCAAGGTGCCCAGGAATACGGTCGTCAATGCGAATGTACGGATATTCATGATGCAAAGACCTCAGCTCTTTTTTGCGGCACGTGCCTGGGCGTTCATGCCGCCGGCGGCCTTCCATTCGTTGTAGCCACCGTGCAGCAGGCGCACGTTCTCATAGCCATCCATGCGCAGCGCCATGGCGACCTGGCCCGCGAACGAGCTCGTGTTGCAGTAGACAAGGATGGTCTTGTCCTTGGGCAGTTTGGCGCGCTGCGCGAACACCTGGCGCCATTCGATGTTCATGGCACCCGGGATGTGGTCCTTGGCGAACCGCCCTGCATCGCGCACGTCGAGCACGAGCAACTTCTTGTAGTCCTCGGCAGCCAGCTGCTCGGCCATGATGGTGCCGCTGTTGGCGTCCGCAAAATCGAAGTACCCCTCCAATGCGTTGATGGTGGCTTTGTCGGCCTGGGCGTGTACCGCTAGCGGCAGGCAGGCAGCGGCCGCAAGTGCCAGGGTCAAGGTGAGTCGGCGCGTGTTCATGGTTGTCTCCAGGGTGGTTGTGGGAAATCAGGTGGCGGGATTGAGGCGGGGATGGGTTTCTTCCCCCCAGTGAAACAAGACGGCGCCGGACAACAGCATGGCCACGGCAACGAACCAGAAGGCGCTCTCGATGCGACCACCCAGCGCAGCGGCGGCGCCGAGACCGAGCGCCCCGATGCCATATCCCAGGTCGCGCCAGAAGCGGTAGATGCCGATGGCCGATGCGCGCCAGTTGGGGTGGGCAATGTCGGCGACGGCAGCGCTCAGATTCGGGTAAAGCATGGCCATGCCCAAACCGGCGATGGCGGCAGATGCACCCCACCACAGCGAACCCGCGCCCAGCGGCATCAGGGCCACGCCTGCGCCGCACACCCACATGCCCCAGGCATTCAACAGGTGCCGTCCGACGCGGTCGGAGAGACGACCGGTGAAGAACTGCGCGGCACCCCAGGTGAAGCCGTAAATGCCGACGATCCAGCCGATGCCCGGCAGGCTCACGCCCTGCTGGTGCAGGTAGACCGGCCAGAACGCCCAGACCAATGCATCGACGAACTTCTCAACCAGCCCGGCCTGACAGATCGCCGCCATGCGGCGGTCGCGCCAGGTCATCAAGGCAAACATCTCCGCCGTCGAAGGTTTGTCGCTGACCGTCTTGGGGTACCGAGGCCTGAGCACTGGGGCGCCAGAGCCCGCGTGACGTTTCACCTCGTCTCGTGCCCAGGGCAGGGTCTCGGCGATGGAGAGCCAGGACAGCGCGGAGGCCAGCCCGATCACGACCATGCCGAACCACAGCAGTCCCTCCCGCGGGCCGAGCATGGACGCGAGGTAACCCGTGATGACACCAGCGATGGCTACGCCCACGTAGCCCGAGAATTCGTTCAACCCGATGACCAGACCGCGCTGGTCGGCACGGGTGATGTCGAGTTTGGCCGTCTGCGTCATTGACCAGGTGAGACCCTGGTTGATGCCCAGCAGCACGGTGGCGAAGACCACCCAAGCCCAGCTGGTTGCGAAATAGATGAGCAACGGGATGGGCAAGGCGACCAGCCAGCCAAGCAGCAATACCTGCTTTCGCCCCATTTCCTCGGCCAGGCGTCCTGCCACGAAGTTCATCGTTCCCTTGACGAACCCAAAAGCAACGACGAAGGCCGCGAGCAGCATGAACGAGCCGCGTGGCACGCCGAATTCGGACTCCGCCAGCGCTGGCACGACGTTGCGCATCATTCCGATGGTCATCCCCACGAGCAGCACCTGCAACAGCTGTTGCAGAAACTGACCCAGATTGGCGCGGATGCCGAACTGCATGGCCGATTCAGGCAATGGCGGGCGCCACGCCGCGCAGATTGACCTCGACGATGCGCGCCATGTCCGCTGGTTGGGGCGGTATTTCAGCGGTCAGCGCGGTGACAAAGTCATCCCGCGACATCGACAACATCGGGTTGAAGCGCTTCTCAAAACCGATGGTGGACGTCGGTTTGCCGGACAGCCCGGCGCCGCAGGCGCTTCCGGCCTGGTGGCCTGGATAGATTTCCAGCTCGGGCGGCAGCGACAGAAGGCGCGACTGCAACGAGTCGTACAGCTGACGGGCGAGTGCGGCCGGAGCATCGCACCGGTTTGATCTGAGGCCGACATTGCTGCAACTTGAAGGGTGTGTCGCTGATAGGGAAAGACAGCGGCAGCAAACGCCGCGAAGGCGGCCAACGCCTAGAGATAAACAATGAAGCGGCGGTTCATGTTCGAGGCTGGAACGCGATGATCGCCATGCCCGCCAATGTCACGGCCACACCTGCCACATCCCAGCTGCTCGGGCGCACGCCGTCCACCGACCACAGCCACCCCAGCGCCACGGCCACATAGACCCCGCCGTAGGCCGCATACACACGCCCCGACGGCGCGGCGTGCAGGGTGAGCAACCAAGCGAAGGTGGCCAGGCTCACGGCGGCGGCGGGCAACAGCCACCAGCCTGAGCCTTGGCCGCGCAGCCACAGCAGTGGGAGGTAACAACCGACGATCTCGGCGATGGCAGTGACGAGATAGAGCAGCAGTGTTTTCATGGTGGTAAAGGGTTGTTCAACCTGCCATGGATCTCAACAGCGTGAGGATGTCTTCGGCAATCACACCGGGCTCCGTGCCATAGCTGGAGAACAGGCGCACCCGACCTTCGGTGTCAAACACATACTTGCCCGCCGAGTGGTCCATCGTGTACGAAGTCGGTGTGCTGCCTTCGGCCTTGCGGTAATAGATCTTGAAGCTGTCCGCCACGGCCTTGAGCTCAGACAGGTCAGGACGCAACGCCAGAAACGTAGGATCGAAGTTGGTCATGTACTCCTTGAGCAGCTGAAGTGTGTCTCGCTCTGGGTCCACGGTGATGAACAGCACCTGCAGTTGCTTGCCCTGATCGCCCATGAGGCGCTTGACCTCGGCCAGGGTGGTCATCGAGGTCGGGCACACATCGGGGCACTGCGTGAAGCCGAAGAACACCACCACCGCTTTGCCACGGAAATCCGCCATGGTGCGCACCAGCCCGGTGTGGTAGGTCAGTTTCAGGTTCTGTGCAAAGGCAGCCCCTGTGATGTCGGTACTTTTGAAAGTGGGCGCCTGGGGCGAACAGCCAGCAAGGAGACCACCTGCCGCGAGCCACGATGCGCTCAACGCCAGCACCTTGCGTCGGTTGAATGGACGTGCGGGAGCCATCTCTTTCATTTCTTCGCCCTGGCCACTTCTTCAGCCACAAGGGCAGCCAACTGGTCAGGCCCGAAACTCGGCAGGCTGCGGCCGTTGACAAAGAAGGTGGGCGTTTTGGTGACCTGCAGCGCGGTGAGGTCTTCGATGTCCTGCTGCAACAAGGACTGCATGCCGGGTTTCTCGATGTCCTGGCGCGCTTTCACGAGGTCCAGCCCGGCTTGCTCAGCCACCTTGAACGCGGTCTCGATGTTGGGCCGACCATGATCCGCCCAGGCGGGCTGCGCGGCCAGCACAGCCTCAAGAACCGGTTGGTACTTGCCCTGGCTCTTGGCGGACTCCAGCAGCTTGACCACCTGGTCTGAGCCCTGGTGGAAAGGTGCATACCGGATCACCAGTCGGACGTCGTTGGGGTATTGCGCCATCAGGTTCTTCACGATGGGATAGAACGCACGACAGGTCTCACAGGCTGGGTCAAAGAACTCGACGATGGTGACCGGGGCACTTTGGGCACCAAACACCGGCGAGTGCATCCGCACCAGGCGGGTCTGCTCGGCCTTGACCTGCACTTCCTGGGCAGTCTGCACGCGCTCTTGGTACGCGTTCATGCCCAGGTAGAAGAACAGGGCAACGATGGCCACCAGGCCAATGACGGTGAATTTTTTGGCGCTCATGAACGGGTCTTTCTCAGGTAAACAAAAAGCAGGATGACGATGGCGATGAAGGCTGCGAGCGACAACCAGGGGATCTGAATGCCGCCCAGAATCTCCAGACTTTGTTCGCTGCATGAGGGGCCGGTGCCACAGGGCACCCACCACTTCGGCACCCGGCCGGCGATGAGTGCTGAGTGGTAGCCGGCCATGACTGCGCCACCTGCTGCCAACGGCAGTGCATAGACCGCTCCACGACGGTCTTCGGCAAATGCGGCCATACCCAGGATGAGCGCCAGCGGGAACATGAAGATCCTCTGGTACCAGCACAGCAGACAGGGCGTCATGCCCATGACTTCACCGATGAAGAGCGCGCCAAGCGTGGCGACCATGGCGATGCCCCATGCGGACATGATCCAGAACCAACCGTGCTTCATGAAGGCTGCTCCTCAGGCGCCTTTCGGGGCGATTGGCGCGGTGACCATTTCAGTGATGCGAAGCACCAGACCAGCATGGAGCACACGATGAAAACGTCTGCTAGGTTAAAGGCCGGCCAGTGGATGCTGCGCCAGTGCAAGTCGAGGAAATCCACCACGGCGCCGATCTGGATGCGGTCCACCAGGTTGCCACCTCCCCCGCCCACAACAAAAGCACCCACCCACCGATCCAGCGGTTCGGCCTGCCGGGCAAGGCACACCACAGAGACAACACCCACCACCAGCGCTGTCACGCCGATAAAAAACCAGCGCTGCCAACCACCCGCATCGGCCAGCAACGAGAAGGCCGCACCCGTGTTGAGCACATGCACGAAGTTGAACCACTCGGTCACCTTGATGGCTTCACCGAGTGCAAGGGTGGATGAGAAGTACGATTTGCTGAGTTGATCAACAAACAAAAGAACCGCGACGGCAACCAGCCACGTCCATCGCGGGTTTCGCTGGGTCCAGCGAACTTTCATGAGAGGGTCCTTCCAAAACGATCCGGGAATGGCCACCGTGTGCGACGGCGGCCACTTGAAGCCAAGGGATCGGGGAAGAGGTGCCTGTCAGCGCTTCAGGCGGACAGATTCAGCCCCGAACGTTTCGGGGCAGACCATTGAGGACGGTAGGGTCGCTCGTGCCAGGGCGGCAAGATCAGTTCGACGAGGTGTTCGACCCGCTCAATGCCCGCAGGGTCGGCCATGGTCGCTGCAGTCGCCGTCACAGCGGCAGCGCAGTTGGCGTGGCAGGTTCCGCAGTCAAGATCAAACCCCTGTCCTTTGGCGGTCAGATCGTCTGTTTCCTGAACCGGCAACAGATGCATGGGCTGATGGTGCTGGGCTTGGAGTCCTTGGGCCACCGCACCGTGGCCGCAGCACTCGGTCGCCGCAGCTGCAGAAAACTGAAGCGGCAGCAGCGTAAGCATCAGCAGGATCAGGAAAACACGCATAGATGGATTTTATGCGGCGGGCGTTTCACCGGTGCGAGCCTGGGCGATCAAGTCGGCCAAGTCCGGGTGCACCGGAAGCGGCTCGAAGGCGCTCACGGTGGATCGACCCGGGTTGCCCAGCGGCAAGCGTCCGCTCAAATGGCCCAAGGGAACCAAGGCCAAACGCAGCACCTGGCCTGCAGCCTCAGACCTTTCGCGCGTGCGCCAGGCCAGTCCCAGCATGTGCGCGTGCGTCTGCAAGTCGGGCTTGATGTGGAGCTGCCGCACCACATGCGCTGCCTCCGGGTACAACCAGGCTTGTTCAATGGAACTTGCCTCTTTCGCTTCGTGCATCAATCGGGCATGGGTCGTCTCGTCGAACCGGCGAGCGGATGGTAGGTCAGTGAACGTGGCCATGGTGGTCCTTTGCGCTGTCATCACCGAGCTCTCCCCGTGCCTGCCGCATCACCGTCCAGCCGCCGTGCAGGGCCAGCGAGGCCATCAGGCTGGCCACCACCAGGTCGGGCCAAGCCGAGCCGGTGCCGAACACACCGAGCGCGGCCATGAACACCGCCACGTTGCCGATGGCGTCGTTGCGCGAGCACAGCCACACGCTGCGCATGTTGGCGTCGTCCTCGCGAAACGCGTAGAGCATCCAGGCCACGGCCACGTTGGCCGACAGCGCCAGCAGCGCCACCGCGCCCATGGTCACGGCCTGCGGCACACCGCCGTGCCACACCGCCCACAACGCCGCGCCCAGCACATAAAGGCCAAAGCCCATCATGCTCACGGCCTTGAGCATCGCCGCACGCGCGCGCAAGGCCAGCGCCGAAGCCAGCACGGCGAGTGACACCGCGTAGTTGAGCGCGTCGCCCGCAAAGTCCACCGTGCCGGCCAGCAGCGAGAGCGAACCGGCCTGCACCTCGGCGCCGATCTCGATCAGAAACATGGCGGCGTTGACGATCAGGGCGATCCACAGGATCTGCGGTAGCGCGGCAGGTTGAAGAGGGTCTCGGCTTTGGGGGTGTCGTGGTCACAGCAATGGACAGACATGGTTTTCCTTTCGATGCCTGCATTGGAAACCCTGGAGCCGCTACAGTGTCAACCACTGCTGTCCAGGAGGTTACGGGCGAAGCAGGTCAGAAGTCCTGCCCCGATTAAGAGGGAGGTTGCCATGCGCAAATGGAAGATGGCGAGCTATGGACGAACTGCGCATCATCTTTTCTCAATCAGGGGATGAGGATCCTGTTGCCCCTGGAGGCAGCGAGAACCCCGTAGTTTGTTACTCGTCACGCTCCCTGGATCGCAGCGGCCCGTAGGCGCAGGGCATTGCCGATCACCGAGGCCGAGCTCAGGCTCATGGCCAAGGCAGCGATCATGGGCGAGAGCAGCCAGCCGGTGAAGGGATACAGCAAGCCGGCGGCCAGCGGAATGCCCAGCGCGTTGTAGACGAAGGCGAACGCCAGGTTCTGCTTCATATTGGCCACCGTGGCCACCGAGAGCGCGCGGGCCGTGGCGATGCCGCGCAGGTCGCCTTTGACCAAGGTGAGTTGCGCGCTGTTCATGGCCACGTCGGTGCCGGTGCCCATGGCGATGCCCACATCGGCGCGGGCTAGGGCCGGTGCGTCGTTGATGCCGTCGCCCGCCATGGCCACCACGCGGCCCTCGGCCTGCAGCTTCTCCACCAGCTTGAGTTTGTCGGCCGGCTTCACTCCTCCGTACACCTCTTCAATGCCCAGGCGCTGGGCCACCGAGCGCGCGGTGGTCAGGCCGTCGCCCGTGGCCATGACGACGCGAATGTGAGCCTGGCGCAGCGATGCGAGTGCAGCGGCTGTGGTGGTTTTGATCGGATCGGACACAGCCAGCAAACCGGCTAGGGTCTTGTTGGCCGCGAGGTACATGACGCTGGCGCCCTGCGCTCGCAGCGCTTCGGCCTCTGTGTCCAGCGGTGAAGTGTCCACACCGATTTGCTGCATCAGCGCCGTGTTGCCCAGCGCCAGCACCTGCCCGTCCACCCGGCCGCGCACCCCAATGCCGGACTCGGAGTCAAACTGCTCAGGCTTGTCCAGCGCAAGCCCCTGTTCCTTCGCCGCAGCCACGATGGCGGCGGCCAGCGGATGTTCGCTCCCCTGGTCCAGGCTGGCGGCCAGGCGCAAGACCTCGTCCTCGGCAAAACTCCCGAAGCCGATGGCGCGCTCGAACCTCGGATGTCCTTCGGTCAGGGTGCCGGTCTTGTCGACGATCAGCGTGTCGACCTTGCGCAGGTTCTCGATGGCCGCAGCGTCGCGGAACAACACGCCATGGGTGGCGCCTCTCCCGGTGGCCACCATGATGGACATGGGCGTGGCCAGACCCAGCGCACAGGGGCAGGCGATGATGAGAACCGCCACCGCGTTGATGAGCCCATGCACCCAGCTCGGCTCGGGCCCGAAGAACCCCCAGCCCAAAAAGGTGAGCAGCGCCGCGGCAACAACGCCCATCACAAAGTACCCCGCCACCTGGTCGGCCATGCGCTGCATGGGCGCACGCGAGCGCTGGGCCATGGCGACCATCTGCACGATCTGCGAGAGCACGGTGGCCGATCCCACATGCTCGGACTTCAACACCAGCGCACCGCTGGTGTTGAGCGTGGCTCCGATCAGCTTGTCGCCCATCCGCTTGGTCACCGGGAGCGGCTCGCCTGTGAGCATCGACTCGTCCACCGCGCTGCTGCCTTCGACCACCGTGCCGTCGGTAGGCACTTTCTCGCCCGGGCGTACGCGCAGCAGGTCGCCCACATGCACGTGGGCCAGCGGCACGTCTTCCTCCAGCCCATCGGACCGGATGCGCCGCGCGGTCTTTGGCGCCAGCTCCAGCAGCGAGCGGATGGCCGCAGAGGTTTGTGAACGCGCCTTGAGCTCCAGCAGTTGGCCCAGCAAGGTGAGTGAAATGATCACGGCCGCCGCTTCAAAGTACACCGACACGCGTCCCATGGAGACGAACGAATCGGGGAACACCTGCGGCGCCACCGTGGCCACAACGCTGTAGACAAACGCCGAGCCGGTGCCCAGGCTGATCAGTGTCCACATGTTGGGGCTGCGATTCAGCACCGACTGTGCGCCCCGCACGAAGAACGGCCAGCCTGCCCAGAGCACCACCGGCACGGTGAGCACGAGTTCAATCCAGCTTTGCGTGGCCATCTCAAACCAGCCGAGGTTGTGGCCAAACATCGCCAGCACTGCCACCACCACGGTGAGTGGCAGGGTCCACCAGAAGCGGCGCTGGAAGTCGAGCAACTCGGGGTTTTCGGTCTCGTCCAGTGCCGGCATGACCGGCTCGAGCGACATGCCGCATTTGGGACAATTCCCCGGCTGGTCCTGGCGGATCTCCGGGTGCATCGGACAGGTGTAGACCGTGCCTTCCAGCGGAGATGCCAAGGGTGGAGAAGCCTGCACACCCGGGCTTCCAGCGTGACGATGATCGTGATGACGATGTGACTCCATGGCGTGGCTCCAATCTTCAGGCTGGCTGTGCCGGACCCATGGTGGGGTCAACTGCAGCAGCAACCGCCCTCGGGCGCAGCGGGCGGTGGCGGACTGTCGGTTGCCTGACCCGACGGGGCGCCATTTGTGACCACCTCGCTTTCGTAGCGCCTTGCCGCCAATGCAGAAATCAGCTGCGATGGCGCCACGTTCGCCTCAGCTGTGACCCTCACACGGCCAGCTCGCAGATCCACTGCGACGTCCTGCACACCGTCGATTGGAGCCAGGGCCGTCGTGACGCGCTGGACGCAGGCACCGCAGGTCATGCCCTGCACATCGAGATCGATGATGTTCATCGTGATCTCCTTCACTTGCCGGCGGGCGGCATGGTTCCATCCGGCATGCGCTGCATCATCATTTCCATCATGGTCTGCATCAGGTCCATGCGCATCTCCATCATCTGATGGTGCTTGGACATGTCCATGGGCATGTCCTTCATGCCCGCCATTCCCGGCATGCCCGCCTTGCCGTGCATGCTGCCCATCCCCTTCATGTCCTTCATGCCTTTCATCATGGCCATGCCTTCGTGCATGGTTTTCATGTGCTCGGCCATCAAGGCCTGGCGCTCAGCTGGCGTCTTGGCATTCATCATCTTGTCGCGCATGGCCTGCATGTCTTTCATGTGGTCGTGCATGGCTGACGGCGCCCCAGACGGTGCCACAGCTGCTAGATGCGCAGCGTGTTGATCTGCATTGGCCGCCGACATGGGACCCGCTGCCGGGGCGTTGGGGTTCGCGCAAGCGGTCAGCAAGACGGCGGTCGAAAGCGTGAGGAGGGTGTGGATGGTTTTCATGATGGTGTTCTTGAAGGAATGGGGGAGCCGCCGCAGGCGGCAACAAAATGGGGATGCCAGACAGGAGATGGGACGCCATCTGGGTGACCCAGACAGCAAGAGCGCTCTTCGCAATGGGCTGCGAAGCGGTCTACAAGGTCAAACGATGGGGTCGCGCAGCGATGGGCGAAGCCATGTGCGGGGGTCTGGTGGCGTGTACCCGCAGCTGAACTGCGGTGGGTGTGGCCATGGTTGGCGCCCCAGTCCGCGAAAGCACGCCCACCCAACCCGAACTGCCGTCGGCGAGGGGCTGATCGACCTTGGTGATGGCCAGCGGTGCTTCATCACAGAACCTCAAGCATCCCGCATCAACAGGGTCGCTTTGTGCGCGGTGATGGCCTTGTGCAACCGATTCATGGTGTGGTGACACCGTTGAAGAATCGTGACCGCCGTGGTCAGGCTCGCTCAAGAGGCAGGCATTGGCCACCCCGGCGCCCAATGCAAACAGCCACACCGCCAGGATGATCCTGGTGGCATGGCGCAGTGAGCGGCGGTGAATGTGCATCTTGGTCAGACGAACTGTGGAAACAATTCAAGGCTAAACATGTGGGCTCAAGCCGTCTTGATGCAAATCAAGAAAGCTGGCCGGAAGACGGTCCCCGACCAATAAAGTGTGCGGCGGCGCAGCACGATGGTCGGTTCGCCACCGAACAGACTGGAAGGTTGGCACTGGCCACACCGGTGCAGTACTGGCTGGACGCGCGCCTCTACCGCGCGGGCTGGAATGCCGTGCGAGCAGGTGCCGGCAACATGGACCTGTTAGTGGCCCAGGGTACCAGCGCCGGATACGGCCTGAGCGTCTATCTGCTGTTCAAGCACGCGGAGCACGGCACGCCGCACCCGTACTTCGAAGCCGCAGCGGTGATCGTCACACTGGTTCTGCTGGGCAAATGGCTCAAGTCGCGCGCCAAGCGCCATACCACCGCCGTCATCGCGGCGCTCAACACCCTCAAGCCCAAGGTGGCACGCGCACGTATGCCTTATGGCAACGTGGATATTGCGATTTCGCAGGTAAAGATCGGGGGCATCGTGGTGGTGCGCCCGGGAGAGCGTATTCCGGTCGACGGTGTAGTCACCATCGGCTCCAGCCGGGTGGACGAATCGCTGATCACAGGCGAGAGTCTGCCGGTGGCCAAGCACGCGGGCGACAAGGTCACCGGCGGCGCCTTCAATGCCCGGGTACTGCTGCGGGTGGAAACCACTGCGGTGGGCGCGGAGTCCATGCTCTCGCGCATCGTTCGTATGGTCGAGTCGGCGCAGGCCGAGAAAGCCCCGCTACAGCGTAGCGTTGACCGCGTGAGTGCCGTCCTTGTTCCGGTGGTGCTGTTGATCGCGTGTCCGCGTGCCGTGGGCCGTGGACCTTGCGACGTCCACAGGCAGCATGGCCGGCACCGGGGTGGCCGTTCGCCAAGGCATCCTGATCAAGGATGCCGAAACTCTGGAGGTCGCGCACAGTGTCGACACCGTCGCGATCGACAAGGCGAGCACGTTCACCGAAGGCAAGTCGACGTTGGTCACGGCGCTGGCAGCGCCCGATCATGAAGATAGTCTACTGTCCTGGAGCGCCGCTATCCAGGCCGGCAGTGAGCACCCGCTGGCGCGCGCCATATGAACGCCGCCGAAGAAGCTAGTCTAGTGTTGCTCTCCTCTACCAAAGTAAGCGACGTTCCCTGGCGCGGCATGTCGGCCGAGGTGCAGGGTCGTGCATAGGCGCAGCATGCTGGGTAGATAACCAGAAAACGCACACCAGGGCCGTGACCTTACCGTGCCGACCAAGAGGTCATACGGCAAATTCCTTGGTTCGGACGGGCCAAGCCCGGAAGCACGAGCGGTGGCCGAAACGTTCATTCCAAAACCAACCGCTTGAAAAAACGTCTTTGACTGCGGAAATTTGTCTACCAACGTCCGCATCCACGGAAAAACATCTATTCAGACGCGGGCGTCGATGTATGCCGCAAAGTGCTCGCCTACTACGGACTCCACCCTGGCAAGTTGCTCATCGGTCAGGCCTTCCGCCAGTTTGCGCTTGCGTTTGGACAGCGTGCCGTTGCCCTGAACGATGACATCGATGAGGGTATTCAGCTGGGACTGGCGCATGTCCAGCCAGGCTTCCAAGTCCTTGACCGTGTTGTCGTGAGCGCGCAGGTAGATCACCTCGGACAGCAGATCCTCTTCAACGCACAGCTTGCAGCATTCCAGGATGAATTCGCACAGGTCGGTTGCGTCGAAGTAAGCGTACAGCCACCGCGGCTGTGGTGACTTGACCAGGATCGTTGCGCTATCGCCGTCCAGCATGTATTCCAGCAGATCCGTGCGTGGGCGTGAATAGCTCTTCAACAGCTTCGAGTAGCGCTCAAGCTGGCTCAGCATGCGGGCCGACAAAGGCAGCACGACTCCCCCGGGGGTGAAGCCAGCCTGGCGAAGCACGTGGTGGAGCAAGAACCGGTGCAGTCGCCCGTTGCCGTCAAAGAAGGGGTGCACAAACACCAGACCGAACGAGGCGCAAGTGGCCGCGACAACGGGATCGAGCTCGCCGGCGGACGCGGCTGTTGCCAGTGCGGCAACGTCATCCATCATGGGGTCGACCAGTGCGACGGGCGGTGGAATGAAGTCTGCGATGTTGCGCATACGCCCTGGACGGGACAACCAGTTCTGCTTGGGGCGGTACTGGTACTCCGCTGCGTGGTCGCTGACGATCTGGTTCTGCCAGGCACACAGTTGCTCTTCCGTGAGTGGGCCGGGTTCGCCGGCGGATTCCAGCAGCTTGCGAAACCGGCCCGCGCGATGGCTGTCGGGGATTTCGTTTTCGATGTTGTAGGTCGAGCGAGTCTCGGACAGGTAGAGGTAGTCCACCGCGCGGGCCAGCATCTCGGGTTCGATGCTGCTCATGGCGGTTTTCACCTTCTCAGCAAGTCCCTCCTCCAGCAAGGCTGTAAGCCGAGGCGTTCGACGAACGAGCGGGCTGTACGCGCGACCACCAAGCACGTTGTTGATGATGCCGAACTTGGCGTCCAGCACCTTGGGCCCGCAAACATGGTGCACCGGGTCGAGCAAGAAAATTCGCGGGTTGCCGGCGGGCATGTCGTAGTCCAACTTGTGCTCAGAGAGCCATTCCACGAGGTGGCCAGCCATTCGAGAGTAACGCGAGCTGGGCATGGCATGCAGCCATTCCTGTACGCCGTCACGAGCCTCTTGATGTTCAAAGAGCGCCCCCAGCACCGTCAGGTTCAAGTGCTCTCGCTTGAGCGCAAAGGTGAGTTGGCCCGTATATGCCTCGGGATCGCTCAGGCGCCTCAAAGGCAACTCGATGCGCTCACTGCCGTCTGGGGTGAAGGTATGCCTTTCCAGCGTCTGCTCGGTCGCCACAAAAATCCGCTGCAGAGGCGGCACGCGCAAACCGAAACGTCGGATTAACGACTCGTAACCCAAGTACAGGCGAGGAGTGGGATGCGGCATGGGTTTTGTGTGTTGGAGCGACCAGCAGGACGTTGCAATCGCCAGAACATCTTTGAAACTGGAAAAACATCTACATGTTATCAATCGTTCGGCAAAACGTCTACAGCCGCCGACCAACGTTCCACTGAGAGGCCGCACTTGTGGCGCTCAACAGACCGGCTGCGGTGTCGAGACCAGCACATGGATTGAGCAACTCATGCCATGCGAGAAAAAGGCGCCTCTCCTGCCGCCATAAACTCCACGTACTGCGCGAATGGCGCAGCGTCCTGTTACCCAACCATGGAGTCACAAAAGAATGGCCACTGCAAAGAAGGCAGCCCCCAAGGCAGCCGCGAAGAAGACCGTCACCAAACAGGTGAGCGTGCTCAAGCCGATCAAGGAAACTTTCAACAAGACCACGCTGGTCGCCCACCTGGTGCAAGCCTCCGGTGCCGAGCCCAAAACGGTCAAGGCCGTGCTCGGCTCACTGGAGGCGGCCATCCTCGCGTCTTTGTCCAAGAAGGGCGCGGGCGAGTTCACTTGGCCAGGCGTCTTCAAAGTCGCTGCCACCCACGTGCCTGCCAAGAAGGCCCGCAAGGGAATTGACCCATTCACCAAGGTCGAGCGCATGTTTGCCGCCAAGCCCGCATCGGTCAAGGTCAAGGCTCGCTTCTTCAAGAAGGTCAAGGACGCCGCTCTGTAATCGGCGCTGATCTCGTGCAAAGGGGGCTATCGTGCCCTCTTTCTCTTTTCGAGCAGTCTGCGGCCAGCCTCGCCGTGTCCCAAGCTTCGTTTGCGGGCCGTCGCGGACTCAGCCCTTTTCAATTTCCGCCTGGACCAGCTGTACATACATATCCACCAGAGCACTGGCCTGAAGTTGCAACTGCAGGCGTTCGTCGACGTTGTCGGGCTTGTGAAATCGGCCGTAGGCGACCGAGCCCTTCATGAAATGGCCCTCCGTGTCACCGCGGGCGCAGAAGCTGCGTCGAAGGCAGTCCAACGCGCTCTCCAGCGCAGCACGGTGGGCACCCTGTTTGAACTGCGCCGCGAACGCGCGAGCGCCCTCCTCCAAGTCGCTGCCGTACTGCAAAACGTGGATGAGATCCCCCACGTCCTTGTTCGCGCCGCGCTGGTCGAACGCGATGGCCTTGAGCACAACAAATGCCAGCTGGTTGGCGTAGTGAATGCGCTCCACGGCAACGCCCTTGCCGTCCAGCAGTTGCGCTTTCACCTCTTTCGTTTCATAGAGGGTTTGCGCAATCGACATGTGAGGGATGGCCATCGCCGAAATCGATTCCGCACCCAGCGAGCGAAGCCGCGCGGGTTCGTCGCCAGTCGCATCGCACAGAAACTCCACGCGCACCGGCACGCCCCGCTCTGTCTTGGCCTCCCACTGCCATGAGGACACACCGCCCTGCTCCCTTTTCATCTTCGAAAACCCACGTTCTTTGAGGCGGGTCGAGATGGGGGTGTAGTCCTCGCCGGCGGCGATCACGGCGAGGTCGATCACCAGATCAAGGTCAGAGGTGCCCGCGTGCGCTGGCACCTCGGGCGGGCTCTCCGGGGTGAGATACCTGGGCACCAGTCCACCGACCAACCGTACCGTGTCCTTCAGGCTGCCCATGCACCCGAGTACGGTGACCAGCGCCTGTTCACAAGCCTCGGTGACTTCAAGTGAATAGCCCGACGCGCTTTCTGGCTTGGAGTCAGACATCGCGTGCACCTCCAGCGAGAAGTTGCTTCTTCACTTGGCCTGCCAGTTCCCCGCTGCGCCCGCCTGCGTTTGCCAGTTCCAAGTATTGGACAACCGGGCTGGCAAACCATCCCGGTCGATCAGCCAGGTGGAGGCGATGCTGCAGAGCGAAATCTTCGCACTCGTGGAGAGTGACGTTAAAGCCTCTGTCGGCGCGCTTGAGTCCCAGATGCTCGGCAATAGCCGAGGTCGCCCCTAGCGGCACGATCAAGTCATAGCCGCTGACGGCGGTGAGAAGTTGCGCAATGCTGTTCGCAGCGTACTGTCCAGTGAAGGCCCAGTCATTGTGATGTCCTTCTCCCATACGTTTGGCCAGCGTCTCCCCAAGGGAGGCCGGGTTCTGGGTGAAGGCGAACCAGCGGGGCTTGCTGACCTTTCTGCTCTCCCAGTCCCTTGCCCATGTGTCCAGAAGGACCTCTGGATCCGTTAGCTGGCGGCGCACACTGCGCCCGTTTCCTTCGCTCTGGACCATGCTGCGCTTCTCCAACTCGCGCATGAGCACAGAGACCGTATTTGGGCTTGCACCTGACGCCTGCGCGAGGTCGGAGCCTGTGCGCCAGGCGTCCCAGTGCAGCAGCAGGGCGTGCAGCACTTTTTCGCGTTCAGGAGTGAAAAGAGAGCCTACGTCCCGCCAACTGGGCTTCAGGGGGGGGCGGTCGATGAGCAGTTGGCGCGCGCCCAACCGAATGGAGAGGCTGCCGCTGCCGTCGAAGTAGCCGATACCGGCGGACTCCAGCGATTTGCGGGCCCCTTCGCTGAGTGATTCCGCCCAGACCATGACCTGGTTGATGCGCGGATCAGCGCCAGCGAGGTCAGCGAGTTGCCTTCGCGCCACCTCGATATCCCGCGGAAAGGCGTGTCGTTTGAATTCAACCAGGACATGGTTCTGCTCGCCGTCGATGGTGATCGCCAGACCAAGGTCACCGCGGCGCCCGTCGCGCAGCCTGGGTTCGTGCTCGACCTCCATGCTCTGAATCGGGAATCGTTCACTGAGTGCTGTGCGGAAGTGATCGAGGAGCTTTTCGGTGACGTGGCGTTCCAGAAGCATGGCGCAACCTCCGTGGATGAAGTGCTGTACAGCGTATTGATTCGCCTGAGCAGATAATACGCTCTAAATGCCAAATACGCTGTACAGCGTATGAAACCGTCGCATGCCAAGAAGAGGACGCTGTGAGCAGGCGTTCAAGCATCGCCATGCTCCCAGCCTCATGCGCGCAGCCGCTCACCACCTCCCGACAACGATCAACGCTCGTCCAACGGCACGCCCGAGCTCCACAACGCGGTTTGCAACACCTGCAGCAGCCGATTGGTCCCCGGCTTGACGAGTCGCCGGGAGCTGCGCTTGCTGAGCCGGACGATGCCGGAAGTGAACAGCGCGAGACAGGCGTGCTGGGGATGCTGCGTAGAAGCGTACACCACGCCATCCAGCGCCATGGCTCGGCATTCAGCGGCCAGTTCCTGTGTTTGAGATACACGAAACGACTGCAGCACAGGGTAGGGCTCGGCCAGGCCGCGCACGTCGGCCAAACGCAGAGGCCCTGATGTGACGAACTCGACCAGGCATCTGCGGCGCAGTTCCGAGAGGGTTCTGCTCACCGTTTCGCGCCTGAGCAGCGATTCGTACAGTGCCGTCTGCGGACTATCCGCCAGATAGGCCACCGGCTCACTGGACAGACAAAAGCGCCCCTGCATCAAGCCAACCGGCGGCAGCGACAAGCCATTCATTCGAACGCTGTGGGCGCGGGGCCGAATCAACTGGACGCGATGAAAAACGCGGGGTGCAGGCAGTTCTATAACGGGTGGTTGGAGATCTTTGAATTTCATGGGCAGTCAGGCTCAATGCCCTTCTGCTGTTGCCAGGTCAACGATGCGCCGGCCAGGCACGCCCTGCTCCAGGGCGATGCGTGGCGCCAGTCCGTCAAGTGCCTCGTGCGGCGTTTCCAAAAACGACAGCATTTGCCAACCATCTGTGGTGCCCAAGGCTTCAGACAGCGCCTGAATCACCGGGAAGACGTAGGGCTCAAACTGCCACTTCGGGATCTTGAAGCCTCGACGCAAATGCGTCACGCCAATGCAGCGGCCACTCTTAATCCAAGCGTTGATCGTCACACGGGTCGTCCCGCTCAGCTCAGCCGCTTCTTCAGTTGTGATCATGTCCGAGGCATTGATGCGTTGGCGCCGGTACTCGGCACCACGGCGCAGCAACGCAGTCGTCTGCGCCTCACTGGCGTAGGGGTCGACCGTGCTGGAGCGACGTGGGTTGACAGAGTCAAGGGCAACAGAAAAAGGAGAAGTCAATGTGTTCATGGCGATCGAGTCATGAGCACCCGTTCAGGGCGCGTTGCGCATGTCGGGCTTGCTGTTGCCGAAGAACCGATGCGGCTTGGTCTGGCCTTGCTGCGAGGCCAAATAGCGCGGGCGATCGAGCTCAGTTGATCGCGCCATTGCAGGTGCGCTGACCCTGGTTGGCAGGATCGCGCGCCACATGCCTTGGAGCCACGCACTGCAGGTGCGCTGCGCGAACTCGGTCCTGGCGTGCACCGCCAGGAAGGCCTTCATCATGGCTTTAGAGATTCTGGAGGGCTCAAACGGCGCGACGGTGCCATTGCGGCAAATGATCTTGTAGCTGGCGTAAACCCCTGACATTTGAGGGAGGCCAGAGTCCGTGGTTTCGTCCCAAGTCCAAGTCAACATGTGTGCTCTCCGGTTCACGAGCTGCTTCATTGCAGCACAATGGTACATTTTCGATCACTCCGATTTATCCGTCAAGTTCGTAAAGCTGGTGAAGCTTTGCTTTGTGGGACTGAACTGGGGTTCCGTTCGAGAACAACTCAGGGACGCTCACGCTTTCAACGTCAGTTGTCGCCCGCGGACGGCCCTGGTCTGGAATAAATAGGCATTTAAGAACCACAGCGGCACAACCGTTATGAGCAAAACGCAGCTGGCTAACTTTGAAAATGGTCGCATTCAATCTTTTGCGGATACCACGCTCAGGATTGACGTGAAGTACTGGCAACCCCTGAGGCGTACCAATCGAGGAAGCGACGCTGAACACGCTCATGGGTGTTCGCGTCGTTCGCGCGAGGTTCGAAAGGTGCGTAAATATGAACGTACAGTGTGTGTTGACGGGCGTACGACTCACCCCCACGAAGATGGTTACGCCGGACATCGCGCCACTCCAGCGCCTGTGGACTTGCAATGAGAGTGCGCACCCATGCCGGATCGACAACCCGACCCACCCAAGAATAGAGGGTGGTCAGTTCGCCTGCGTCCATGCTGCGCAATTCGATGATGAGACGCTCGGTGGCGAGCATGTGGATACCGACGTCGATACGGTGCACGAGACCGACCTCGGGCGTGCATTTGGATATGCGTTTATGCGAGCATTCGGCGGTGAATTTTGGTTCAACGCAATGGGATGGTTTGGTCGCTACGGTTGTCATTTCGTGATCTCCTTTCATCCAAGCTCTCACGAAATCTCTCCGCGTCAAGTCCACAAGATCCTCTTTTTGCAGATCCTCTCGCTCAGATGTCGATGACCAAAATGAGATGGGCATCGACACACACTGCACTGCCGCAGGCCCCCTGCCGCCGAGGACCTCAGCCCAGCGGAAGGACCAGGCTCACTGGCTGGTTCTCATCGCTCCAGCGCCGGTCGTAGGCGGTGGTTGTCGTGATGCAGGCGTGCCCCAGGAAGTGCCGCACTTCGTTGAGATCGGCGCGCTCACGCAAAGCGAGCGTGGCGGCCGTGACCCGCAGCGCATGCGCAGAAAACCGCTCCCCCACCACTCCGATCTGCGCCAAGTAGGGCTGCACAATGCGCTGGGCCACAGCGCCCGCAGTGAGTCCAGAAGACTTGAGTGGTGTGTCGGGCTGCCCCTGACGCCGCGACTGATTAGAAGCGTTGGTCTGTAGATTTTGAGGACTCTTCGGCCTGCGCTCGAACGACGCGGTGTACGGCGCGATGTCCAGGGGCGCGCTGGTGCGTCGCCCGGTGCTGCCGCTGTCATTCAATAGCCCACCGTCTTCCTCGATAGGACGACCTTGAGGATTGACATCGCACCCGGCACCGGAGTGACGGCGGACAGCCTTCATCCGAACGAACAGGCGCTCATCGCTTTGAGGCTGTGCGCCCCTCATCGCCAGGTAGCGCTGCACCCTCTCGCGCATGAGGGGTGCAGCGGCAATGAACCGCGTCTTGCCACCCTTACCCAACACTCGCAGGTGCGACACACCCGCGCGCTGACAATCAAAATCCCGCACCCTGAGGGCCACCACCTCGGCGCGGCGCAAACCTCCCAGCAGCATGACGGCCAGGATCGCGCGGTCTCGCACGCCCTTGAGCGTGTTCGCATCGGGCGCCTCCAGCAGAGCCTGGGCTTGCTCAAGGGACAGCGCCGGGGTCTTGCCCTCGTGACTCTCCAAGCGAGGCCTGCGCACGCCGCGTGCCGGGTTCGTGGGGATGAGCTGCTCATCGACCAGACGCTCCAGCAGCGAGGACAGGGCCGCGAGCTTGCGGCGTTGGGTGCTCGGCGACAGGCCCTGGGCCTGCAGGTGGTGGCGCCAGGCCAGCACATGGGAGCGCGCAACGCGCAGCAACTCGCACTGGGTTTGCAATCCTGAGAACGCGGCAAAGTCTCGCACGTCGGCGGCGTAGGCGCGCCTGGTGCAGGCGCTGGAGAAGTTGGCCAGCCACTGGTTCTCGATGGCCATGAGGCCCAGTTGTGTGAAGCGGCTGGCTGCGCTGTCGCGTTCGGTGTCGAGCACGGGGACGCAGGGGAGACTGTGGACGTGGGAGGGAGTCCGTGAGGGGCTGGGGTCGGAGAGTTGTTCGCGAAGGTACATCGATGGTGGGTGTCTCCCCTTCCCTGCACGGTGCAGAGAACTGTGGGGGTCCCTGTATCGATAACATGTGTTTTCGATACGTCAAGGGCACAAGCCTCTGCGGCTCTGCAATTTTCTGTAGGGCCGGTGTTCAGCGAACACTGTCAGCGATGATCGCTTAGCGGTCAAGCGGTTCCTGCCACTAAGCGGTCGTCCGTGCGCACCCTCTTCTGTACAACGAGTGGCAGGTTTTGGAGGTGTAGCTGACCCTGCTACTCTGCCTGGGGTTGTGCCACTAGTTCGCCCGCTGCGCTGCATCTGATCGCAGGGCGCCGGGTTTCTTTCAAATTTGAACGGAACTCATATGACTGCTGTACTCGCACTGAGCCTCACTCTTCAGATTGATCGACTGGACAGGGGCCTGTATCAGGCCGAGATTGGAGGGGGAACCATCCGGAAGGGCGAGCTCAGCGTATACGACTCGATTGCGGACGCGATTAGAGGGGAGGCTGAGGACCTGCCCGACGGCATATGTTTTTTCGTCGAGGTACGCTACGGAGGTTTGTCGAGTGGCAGCGTACCTGTCGGAATGCTGTCACAAAGGGCGGAGGAAATCGCCAGTCATCTTGTGCGCCTGGTTGCCGACTTCCATCTCCTCGAAGGATCGTGATCGGGAGCTGCTTGCAACGTGCTCAGCTGCCGACCGACTTCTTGATCGCCGCCGAAATGGAGGATTGTTGAAAGGCGGGAGGATTCTCCGCTTTCGACTTAGCCTTGCGCGGCCTGTTTCCGGCCGGTCCAGGGCTGAAAGTGGATTTCATCCCCCTCCTGACCGGAGCCACATCCGGAAACTGCTCCTCCATCATATCGGTGGCATTCGTGAGCACCGTCGCGCAGATCTCCAGTGCCTGGGCGATGTACGTGCGATCCGTGTCGTTCTCGAGGCCGGTGCCGCGGCCATTCGGCTCGATCCGGTAGAAGGACAGCGGCAGGATGTGGATGTGTTGCGACCAAAGGTCGTAGAGAGCGTCGAACTGGCCCTTCTCGAATTCGACCTTGGCAAGCATTTCGTCGCGCGTGTCGATTGTGAGGAACCGGCCGTTCATGCAGTTCTTCTGCACCGCTGCGGGCAGGGACTTGAAATGCTCGTTGCCAGAGAGCCTCCCCTGCAACTCCGCGCGCTGCCTCTCAAAGTCCTCTAGATCGTCGGTGATTCCGAGGTTCTTGTGCAGCTCCATACGGCGTGTGCAGTCGTTGAGGTGCATAACATTGATGCGCGCCTTCAACTCAGCCTCAGAGCTCGTAGGTCCCATCAGATAGTTGAATAGCAGGTACCCGTCGAATAGTGATCTTGCGTGACCAGCCACCGCGCCGAATCGCCAGTCTTCAAAGTCCGAGCGCACCCAGCGAGTGAGCGGAGCTGCCCGGATCATGGACGTTGCCGCTCCGCACATCTGCGTGAAGACGTATGAGGCGTAGCCGACGTTCGCCGCTTGAAAGCGGCCCGCCGAGGCTTGGCTGACAGCGATCGCCTCGCAAAGAGCAGCGTCGAACCTATTGAGCGCCGCCTTGTATCCGGCGCGATCGATACCGGCAGCAGCTTCTCTCATCGCCAATCCTGATCACGCGAATTGGAGCCGCGAAATCGCCGAATGACACCCCGGGCTTGATGGACCGAGCTGATGGTCAAAGTCTGCTGTGCCCTCTGACGAACTATGCTGAATGTCCCGAAAGCCGCTTTCGCCCTGAACATCGTGATGACTTCCGTGTTTCCGAAGACTTGTCTGCGAATATCCGCTAGGCAGCGTTCATAGCGCGCCCCTGCAATGATCTCGCGCAGTTCAATGTCGGGGGGAAAGTCGACGCAGTTAAAACCAGTAGCTTCCTCCTTGTGCTCCAGCTTTTCGATATAAAGCCATTCACGCTCGTACCCCTTTCCTTGAACTTTGTCGTCACGAACTGCTTGGACCTCGTCGTCCAAGGCCACTTCAAGTGGCGACATTCTGAGTAGTAGCTCAACATGCTCGGGTTGATAGTTCATTGGCAGAACTCGATCGACGAGAACCTTGATACCAAGGCAAACCCCAATGTGGTTTTGAGCAGCGTTACAGCCATCGACAGTGCTGACGACGCAGTCGAATGGCACGCTCATTCCACCGATGGCCGAATCAGCCACGTACCTCTGGGCTGGCCCCGAGAGACCTCCCAAGCTCTAGACCGATTTGGATCAACCTGTAGGACGAGCTTGGGTAGCTGCTCAAAAAAATCGAGGAGTATGTCCCCAGCATTTGGCTCTGAGAACAATCCATCCTCATGGAAAAACACTTCCACATCATCGAATTTCAGCGATATATGACAGTCAGGATGATGCTTCGTCCGCAGCACACTCAACAGCTTTTCTTTTGCCCATTTATATAGATCAGCACCTAGTGCCTCGAGGAACCCTGAACTTACGGCCGCAGCAGCCCAAACAGCCCCCACCGTGAGAGCCACGTCAAAGCTCTCTGGGCCGTTGACGCTGCTGTGCCAGGTGAGTCCAACGACGGTCTTTCGCTCCGTCACGAAGTCAGGCAAAAGCGCATCGATGTCTGCACCTCGGAAGCCCGCTGAATTGAGTTGGATTTCTACTGAACTGTGGATGTAAGACATAGGGCGATCCTTAGTGTCGAGTTCAGTTGCCGGTGAACGCATATTTCTTCCCGTCGTCACACCGCCTCAGATTGTGATGGCAAAGTCCCATGGGAACCCATCAAAGTCAGCGCCGCTGTGAACAGCGGCCCAGTTGACTCTCACGTCCTGCGGTAGCGAAACAAGCGCACTGATCTCCCTATCCCACTCAAATTCTGCGGCAAGAAGGCTACCAGGAATGTTAGGACTTAGGGCGCCAAAAGATACACCGTGCCAGACCCCAGCCGGGCCCTCTTGACCTGTCACACGTAGTTCTCTGTGACGAAGGGACTCTTCAAAACTAAGCTTAAGATGATCGGCTACCAACAGTTCTTTAAGCGTAATTTTGCCGAGCGGCGGACAATCGAATTGCCAAGCTGGAAACTCAAAAATCGTGTTCGGATCGGTAAGCGCGACTGCGATGCTGCTGAGTGAGCCCTCATCGTCAAAGGTCAGGGCAACCAAAGCATCACTGAATCTGTATCCCCACCAGTCTCGATAGCGCCGTGTAGGGGGCCCGAGCTTTTGCTCAATCAACTGGACCGGAGCCCCAAGTTCGATCCCACTGAATATGTTCTCCGGTGCTCGCCCTAGTTCTAGCCGAACGGAGGGGCGCGAGAACTTGGTGCGTAAGCTTTTTAGTCCACGAGTGCCTATTGCGAGCCAGAGTAAAGCCGCCCCACCCAGAAATCCACCAATTGCATTCACAAGCACGTCTTCTATTGGGATATGGGTCACCATCAATGCCATCATCGAGTCACTGTCAATAGGCCCGAACACGCTGAGTATCAAGACAAACGTCGATAGCAAGAGCGCAGTTGCATAGGCAACCTGGACAGTTCTAGTCTTAAGCCAGTCTTTCATTCACGTCATTAGAAAAGAATCGGGTCTGCATCTACGCTCTCGCAAGGCATAGCTTGCCCCCGATACATGCAAGGAAAGAAGCTACTGACGCAGATAGCGCTGCACCCACTCCTTCTCCAAACAACTGAGCCTCTTTCTAGTCAGCCCTCGTGTCCATGGAGCTCGCTTAAATTCCGAGTGTCTCAAAAAGTCCGCCAAGTGGAGCGCCCTCAGTATTGATAGTGGACCGTCTAAGCGCAGCACCTCTCGAAGTAGCCGCGTCCGATTCTGATCTCCCGTATGACTTTTGGATTCGGCCGCTAAAAGCATATCGTGGGGTGAAAGATCCTCAAGCCGCACGGCCTCCGCCCATAGCAGGTCGATCAAGATCAAACAACGACGTCGGATTCCATCATGACACGATAGCCAAACTTGCACTTCTGATCGAATCTCGTCATGACGACGTTCATCTTTGGTAGGACCAAGGCTCCCATATGCCGACAAAAACCCGGCCTGAAATCGATGGTCGACCAAAGACCGGAGCGGCGCACTGTTCCGAAGCAATCCGGTGCCGAAAATTGGGTAGGCTTCTGACACCAGCATGCGCCCTTGGAGAATCCGAGTACACACGTCGCTAAGCAACTCGCATACGTTCCGTGCTGCCTCTCGGGCCCAAACAAGCGCGACCTCGTCTTGATGGTTGACAGACGCAGCCTCGAGTTGGCGAAGGGCCTCCAGTTGGGCCACTTGATAGTACGAACCAAAGGGCCTGCCGAGAAAGACGACTGTTCCCCAGTCTTTGTAGATCTCCGCCCACCTCTTTCGGTAGACCTCTACCCAATCAAGGCGTTGCTGACGTCTCTGGCCAACAAGTACAGCCGCTTGCGCCACTCCGACGAGAACGAGCAAACCCGTCGCCAGTGCAGTGAATGCATCTTCAGTCATGCGAACCGCGGTCCCAACATCTCATGCATCAACTAGGGCCTGTTAACACAACCGCAGACCATCAGCGACGAGCACGAAGCTGATGAAGCCCAGGAACATGAGGTCGAGTTTCTCGAACCGCGAGAAGATACGGCGATAGCCCTTGAGCCGACGGAACAAGCGCTCGACCTCGTTGCGACGCCTGTACATCTCGCGGTCGTATTCCCAAGGTTCGATCCGCGTCTTCATTGGTGGCACCACTGGAATGAAACCCAGATCCAGTGCCAACTGCCGTGTCTCATTGCCTTCGTAGGCACGGTCCATCAACAAGTGCACTGGTCTGCTGGTCGGCCCAAGACTGTTGAGCAGGCGCCGGCCTTCAGGCGCGTCGTGCGCCTGTCCAGGCGAGAGGCAGAACGTCACGGCCGTTCGAGCATCCGCGGCAACCATATGAATCTTGGTGTTCCATCCGCCTCGGGACTTTCCGATGGCTTGTGGGCCGTTTTTTTTAGTGCCCCCGTGCCGTCGGGATGGACCTTGATGCTTGTGGAGTCCAGAGAGACCGCTTCGATCTTGATTCGCACGACCTGTGCACGCTGCAACTCCTCGAACATGCGATCCAGGACGCCGGCTTTGGTCCAGCGGTTCATGCGCGTGTAAATCGTGTGCCAATTGCCAAAGCGCTTGGGCAGACCGCGCCACTTGCAGCCATGCTCGGCCACATAGAGGATCGCATTGACCACCTGCAGGTTACTCAGGCTGACGTTGCCACGCTGCTTGGGCAGGCAGTGCTCAATGGTGGCGAATTGTGCGGGTGTGATCTCCATGCCCGATATTGTCCGGCGCAAACGACACGATCGCTATTAGTGTTAACACGCCCTAGTTCACCAGCCCCATCTCCTGCAGTCTGATTGCCATGGCATGGTCTGACACGCTGAATAAGGTCGCGAGTGACTTGAAGCGATAGCCGTTGAACGCCTCAGCGCGCGCCACAGCGAGGGCGAATTCCATCGATCCAGGGGGAAGACTCTCAAGGTACTGATGGTTCGCGATAGACAGGTTGAAGCAGATCGCGCTCGTATTCACCAGGGGCTCGTTGACCGGGAAGCGCGCTCTGAATGCCTTGAGTAGCAGCTTTGGAGGAATGAGGAAACAAGCCGCGAAAAAGTCAGCTTGTTGCTCCTCGACCGGGCGTCCAGGTCCTCCATGTGCAGACAGCGTGCGATCCCGGAACATAAGTTGCGCCGGATGGAGCAGATAGTGGCCCACCTCATGTGCCCCAGTGAAACGCTGCGCCTCATAGCTCTGCCGCGATGACAGCATCACTCTTTTGTTGGCTCGATCCAAGAGCCCAGCGGTTGCAGTACCGCCGTAGGTACCCAAGTGACTGTCAGGCAGGTACTTCAGCCCGAGAACACGACAAGCCGCCTCGGGCTCACACATGAACAATCGATCTGGTGGCGTGTTGGGCCACAGCCGATCGGCATGCTTTTCTATCTCAGAAAGAAGCCTCCGTGCTTCAAGCTCTATTTGACTTGGCGTCCACATGGCTACCTCACTATGAATGCAGAATCACTATATCTAGTGTTACGCCACCCTGTCAACCACTACAGGTAGTGTGCTCCCCAGTCAGCCACAGCCTTCGAATCTCATTAACACCGATAAAAAGCTACCCCTAAGGGTGGCGTTTCCTGTCCCCTCGGCCTCTGCGGGCTCCGTTGAGTGTCAGATCAGTGGAACGGCTCTTCTTCGGTCGAGCCGGGTCAGGGCCTCCACGCTGGAGGAGCCGCCCTGGATCGATGTGGTCACGTCGTCGAAGCAGCCGGCGCCGACTTTTTGCTGGTGCTAAATGAAGGTGTAGCCTTTTCGCGTGCGGCGTACTCGGACTCAAGCACCACGTTGACGTAGTGCTTCATGCCTTCGCCGCGGCGTACCCTCGACGGCCCGAATGTGCAACCCTATGCCCGCTGACGGACATTGACGGAGCGACTTCCTGGGCGGCTCCTGAACGGCTGCGATGCTGCCGCCAAGGTCGTTCATTTCGGTGCCGTGAACGACTGCAACCGCCAGCACAGCTGTTATCCACCTAGTGGGGCTGAGTAGCGGCAACCAGACTGAAGATGCCGTCGATGCGCCAACACAGCGTTTGCTGGCGTCAGGCTTGTGCGATGACAACATCCGACATTGGCAGGGCAACGCATGGCAGGCAATAGTCTTCCAACTTTTCCTCGGCACTCAGGCCGGGCCAAGGAATGTCGTAGCGCACTTGCCCCTGTAGCAAGCGAACAATGCACGTGCGACAAGTCCCGTTGCGACAGGACACCGGCCATGCGATTCCTCCGCGCGTCATCGCAGCGAACAAGCTGGTCTCGCTGTCGGCCTCCACGTGAGACGCTTGGCCGTCAACCCGAATACGAAAGGTTTTCATGTGCGTTGGAAATGAGACGGTGTGGGTCTGGACCGTTTCGCATCACTCTGGAATGTTGGAAGTGTGACGCGGGCAGCCCAAGCGACCGCTGCGAGCGTCACCGGACATTCGATCCACTGCGGACCCTAGGACCGTCACGCCGTTAAGTTCTGCGCTTGCTATACACACATGCAGGCACCGCAAACTGTCGTTCTTCGGGCTATATGACAGGACTCAATACTTAGTGAGCTGGGTGAATCCAGCAACCGGGGCTCTCGCTGCCGAAGAAGTCTACAGCGACATGCGCTCCCAATTCGTCGTGGATCATCTGAAAGACCCGATTGCAGTAAGCCTGATCCCCTCGGAATACTGATACCGCCACACGATTGATCCCCGTGTCTTTCATGCGCTTCAGCAGGTGAATGTCCTGCTCGGCGAAGCCCCAGCCATAGATCACCAGTGTGTCCCGCTGTGATTTCAGAACCTCTCTGTAGACAGTGGAGAGGTAGTAGCTGTTCTGGATGGAAGCAACTTTCTGCGTCCACGTTCCCTCGCTCACGAACAAGGGGACGACCTCTCCGTTTTGCCAGCGTTGAAGGACCGCTTCCAGCAACCCGTCTTGAAGGTTATGGATCTTGCGCTCCTGCTCGACCAAGTTTCGGCATAAAACAAGGCTGCCATGCGCATAGAACACCAGCGAGGTTGAAAGATCTCCTCGGATCGGCTGCCTGAATCGCTGCCAGTTATCGTCGAAGGCGCCACCTCCCACAAAGCAGTCTTTGAACGCATGCTGATCGTCAATGTCCAACCCGTAGGTCATCGCCCAGTACAGCACCAGGTCGTAGTTGAGCGAGATGACAGTTTTGAACCGCTTCAAGAACTGATAGATGCTCGGCAGGTGGATGCTTACCGCACCGTGCTCCGGGTGAATGTCGCGGACTGTTTTGATGAGGCAGTCCCTCAGGCCAACGTAGGCGGCATGGGTTCGCTTGTCGGGTATTTGTAGCGAACGATTGACGTTTGATGCCTGCCAGACGATCCGAAGAACCAGCTCAAAATCGTTGGTCTGAAAGAACTCGAACAACCGCTGAGCATCCTCGGGAAGCAGGTTTTGTTCGGCGGCATGTTGCAGCAGCGATCCGTAAGAGAAGCTCGGACTGACGGAAATGCTGGCACCGTTGCCGAGCAGAACTGTGCAGTCGTAATTTTCCGCAATCGCTTCCCAAGGCCTGATCTCAAACGGCATGTTGTTGGTCCTTGCACATTCAAGTCGGGAAGGTTAAGGTCGCGAAATTCGCACGAGATGGTTCTTGAGCAGGAACCAACACATATTGAGCGCGAAAGAACGGCCAAGCCGCGTCATCTGATCTTCAGGGATTCCCACCGGGCGGTGAGCGCCAGGACTGAGAAAACCGAATACACCGGCAAGGCCCTTTTCCTCCTCTGTGGTGATCTCGCCGCTGCTACGCAGGAACGCTAGCACCTCGCCCCACTTGGATGGGTTGTAAGCAGCTGGTGTTTGCTGCTGCGAGGCAACTTGAGCGGCTATGTCGCCGGCCAAAGTTTCGAGAGCCACGCGGGCGTTGACGAGCGAAGCGTTGTAGTCAGGCGGAGTTGCACGGAAAGCGGCGGCCGAGTCGTTGATCTTGGCGATGATTTCCTGCAAGCGGGGCGCCCCCGAGTTCTGCAGGGCGTCGATCAGGTCGTCCTCCAAGGGCGCCGCATCGGCAATCGACGGATCAGTTTGAGTCAGCTTTTTGCCCAGGATGATGTAGCCGTCCAGCAGCAAGCACTGCGTCAGGTCATGCAAGCGCTCGTCAAACCGATATTTCGGATTGACTCTAGCCCGCAAATCGCCCGCGGTTGCCACGACCTCGGCCAGCGCCAGCATCAGCGTGCGGTCATCGAGATCGCGCAGCGTATTCAGTAGTCCGTATAACAGCTGTCCTTGGGACAGCGACAAGTGCTGTACGCCGTACTTGCCCAAGAGCACGATTGAGTTCATGGGCTCCTGTAGTTCCAGGAATTGCGCGAACGAATAGCGGGTTCTTTGTCCGATCATGTTTCTTGTTTCTCGCAGACTCTAGAGGCGTGGCACCGTCTTGTCTTTGCATTTGCAGATGTCTCCGGAGCTTCCCGTACTCAGGCGCATATTGGGCTTCCCCCAGTTTCCCGGACACATCCAATGACATGATGTGTTCAGGAGATAGGCATGACAAGAACCCGAAGGAGCTTCACGGACGAGTTCAAACGTGAGGCAGTGAAGCTGTGCAAGCAGCCAGGAGCAACCTCCACGCACATTGCGCGGGACCTGGGTATTCAGACCAGCGTGCTCAGACGGTGGGTCACGCAGGAGCGTGGCGGAGTGTTGGACCTCAGGCCGAACCGGCCGCTTCGCAGTGAGGCTGCAACGGAGGTGGAGCGGTTGCAACGCGAACTGCGCCGCGTGACTACGGAGCGCGACATCCTAAAAAAAGCGCTCGGCTACTTTGCCAAGGACCCGCAGTGAAGTACGGCTTCATTGCGCGGCATCGTAGTGTCTGGCCTACCCGCACCATGTGCCGGGTTCTGGCGGTCTCCCACAGCGGCTTCTACGAATGGATGGGCAGAGCGCCGAGCCAACGCAGCCAGGACGACGCCAGGCTCACCCGCCTCATCCGAGAGAGCTTCGAGCTCAGCGACCGAACCTACGGCAGTCCACGCGTCTGGCACGACCTTAGAGCGCTGGGCGAGAGTTGCGGGATGAATCGGGTCATCCGGCTGATGCACCTGGCCAAGCTGCAAGCCCGCCACAAGCGACGCAGGCTACCTGGCGATACAGGCAGCAGGCTTGAGAACCACATCGCGCCCAACCATCTGCAACGCGACTTCGAGGCCAGTGGCCCGAACCAGAAGTGGGTGGCCGACTTCACCTACATCTGGACGGCTGAGGGTTGGCTGTATGCGGCAGCGGTGATGGACCTGTACTCACGTCGCATCGTGGGGTGGTCGATGAGCGACACCATGCAGGCCAAGATGGTGAGCGACGCTTTGTTGATGGCCCTTTGGCGGCGCGGCAAACCCAGCTCACTGATGCATCACTCGGACCAGGGCAGTCAGGGCGGATTCAACTGGTCGTCGCAACACCTTCAACCAGGAGGTGTTTATGGGGCGACCCGCAGGATGGATGAAGCAATTGACAGGGAGAGACGCGATGCCCTCTCCGGGGGCTCCTGCACTTCGGCGAGAGGTCGAGCGCCAGTTCTGGGTACAGATTGCAACCGGAATCACCAGTGAGAGGGCAGCCGAGGCGGTAGGCGTATCGCAGGCGGTGGGCTCGCGCTGGTTCCGGCATCGTGGCGGCATGCCATTGTTCATGTCGAAACCTGTATCTGGAAGGTATCTGTCGTTCGCGGAGCGAGAGGAGATTGGACTTCTGCGAGCTCAAGATGTCAGTGTGCGGGAGATCGCTCGTCGTATTGGTCGAAGCCCCTCAACTGTTTCGCGGGAGTTGACGCGCAACGCTGCGACCCGCAGTGGCAAGCTTGAGTACCGGCCTTCGGTCGCGCAGTGGAAGTCCGATCTGGCCGCCAGAAGGCCCAAGCCTGCCAAGCTCGTGACGAATCAGCGTTTGCGCGACTATGTCCAAGATCGCCTGGAGGGCAAGATCCGCGATGCCCAAGGGCTGGAGGTGGCTGGACCTCGACAGGCTCCTTTCATCGGCCGCAACAAGCCTCATCGTGGTGACCGCAAATGGGTCAATGGCTGGTCGCCAGAGCAGATTGCAAACCGCCTGCAGGTCGACTTCCCGGATGATCCGTCCATGCGCATCTCTCACGAAGCCATCTACCAGGCGCTCTATATCCAGGGCAGAGGCGCCCTCAAGCGTGAGCTTGTGAGCTACCTGCGTACGGGGCGTGCTTTGCGCACCCCCCGGGCCAGGTCCCAAGCCAAGGCATGGGCACATGTCAGTGAAGAGGTGATGATCTCCAGCCGCCCTGCTGAGATAGGAGATCGTGCGGTACCCGGTCACTGGGAGGGGGACCTGATCATCGGCCTGGACAGGTCGGCCATTGGTACGCTGGTGGAACGGTCAAGCCGGTTCACCATGCTCGTGCACCTGCCGCGCGAGGAAGGCTATGGACTGACTCCTCGAACAAAGAATGGTCCTGCGCTGGCGGGTTACGGCGCCATCACCATGGCCAACGCCCTCAAGAGAACAGTGACCAAGCTGCCTACCCAGCTATGGCAGTCATTGACTTGGGATCGTGGCAAGGAGCTGTCCGACCATGCACGATTCACCATTGAGTCTGGGGTGAAAGTCTTCTTTGCCGATCCTCGCAGTCCATGGCAGCGCGGTACGAACGAAAACACAAACGGGCTGCTGCGCCAATACTTCCCCAAAGGCACCGACCTGTCTCGCTGGAGCGAGCAAGAGATTCAAGCCGTGGCACTGACCTTGAACAACAGGCCACGCAAGACGTTGGGTTGGAAGACTCCCGCAGAGGCGCTTAATGACTACCTAAAATCGGCTAACCAACCCGGTGTTGCGACGACCGGTTGAATCCGCCCAGTACACCAGCGACGACTTCCAGCAGTTGCTCAAGGCACAGAGCATCACCTGCAGCATGAGCCGTCGTGGTGAATGCTGGGACAACGCTGCGATGGAGAGCTTCTTCTCATCCATGAAGACCGAGAGGCTCAGCCGCAAGGTCTACCGGACGAGGGAAGAAGCCAGGTCCGACGTGTTCGATTACATCGAGCGCTTCTACAACCCGGTGCGCAAACACTCAAAGCTAGACTTCCTCAGCCCAGTCGACTTTGAGCAAGGCTTAATGGGCTAAGCAAACCGTCCGGGAAACTGGGGGAAGCCCATATAGGCTTCAACCGCCATCAATCCGATAGTCATCCAAATCTGATGCCGAACAGCCCCCCATCCTCCGTGGAATCGGTCAAACGTGTTGGAAGGACGTGGTCATTGAGATCGAAGCCTTCGATGGTCTCCTTGAAGGCATCGTCTTCATTCATCGTCACGATGTACTGAAAGCCCAGCTCCTGAGCGATCTCCGAGCCAAGATGCAACGCACTAATGACCTGGCGGCCGTCGACCCCGTCGAATAGATGGCTGTCATGGATCAGGAACCCAGGCCCAATCCCCCGCTTGGCGCACAAGCGCATGAGCATCATGTCGAAGCAGAAGATCTGCATGTTCTTGATTCCCTTGCTGCGTTCCCCTTGCATCGGAAACTTGAAGATCGGTCCATTCGAGGTTTCATCGATCGTCATGCTTCCGGCTGACTCATACAGCTGTTGAGACGTTTCCTCGAAGGCGACGATGGCCTCCGCCAAGCGGTCTTTCTGCTCGGCGAAGTCACGCCGCAGGCGGATCGTGAGGCGGTTGCGCTCAATATCCAATTCGTTCTTTGTTCCTTCGAGCTGCTCTGCGGCTTCGAAGCGTTGCCGCAACGATTCCACTTCAGATTCCAGTCGCCCCAGTTCGCCTTGCAGTTTGAGAAACTGTTCGAGCGCGCCATGGCTTCTGAGAATGCCCAGAATCTCGCCGCGCCTGTGGTCGAGCTGCGCCTTCTTTTTATCTCGCAATTCGATACGGAGCTTTGCAGCTTCGAGCTCGCTCGACAGGTAGTCTTTGCGATTGCGCACCACCGATTCGTGAAAGCTCTTTACGTCCTCGTAGCGGCGCTTGACCAAGCCTGGTAGCACGACACCTGCCTCCTGATATACCGCCTGGAGGTCTTCATGGTCCGGAGGGACCTCGGAGGCCAGCGCACTTTCCAGATCGCGAATAGCTGAGAAGTCGATGGTATTGGCGTTGGCCAACTCATTGAGCTGGCGAGTCAGGTTGGCGCTTTCGACTTCAAGCTGCCGGTACTCCGGCAAGACTTGGAAAATATCAATCTCCGTGTGAAGCTTCTTGAGACGAGCTTCCTGAATGGTCAGCTCCGTGCGCAAGTCGGCAGCCTTGCCGATGATTGATCCGAACGCACCATTCCCTGCCGCCTTCTTCAGCTCTTCAAGGGTTTTCTCCCGGTCGCGCACTGCTTGCCAGTCGCGGGCGATCTGCCAGTCCAGGCCGAGCAAGAACATGAGCGCCATCTGCATGTCGCCAGTGCCTTGCATCGCGGCCTGCTTTTCCGGCGTCATGAACGCGCCGCTCGCCTGCCGGCGTACGAAATAGGCAAACAGCGACCGGAACGAAGGCGGCTTGCTGCCTGCAGCTTCAAGGCTGCTCAGGCCAAACATCTGTTCGCCGAGGAACGTACCCCACTCGGTGGCCGAAAACTTGACCTTCGCGGCAGGCGGTGCCGTCACGAAGAACTTGGCTTTGGAACTACCGCTTCGCTCAACAACTGTTCGTTCCGACTTCAGATCGAAGTCCATGCCGAATGTGTGCTCAGCCAGCGCCGAGGTACGGAAGATCGACTCTGGGCCGGCTTCGGAGCCCAGCAGAAAGTGCACCAGTTCGATGAAACTTGTCTTGCCAGCGCGATTGCGTGTTTGCTTGGTAGAAGCACCCTCGGTTTTTTGAGCGAGTAGTACGATCAGGCCAGACTTCAAATCTCCGAGATTCTTGAAACTAGGCAGGGTGCTGAAAATGTGATGAATCACGGCGTCCTCCGTGCCACAAGACCGCTTTCAAGTTCGATGGTTCCGAGGGCATGCAGGAGATCGAGGGCGAGCAAGAACCAGTCATACGTCACTCGTCGAGGTGCTGTGGCCAGGACCGCGTCATGCCTGTTCAGTTCCTCCCAAAGTGCAGAGACGGTCTTGGGGCGTGCAAGGAACGTCAGGATATGGGCGCCGACTGTCAGCAACGCACGATCTTGCGGCAAATGCTTGGACGGCAGGATCATGCAGATTCCACCGCTTGAGCATCTTCAAAAATTTCGCACTTGTCGAATAGATACGCCATGACGGCCAACACCGCTGCCTTGTGCGCGGGCGAGGTGTTCGCAACGCCTCCGGCCCACGCTTCCAGGCGACCGAATATTTCATCAGGATGGAACTGAGGCCCTCGATCCCGCAGCCCCACGTATTCGCTCTTGAATGCCTGCGCGATCTGCTCGCCATACGTTGGGTTCTTCCAGCTGTTGAAGAACTGTGCAACGAGCGGCGATTTCTGCATGCCGATCTTCAGGAAGTCGGCCACAGCCTGAGACAGAAGATTGGCCTCGATCTTTCCGCGCGAAACATCCTTCACCTCGCTCGCCGTGGGTACAGGCGTGATGCTGATGTGAGTAAGCACGGCGGCCAGATCGCTGAAGCCCAAATTGACGTTTGCTTCCATCGTTAACGATGGGCCAAACCAGGACTCGAGATCCTGAAGGCTTAACTGACGGAACTTCGCCAGCATCTCTTCGTACCCGCAGTGTCCGATCTTGATCTGTGGGTTGTCTTGCGCGAGCTGGGCCAGGGCTTCGATGATGTGTGGACCCAGACGCCCATCGGGTGCATTGTGAACGAAGGCCCACTCATCAAAGTGTTCTTCCCAATGCTCTTTGGCTCCCCCGAAGTCCTCGTTGATCTTCTTGATGGCATCGGCGGCGCTCAGCTCGTTGGGGGCGTAACTCTGAAACAGGATTCGCGCGGAAGGCAAGTAGCCGTCGTTTTTCCGATCCCCAACGTTCCCCCAGGGCCGGCAAGCCATGAAGTCGTTGGGGTGCACCTTCGACATCAGCTTCTCGAAGAGACGTTGAAAACCATCCCCCTTGGATTCCAAGAAGGCAATGCGGAAGTCCTTTTCGTAATTGAGCTGCTGTATGCGATCCATGCGGTCAGGCCCAGGCCTTGATGTTCTTGGAATTTTTTTAGGCAGAAGCTCGTGGCTTCTTCGCGTCAGGTTGGGCCTGCACACGATTGATATCGAAGGGGAGTGCTTTGTCTGCTGCAATGCGAGTGAGCAGCATCCGAATGGCGTCCGACACGGACAAGCCCATACCTGCCAATACGTTCGTGGCCTCATCTTTAATGTGCCCGTCAATTCGGGCGCGAACGACATCGCTGCTGGTTGCCATTACATACCTCAACATATGCTGTAGCTACATTGTGCTCCATTTGTAGTCCGGTGTGACTCTGCCAAAGGTTTTCGTGTCGTTCGATAGCAGCATTGAACGATAAAAACAGGCTCGCGAGAGTGCCGGGAGGAGAGCGAGTTCACAGAGGAGCAGATGACCTACGTGCGAAAGCAGATTGAGCTGGATATCGGTGTCGAAGCGGTTTGCTGCATGATGGACATCAGCTGTGCCAGTTCGACAAGTGGCTTCAGATGTGCGCTTGCGAAGCCGCTCGCACCGCGAAGCATGCTGCAGGTCGAGCAGGAGACCGCGCTGCGCATCAAGGAGGTGACCATCGACTGGGGCTACCGCCGGAGGACGAGCTCAGCCTCAGACTGGGTGCGGAAGCACACCAAGGGCGGCTTTCCGGCACCTTACAGGGCCTGAAGGAATTCCACGTTACTTTGCTGCAAAGGCGGTGGCTCCGCTCCGTGACTTCGCACGCGCCGGAGAACTGCATCAGTGCGTTGCTCTCCACGAGGGCAAGCGCGAGGAACGGATTCGACCCTGGATGTCACGGCTCGCACTGGCGTTGAGACTTTCGACAGGGCTGCGCACCGCGCTGCCACCCCTCCGCAGCACGTTGGTGAAGATCATGGTCATTGCCACATCCGCGTGGCCCACGGGTTCCTTGCCGCCTTTGAACTTGCGGACGTAGATCGCCCGGTGCCCTAAATCCACATGGCATGTGGATGCCGCGGCGCCAAAGCCTGCGCTGGTCGGCGGTCATGTCGAAGAGTCGCTGAACGCACTGCATCACCGCGGTCTTGGCGCTGCCGTTGGCGCCGGCCAGTGCCGTTAGGGAGCATCGAGCGAAAGCTTGGTCCCCTGACGACCGAAGCACCGGAAGTTGGCCCGCGTGACCTGTTCGATGTACATGTTCTCTCCCTGCCGGCGCGAACGTGCACACACACTTGACACAGGTGTTTTTTTGACTGCCTTAGCGGGTGGTGCCGGGGCGCCCCCGGCCATCCTCTTCCGAGGGCATCGCCTCATCCTCCCGGTCCCAAACGTCTCGGACGCTCCTCCACTCCGCCATTTGGGCCTCGTCAAACATGAAGCGGCCGGCTACCTCACCCTCGATTCCCGGCTCAGCATGCGGAAAGAACTTTTCCAGCGATGCCGACAGGAACGCAGCGTTTTCCTCCACGAACCAGCGTAAAGACAGGAAGTCGTGGGTAACGCGTAGGAAGTGCTGCTCTGAAACGCGGAAAACGCCAGCCGAGAAGTCCTCAGCGTCCTGCGAAATCTGAAATGCCCAGGTGCCGTCGAACAGCGCCACCGCATGGACGCCGGCCTGGCGGAACAGCTCCTTTGCGTGCATCACGTCAACCACCACAAAGATGAGCACCTCCCGCTGGATGAACGCTAGCGTGTTGCCAGTGTCCAGCGTCAGCGTAAAGGGCAACATGTGCCACCACGTCGAGTCCGGCGTGGGATGCACCACCAGGCGCCCCTTACCCAAGAACGGCAACAGCAACTCATCCAGAACGGCTGTCTCCCGCCCTGGCTCGAGGCGTGCTACGTGGACTGCGACGTACCACAGGCCTGTCTCAGGCTCTGCCATGGCAGTGCCGTTTAGCATGGCTTGGCGGATGCAGTCGTTCATCACGCCCTCGAAGGTCGCCTCCTCCACAAGGAGCTCGGTTCGCCTGACGTTGGGCGCACCCCGGAAGTTTTCAGCACGGTCGTTCCCATAGAAGTCGGCGAGCGCCTGCAGCTGGCTTATCTGACGCTGGGGCCGCTCGCGCTTCGTGCGAGAAGACTTAACCTCGATTGGCAATGGGTCAGGGCCGCCCATTGCACACACGTCGCCGTGCCGAATGATGTTGGTGATGTCGGCGAGCAGAACCGGCACACCGGCCCTGATACCACTGCAGAGCACGCGGTACTCGCGGGCGAAGCCCTTCTTCCCAGTCATGAAGCCGGGTTGCTGCTTGGCCTGGTACTTCTCGTCAAACATGAGGTGCTTCAGCGCGTACTTCGACTGATACGTGAAGGCAATGCCATCGCCGAAGCAGCGGAGCAAGAACATGATCTGATGGAGGTCGTCAACTCGGTCGTCAATGGCGGCTGTCAGTGCCTTGACCGCAACGGCGCGCTCCTTCGGCAGCCTCGACTTGGCCTTCATCCGGGTCAGCCGATGACGCGCACGCTTCAGCCGCAGGACGCGACGCTCGACGCTCAGAACTGCGCGTATCAGCTGTCGCTGTAGTGCGTGCAGCGGGCCCAGTTCCTTCGAGTCACGCTGAAGGCCTTTCAGCTGCAGTGACAGACCGCGGAACAGCTCCTGATACCTCGGGAAGCGCATGGCTTAGTATTTCTTGGCGCCAGCCACCACCTCCAAGTAGTACCACTTTCTTACCATCTTTTCGAACTCGGCCATCTCATCGCCCCCATGCTTCGCCCGAGCCGCCTCACCTGCGTCCAACGCGGCCAGGAGCGTGGGCTGCTGAAGCTTCTTGAGACCGTTTATGAAACGGGTTCTGGCCCGAAACATCGTTCGCACGACGTCCGGCGGCGACGGGTCTCGGAGCCCCTCATCGTCCTCGTCTTCCTGGCCTTCGTTCCCGGTCCTGCCGTTCTTAGGTTCTTTGTCCTCCAGGTACTCCAGCTTTCCCCAGTCAACCTTCTCCTCCTTCGGCTCTTCCAACTCCTCCGACTCCTCTGCTGGCGACTCTTGAGGTTGCGCGGCGGGCTTCGACTCTTTCGGCATGGCCGGAGGCGTTGACGCTTCCCCCATGACACGGTCGAACAACTCCGGGTACTCATGTGGCCGGCCCACCTCTCCGACGGTCTCCAGAACCCGCCAGACTTCCTTGGGGATGGCGTCCAGTTCCTCCTTCGTTACCTCCAGCGCAACGAGCTTGGTAAGCTGCTCTGGCGTCAGGTGGGGAAGGGCCAGCTCAACGTCGACGTAGCCAGACAAGCCACGGACCGCCAGGATGCGATTCACGGCCTTCTGGAAATCGTTGCTCGACAGGTCGTACTTCTGGCGAAACTGCTGCTTGACGGCATCAAAGACTGACGACTTTGTCCAGGAGCTTCTTGGAGGCAGCGCCTTTGCGAGCTCAACAAGCTTCTCCCGCGAAAGCTTCGACGTGAATGAACCCTGCTGGTACTCATAGACGAGCGCGCCCACGTAGTTGTCGAAGTCCTCGGTGGCGGCAAACAGTCGTTTGAGGCCTGCCTCCAATGTGCCGAGGTTGATATGGGAGACCTCCTGGAGGTGGAGCTCTTTCTCGTTCGACCGTCGATATCTGAACGTCTGCCCTTGGCTGTCGAAGGCATCCAGCTCCCTGATAGCACCCTCAATGAGCTCCAGGCGCTCACGTAGCGTCGAATCGGTCTTGTCGCAGACCCTGAACAGCTCATCGAGCAGCGGGGCGAGCTTGTGGTCCCTCAGCACAGTTCTGTTCACGTCAATGTCGCGAACCTCGGCCAAGCGAGCGATTTGGCGTTTCAGGAAGAGCTCAATGTGATGCCGAGCGCTGAAACAAATGGGATAGACCAGCGCATCCATGTAGGCGCCAACATCACCCTCGTCCACGAGGTCCTCGAAAGAGCCTGCCGATTCCTTTGGACGCGGGGGCTCGATGGCTGTGTGAAGCAGCGCCATCGCGGCCTGGGCGAAGCCGAGCACATAGGCGTGGTCACCCAACTGGCCCCCATTCGTACCGACGCATGCATTCAAGAACGGGTTGGGTCCGTCGGTAAAGAGAGGCACGTGAGCTGTGGGCGAAGTCTCGGGTTCTTTCATCGGTTTCGAACAAAGCTATGGAGGTAAAAGGCGGCCGCAAAGAGCAGTTCCAGAGCACGGGCTTCGACGCCAGGCTGTGGGAACTCTACATCTTCGCCATCTTCGCCATCTTGGCCGTCCGCTGAGCTTGCACGTTGAGCGACCGCTTTACGGCGTCGAGTTAATCAAGTCGAAAGACCGGACCCGCTGCACTACGGTCCTACGGCAATGAAGATGTGAAGGAGAGCGGCGGTCCGAATTCGACCGATCATCTCAGTCCCCGCATTGCCGGCTTGGTGTCGATAATCGGTGTTTTCGATACCTGCGACCGCACCACCGGCCGCAGCACCCAAGCTATCGCGAAGATCGCGCAGGCCCACTCTGTTCGTTTGATTGCGTGCTCCATGCCTGAAGAGGCGGGCGCCTGCGGCAAGGGGAACAAGGCATGCAGGTAGGCTTCATGGAGCACTCTCCCTGGAGCCCCCGCGGGAATGCCGCAATCAAAGCCAGATTGAGAAGGACGCGCCATTTTGAGCAGGCCATGGCGGCTGCCTTGCCGGCCGGCTGCACTTGGCTGGTTCGAGGTAGCGGCACCCTTTTATTGACTTTTATTCCGATATTGATAAATTATCCATATCAGAATAAAATGGGATAAACATGATCGCCTTCCCCCGCACCGCCCTGGCCGACGAACTGGTGCACCAACTCCAGGGCAAAACCGCCTTTGGCGACGCCCAGAACGGCCTGTTTCTGGCCGCGCCCCGGCGCACCGGAAAAACCACCTTCTTGCGTGGTGACCTGTGTCCAGCGCTGGAGAAAGCGGGCGTGGTGGTGGTGTACGTGGACCTCTGGGCCGACGCCACGCGCGACCCCGGGGTGTTGATTGCCGATGCCATTGGCCGCTCCCTGCAGCCCCATCTGGGTATGGTCGCCCGCACCGCCAAGAAGGCCGGGCTGAACAAAGTGAGCTTGGCCGGCTGGCTGGACGTGGACACCAGCCGCATCGGCAAGCTGGACGGATTGACGTTGGTGGACGCCCTGCGCGCACTGCACGAAACCGCAGGCAAACCAGTAGCGCTTGTGATTGACGAAGCCCAGCACGCGCTGACCAGTGAGGCAGGCGAGGCGGCCATGACAGCGCTGAAGTCGGCCCGCGACCAATTGAACCGGCCAGGCGTGGTGAACCTGATGCTGGTGATGTCAGGCTCGGACCGCGACAAGCTGCTGCGCCTGGTGAACACCAACGGCTCGCCGTTCTATGGCTCGCAGATCAAGACCATGCCGGCACTGGGGCAAGACTTCATTGCACACATCGTGCAGCTGATCGAAGCGCAGCGCCCGGAGTTGGCACCGGTGGACCAGGCCACGCTCCAGGCGGCATTTGAAGGCTTTGGCAGCAGGCCGCAGTTCTTCATGGAGGCGCTGGGCCAGGTGCTCAGCCCGCTGGCGGCGCTGACAGGCCGCTTTGAGCCCGCCATGCTGCAGGCCGCTGCGCAGCGCCAGCAGGACGATGAGGGCCAGATGGAATCAGACTACCTGGGCCTGAAGCCGCTGGAGCAGGCGGTGCTGTGGCGCATGCTGGAGCAAGGCCCTCGCTTCAGGCCGTATGACGCCGAAGCGCTGCGCTTCTACCGCGAGAAGACCGGGCGCGACAAGGCGGTGACACCGCAGCAGGCGCAAAACGCGCTGGAGTCCCTGCGCCAGCGCATGCCGGCGCTGGTGTGGAAATCGGCACGAGGGGAATACGCCGTGGAGGACGCGGCCATGCACCGCTGGTACGAAACCCGGGGGACGGCCGGGACCTGGCCACCGCTGAGCCGGCAAGGCAATCTGCTGCAACACACCGAGTAACCCGACAGCGCACAGCAGTGACGCCAAACCGACGACACAAAAAATCAGGAGGCATGTCATCAAAAAGGTCCACAAAACCGGAGCGCACCACCCGGCACCTGCTGAAGCTGTTTCAACGAAACAAGTTCTCCTTTTCTGAAACTTGCGACACGTATACGGATTCATGTCGTTTTCGGCGACATGAACGCCAGGACATGAAGCCCACCGCACCGGCGAGTATGTCAATGCCGATACCGTGATTGAGCAGTTGCAGCGCAAGCTCGATGAAGCGCGCAACCGTACCGCGAAAACCCAGGAGTGAGCTTTCGGGTTCGATTCACTCGCGGGGCTGAGGCAGATCTCGAGCTTCTCTTCGACTTCGTACCTGAGCGTGAGTTGGCGCGAGACGGCTTCAGATGCGGTCGTCACGGCAGTGCGTGATCAACTCGAAGACGACTATCACTGGCCTGTAGCACGGCCATGATGCCGGCCGCTCTTCGAGGCTGCGGATGGAAAGCGAGGACGACTCTTGCATCAAAGCGCCCGGTCACCCCGCCGTCTTTGGAAGCCGACGTGTACTGCCATGCCACTCGAAGCCGTCGCCCTTGGGCACACGCATGAACCCTTGGTTCTTGAGCTTGAGACCATTCACCTCGTAGCCTTCGGTCTTGAGAAACGGCTTGTCAACGCCGCTGAACGAGGCGTTGACTGTGTAGCTGCATTTGACGGCCCCTTTGATCGCCTCTTCAGCCTTTGAGCCCATGAAGGCGGCCGCACGGGTCAGTTGCTCCATCTCCTTGCTGGATGGGGTTGTGCAGTCGAGGTCCGTGATTTCAACTGTGCGCAGCTTGACGTAGCCATTGCTGGCCGTCCTGGAGTGCCACGCCTTGACGTCTTCTGAGGAGGGGTAACCGTTCGATCCAGCGCCACATGCGCTCAGCACAGCTGCGACGCCCAATGTGGTCAGGCTCGAGCGGCAGGAGGAAATGATTTTCATGGTGGTCCATTGCTTTGGTTGGTTTATGAACAGAGGCGCACTCGGCTGCCTCTCTTCAGAATCTCAAACAAAGCATCGGAGTCAAGAGACCCAGGACAGATTTTCTTGTCGGTGATCGCTGGCCAACCCACTCGCTTCATCGGTGGGCCATGGACGGCAAGGCCAACACCCTGCCACCCCAAATCGGCTGAGAAGGCCGGGTCATCGAGATCAGCACCAACCTCACGAGAACTGTGACGTCGTTCTGTGCAACTCCGAGGACATACGGCTGAGGTGAACTGAGAACCACCCAAATCCGATCCTCTCCTGCTCCAATCTCAACCTGGGTTGGATGCGATCGAAGCGCAGTTCGTCATAAACCGCAGCCTCCTCCACCGTCAGGCTCGACAGCTCGTGGCGTGCAGGCTCAGTCTCCTCGCCCCATTGCAAACGATGTGCGAGCAGCGTCTCACGGTCCATCAGGAAAGACGATGCGTGGGGAAAGTAGCTACGCAACTGATGAAGGATGGCAAAGCCATGGGTGTCGATGTCACCCCAGTAGGACAAGTGGCTTCGGTGCAGCCATGCAGCCCGCGCCAACGGTTCCCAGCCGTAGCCCGCACCAAACACAACGATGGCTCTCGCCACCGGCGGGAAGGCAAGAAAATTGGTCTCGTTTTCCGTGATGAATATGTGATCAACGGGCAGCTCGAGCGCAGCGAAGCTAGAAGCGTCCAGCGTGATATCCGGCAACCCCTGGCAACCCGACAAGCTGGGCAGGGTTGGATCGAGCAATCGGAAACGAATCCGCACCGGCTTGTCCAGGAAGCCAAAACGGCGGGCGAACTGTGATGCCCCGCTCGCACTGTTGTCAATCATCTCGGGCGGTAGCGCCAGGTCCAACAGCTCGGTCAACACCCCCCGGTGGACCTCGATGAATTTGCTGTCCACACCTGGCGCGTCCACCTGCCGCAGGTAGACGCCGGGACTTGGATGAGCCTGCAGCCAATGAACAACCGCCAAGAGGCGATCCCACCGATCGATCAGATCCAGGGCCTGCAGCGGACGCCGGGACATCCAATCCAGCAGCCTGGGTTGCGCGATCGCGGTCCGTTGCCACATCGCCTCGAAGCGTTGTGCCTGACTGGTTTTTCCGATCAAAGCCAATGCCAACTGAAGCGTGTCGATCCAAACGGCAGACGGCAGACGCTGGGCTCCCTGTACCCGATGGTTCCAATCTCGCCACTCAATCCGCACATGAGGAGTGGCGGCGAAGGCACTCAACCAGTCCCGCACGGCCTCGAAGCGATCAGAGAGATCGCCTGCGCTGGGCACCTTCAGCGACAGACGTACGGGCCAGATCACAGAACTCGAAACCGAAGATCGCAGCAAGTCCCCACGATTCCACAAGCGTTGAACCTGGGCGCGAAGGTCTTCCGTTGTCGTCCAGTTCATGTCACTGCGCCTCCAGCAGCTCTGGTCGCAGCGTCTCCTGCCATCTGGCTTTCTGCCTGAATTTCCGCTTTCTGCGCGCGATACTCTTCAATCGACAGGCAGCGCAACTTGGAATCCCGCCCTCCTTCGTTGTGGACGAAGCCAACACTGGCCACGAAAGGTTCGATGATGTGGATCTTTTGCAGCGGTGTGACGATCAGCAGTTGCAGATTGAGTTGCTGGAACAAGCGAAGCCCGTACTGCGCCGACTCGTCCGAGCCGCGCCCAAACGCCTCATCGATGACGACGAAGCGAAACGACCGCGAACGCACGGCGCCCCACTCCAGCCCGAACTGGTAGGCCAGGCTTGCGGCCAGCACGGTGTAAGCGAGCTTCTCCTTCTGCCCACCGGACTTTCCACCCGAGTCGGAATAGTGTTCGTGCTCCACACCGTCAGCACGCCAACGCTCACTCGCAGAAAAAAAGAATCCGTTGCGCACGTCGGTCACCTTGGCGGTCCATCGCCGGTCGGCATCCGACAGTCCCTCTCGCCCACGAAATCGGTCAATGATGCCTTTGACCTGCAAGAACTTGGCCTCCGAATACTGCTCATCAGATGAGCCCGTGAGCGCACCCTCGGTACAGGCACGCAGATCCTGCTGGAAGTCACGGATCTCCGCATCAGGACTGGGCTGGGCCACCAGCACGATGAAGCGACCGGGGTTGTAGTCGATCACCTGAAGCGATTGATTGATCAGATCAACACGCTCCTTGATCGTCTCGCGCTCACGGGCGAGCTGGGCGTTGAAGTTGGCGATTTCATTGATGGTGTTGACGTTGAGGAGCTCCTTGAAGCGGGCTTCAAACCGCGGCAGGTCATCGCTCTTCAAACCATCAAGCATCCGTTCGTACTCGAGCAGCGCTGCCAGGCTCACATCCATCTCGACCGTTTCTGCCTTGAACTCCTCCTTGAAGCCACGCATGGCGTTCACGATGCGCTCGGTCAAACGTGCCAGGCGCTTGTCCTCCGCGTCGATGCGCTCCTGCAGCCATCGACGCATGTCCTGCTCGCGGTTGTCGCAGGACTCCACGGAGAGCTGATGCTCGCCGAGTGCCTGAACGCGCCAGTCGTTCAATCGATCAACCCGGGGGCCATCGAGCGGCACGGCATCACAGACAGCACTGGCCAGATTCCGCAAATCTTCGGCCGCCGTGTGCTTGGCTCTTACTTCGCCGCGCTTGCCCAACGCATCGCCATGCTTGGTCTCTGTTTCGCTCAGTCTGACCTGAACCTCTTTCAACTGGCGGCCCAGCTCCTGCAGGGTGTCCGACGCAGCCTCAAGTCGTGCGTGCTCCTCTGCGAGGTTCGCGATCTGTCGCGCCAGGCTCATCCAGTCGATGTCTGCGAATCGCGAGAACTCCTCCAGGCGGGCCAGCGTCTCCAGTCGGCCATTCAGCTCCGAGCGTGCATCGCCAATCTCACCCATGCGCTGGCCCAGTGTGGCCAGCTTGTCTTCCAGGCGCTCGCGCTGGTCACGCAAGGCCCGCAACTTGTCAGCGTTGCTCCAGCCCAGTACGTAGCGGCTTCGGTCGTCGATGCGGCTGCGATCGTCCTTCTCGTGGCGGCCTGACGGATCCTTGATCTGCCCCGAGCGTGTGATGGCGCGGGTCTCGCGGCGAAACTGCTCCCCCGAATCGCAACAGGCCACATCAAAACGATTGCGAAGTTCCTGCTCCAGCCACTCGTAGTGCGGCGAATCGGGTTTAACGACGAGCTTTCTCACCAGCGACTGCGGATGAAGGCTGGCACCCTGTCCAGGCTTCTTCGGTCGCACATGGAAATACACCAGGCGCGCGCCCAGGTGCTGCCTGTCCACCCATTCCGCAACAGCCTTGTAGTGCGCGTCCGGCACCAGCAACGCGACGCCGAAGCCTCGCAACAGCCGCTCCGCGGCACCCTCCCACTCGCGCTCATCCTCGCGCACCTGGATCAATTCACCCGCGAAAGACAGGTCGCCTTCGTCAATCGAGAGTGCGGCGCACAACGCATCACGGATGCGAACCTGGGCAGCATCAATATTGCTCCTGCGCCGCTGAAGGCTGTCGATCTCCTCGGACAAGGCTGTGTGCTCTTCACGTCCCTTGCGAAACGCAAAATCCTCCTCGCGCTCGCGGTTGTCCAAGTCTGCGATGCGTTCGCGCAAGCCTTCCGCGCGAGAAGCGATGGCTTGTTGCTGATCGAGAAACATTGCCTCGTCGGTTGGCGATATCTCGTCAATGCGAGCCAGCAATGTGGTGTGGCGATCGGCCTTCTGCTGGCGCTGAGCTTTTTCTTGCTCCAAGCGGCGAATGTCGGCGGCCAGCTCCTCCAGCCGGTTGCCACCGTTCTCGCGCAGGTTGCGCTCCAGCTTCGCGATTTCCGATCGCTCGGTATCGCGCTGGGCGCCCAAACGTTCGAGTTGGACATCAAACCGGGAGGCGTCCTCTTCAAGCAGCTCCAGCCGCCGATCCAACAGCTCCACCTTGAGTCCTGCGAAATACGGGTGCAGCGCGTCTCGCCCATCGCGCCAGCCCTGGATTTCCGAGACCAAGGCACTGTGGCGACGCCCGTCCTCGACCAGGGGTGTCAGCAGCTCAACCTGTCGTTTGGTCTTGAGCACCGCTTGATGGGCGCGGTCCAGGTCGTCAAAGTGGCGGATCAAGGCCTCGATGCGGCTGCCCACATCAAACGGTTCCAGCATGTGGCTGCGCACGAAGTCGGTGAGGTTGCCCACCGATTTCATCGAGACCGTCTGGTGAAACAACTCCAATGCCTGTTCGTGCTCAATACCGAAGCGACGACGGAACCAGGCGCAGTAAGGCGGAAAGCTGTCGAACAACTCACAGCCCGAGGCGCGCAGCTTCTTGCGCAATGCGGTGATGTCGCTGCCGAAGTGGGCAAAGTCCTCAGCGATGCTCATCGGCCGCTCGGTCGCCACGAACAAGCGAGCAGGTTGGCCTTGAGGATCCTTCAACCAGAACACTTGGGCCAGGGTCACCGCCTGGTCGTAACCCTCGTTGCGGAAGACGCCGAGGATGACCGAATAGCTTGACGCATCACGCAGCGCCACGGGTCGGGCGCTACCGGTGACCTCGTTGCGCTCGCTCTTGTAGTGACCAAGCACGTAGGAGCGCAGGCTGCGCTCGCGAGCATCCGCTCCTGCAGCCTTGTTGTAGGCCACGCGGTGCGCAGGCACCAGCAACGTGGTGATGGCATCGACCAAGGTGGACTTGCCCGAACCAATATCGCCAGTAAGCAGGCCGTTGCGGCCTTCGAGGTTGTATCGCCAGACCCGCTTGTCGAAGGTGCCCCAGTTGAGCACCTCCAGTTGATGCAAGCGAAACCCTACCCGGGTGTTGTCGTCCACAAAATCCAGTGACAGCGAAGGCGACTCAAGCATCGGCCGCCCTTTCGGTCTGGGGCTTGCCAGAGACAGCGCCGGCCAGCGCCGTGCGGTAAACCTCCAACCGCGCGTCGAAGTCGGCCAGCCACTGCGCGTCGACAAAGGCTTTCAGAATGCGCCGCACTTCGTAGTTCCCCCTGTCCAGCCCGCTGCCGGCTGCGGGTTTGAGCCGACGCAGAAAGCCCAGATCGACCACCTTCGTGATGGTTGCGTCCACTTGATCGATGAGCCGAGCTTCGTTCGTCCGATCAGGCAAGAACACCCGCATCAGCTCGGACATCTCGTCGCGCGATAGAACCAGGCGGGTGTCGCCTCCTCCGGCGTCGAACTCTGCCATGCGCTTTCGCAGCAAGGCCAGCATCAAGCTCACCGGGTAGGACAGGGGGCGCCGCGCGACGAGCCGGGGCAACCGAGGTACGCCCTCCGACTCGTCTGGGTCGGGGCGACTCTTGAGAAACGCGTAACCCTCGGCTTCATCAAGAACCAGGTCGAGCAGCAGCACCGCTGCTTGTTCTCGCACCCGCGCCTGCAAACGAAAGAGGCTCGCCCACAACCGCTCATCATCCTCACGGTAGAGCACGCCCTTGAGCAGGTGCACCATCAGTTGCGTCAACTCGGGCACCGCCGGCAAAGTGGCCAGTGGAGCACCCTCCGGCGGGCTCTCGTGCAGCGATTCAGTCATGTTCTTCTCCCTTCCAAACCACGACGACGGACGTCATCGCGTGAAGATCACACGGGGCAGACGCGCCTCGCGCGTCACCGGCTCACCCATTGGATTGCTCGCCATCCACCGGATGGGCTCTTCAACAGTTTCGTCAACAACAGCACGCACGCCATCCACTGATGCTGAGCCACCGCCAACGACGTCACCGTCGTGGGCCAGCTCCAGATAGGCCACCAATTCAGCCAGCCCTTGTTGTAGTGGCTCGTCGTTGATCAACTCACGCAACGTGATCTGCGCCCGCACTCGAAGCGCATGCTGGACCGTTGCACGCAGGCGCGCCTTGTCCACAACGATCTGGTCGAACAATCGAGCGGTGTTGATGTCGTCTTCTGCTGGGTCCACCTCCAGCGCGAGATCAGCGAGACGCGGCTTCACACTCAGCGTGAACATGGGTCGCTCCAGTGGAAGCTCAACGTCTGCCCCCATCGCATCGATCGTCATCAAGCCAACGGTGGGGGGAGCAGTCCGCAGGGCCAGCGCCTTGCTCTCAATGCCGTGCAGCAAGTCGAGGATGCGCCGATTCTCCAGAAAGGCCCGGTCGTCCAGAAAGCGGCGCAGCTGTTGCGACAACTGAGCCACGGTGCGCTGCGTGTGTTCGCCGGCTTCAAGCCAGTCGTGATGCACGCGGCGGGTGCGCGGCTCGGGCTTCAATGCAGCCACCACGGGTAGCGCCAGTATCTGATCCAACCGCGCTGAGAGTTCCTCCTGACGGCTGCTGGACATGAGAAAGTCCCAGAAGGCGCGGAAACTGCGGCCTTGGTCCGAGTCGCCAATCGCATCGCGCTCGCCCATGATCTCGTCGAGCAGCGCTCCTTTGGAGCCTTCCCAGAGAGCAATCTTCTCGCGCACCTTGCGATCGAGCAGGCGAAAGTTGTGCTCCACCTCGCGGAAATCGGACAGCAGTTCTCGGGCGAGCTGTTGAAACTGCTGGAAGCGGTCCTTGACCGCTGTGTCGTCCAGCGCGGGCGCATCGCCGGCCAGAACGCGGGCGATCTCTACATCGAGTTCATCTCGCTTCTTGCGCAGGTCGTCGACCCGTTTGATCGGATCAGTCTCGGTGCCAGCGCTGATCTGCTCCAGCAGCGCAAACAGCGTCAGCAGGCGTGACTCGGTTCCCACGAACGCCCGTTCCGTGAGCGACCCCAACCATGCGATGGCTTTCTCGGTGGCCGGTGTCAGGTCGAATTGCGCCTCGTCGGTACCGGGCTTGTAGAACTTTCTCAGCCAGCCCTTGTCGGCAGCCGCCCAGTCGTTGAGGTACTCCGAAGCACCTTTGGGATAGGTCTCGGATCCGAGTTGCTCTCGCAAGACAAAAAGTTCGTCCTCCAGCGCCTCGGCCAGGTCGGCCTCGCTGATGACGCGCTCGTTCGGCGCCACGAAGACCCGGTGCAGGAAGTTGGCAACCAGCGGCGCATGCGGCGAGGCCAGCAACCTCCAGGCGGGGTGGCGGTCCCGAAGCGTGACGAGGGTGGCGTGGTTCACAGCGGTCCACTCACGGGCTCAATCCTTCAACAGGTGTCATGGGCGCAATTTCGATGGGGTCCAACCTTTGGCTGCGAATATTGCCAAAGTATCCCATTGCCCGATCAGACACTTGCTCGCAGCCATTGCGGCAACGAAGCCGTGAACATCATCTCCATCGTGGGCGAGGGAATTTTGGTCGGAGGCGCTTGATGAGCAGGTCTCTGCCGCAGTGACTGGGCTGGCACTGGGCGGCTGCGCAGCCCGACCAAGGCCGCCAAGGGTGGGTTGGCTAGCATCCTAAGCACCCCCCGTCGCTGCACGGCCTACTGAAAAGCAAGCAACTTTCAGGACAACGAACGATATTCTTGATGTCAGAAACTGAAATGTATTTCTGATAAACTGGTTTCACTATGGTCACGCTCCCTGAGTTCATCCTGCTTCACGCAAAGTCCCTGCCCGAGGGAGGCGTGTTGTCGCCAAAAGAGTTTCTGCACATGGGAAGCCGCGATGCGGTCGACCAGGCTTTGTCTCGCCTCACCAAAGAGGGCAAGCTGTTGCGTGTGGCGCGGGGCACGTACGTCATGCCTGTGTCCAGCCGGTTCGGAACGCGTGCGCCCTCACCTGAAAAAGTCGTCCAGGCCCTGGCCGCCCAACATGGCGAGATCGTCTCGCCTCACGGAGCCAATGCGGCCAATGCCCTGGGGCTGACCCAACAGGTGCCGATTCGCGAGGTGTACCTGACCTCAGGCCGCACCCGCCATCTCAAGCTAGGTCGCTCCGAGATCATGGTGAAACACGCACCGCGCTGGATGCTGGCGCTTGGCCCAGGTCCGGCCGGCTCCGCCGTGCGCGCCCTGGCCTGGATGGGGCCCTCCCACGTGAGCGAATCGCTGAGCACCCTGCATCGCACGCTGCCGCCCGCCGAGTGGCAGGCACTGGCGGCGGCCCGGGCGGCGTTGCCCTCCTGGATGGCGAGGGCCATCGGCGAAGAGACGCTGCGTGGCTGAGCGCTACTTCGACTTGAACAAGGAGGACCAGAACGAAGTTCTGGAGCAGGCCCGGGCGAGGACGGGCAGACCTGCCCATCTGCTGGAGAAGGACCTGTGGGTCGTCTGGACACTCGGCGTCTTGTTTGAATCGCCGTTTGCAGCCGACCTCACCTTCAAGGGTGGCACATCGCTGTCCAAGGCGTACAAGATCTTTGAGCGGTTCTCCGAGGACATCGACCTCACCTACGACATCCGCAAACTGATCCCGGATCTCACCGGTGACGGGTACTTTCTCCCGGCAAGCCGCAGCCAGGCCAGCAGATGGAGCAAGGCCGTCAGGGATCGGCTCCCCGACTGGATCGGATCGACCGTACAGCCCCATCTGCAGGCAGCGCTTGAGCGCGAGCGACTTGGGGCAACGCTGGAAATCGCAGGCGCGGAGCACGACACACTCCTGCTGCACTACCCAGCGATCAAGCAGGGCACTGGGTATGTCTCACCCGTCATCACGCTGGAGTTTGGTGGCAGGGCCACCGGAGAGCCGCACGGCGTGCTGCCCGTTACCTGCGACATGGCCGGTCATGTCGATGGCGTGTCCTTCCCCCAGGCATTGCCGCAGGTGATGGGTGTGGCGCGGACCTTCTGGGAGAAGGCCACAGCGACACACGTCTACTGCGCGCAGGGACGCATCCGGGGTGAGCGGTACGCGCGCCATTGGCACGACCTGGCGGCCATCATGCGCAGTGAACACTTTGATGCTGTCATTGCTGATCGCGCCGTGGCCCGGGAGGTAGCGGAACACAAGTCCTGGTTCTTCAGCGAGAAGGCCGCCGACAACAAGACCATCAACTACACCTTCGCCGTCCTGGGCGCGTTGCGGATCGTGCCCGAGGGGGCCGCACGAGACGCGCTGGCCGCTGACTACGCCAAGATGCTGGAGGACGAGGTCATGGTGGGTGATGCCCTGCCCTTCGATCAACTGATGCAGGCCTGCGCCCAGATTCAGGCTCGGGCCAACGCTGCCGCTCGGACCTAAGTCGAGTCGATCGATAGCGGCACACAACGCAGATACGACCAAGGTGCAGATTCAGGGCGCCCAAACGAATTGGTGTTGAAAACACCCATTATCGATACCGACTCGCGCGCCAGAAAAATACGCCGGCTTTCATACAAGTATGGGATGCCTCGCGGGCTCTGTCGTATTATGTATGTATGACCACCTTTGCCGAAACCCTCAAAAAAGAGATCGCCCGTGTGGCCCGCAAGGAACTGCGCGAAGAAATCACGTTGCTGCGTAAGCTCGGCGCGACACAGCGAGCCGACCTTTCGGCATTGAAGAAGGAGGTCAAGTCCCTTCAGTCGAGTTTGAACCGGCTGGAGAAGATACGGGCGGCGCCCTCCTCCTCTGGCTCCATGGCCAAACCTTCGCCGACGGCCAAACCCACACCCGATACACCCCGAGGAAAGCCAGGCCGTAAAGTGACGTTCACTGCGGAGCGTCTGAAAGCCCAACGCGCCCGACTTGGCTTCACCCAGGAACAAATGGCCCAACTGCTGGGCGTCTCCGGTTTGTCCATCTGGAAATGGGAGACAGGCGGTGCTGTTCCCAGGGCCTCTCGGGTGCCTCAGATTCTTGACAGGCTCGCAATGGGCAAGCGCGATGCGTTGGCATTGATAAGCCAGAGCGACTGAGGCCCTCAACCTTGGCACAGGGCTGATTGGTCCGACAGCTGACGGTCCGAACCTGTATTTGACTTGGTCGATCGTTCCATGCTCACCTGAGGAGTTCAAGCAGAAGCCCTGACTCTACGGGCTGCACGATGGGCCAAGAAGATTTCTCTCCTTCCGGGCGGAGGTGGGCCAGCCGCTTCAATTGATCTTTTGCATACAGCTTTAGTCACAGCGGGCTGGAACTGCATTGAGAGTTCCCGGATGTGACTTCTTCTATCTGTGAGAAAGTTGAGGATCATGGCCCGAGTGATTTTTGTTTCCACTGCCACTCGGGAAGCTGGCCCTGCGTACATCACGTCCGAATTTTGAAGTTCTGGGAAGTCTTCAAAGGAAGCTCGCGTCAACGTGAACACTGCCCAGAATCGTGAGTTCATCGACTCAATAACTTTGGGAAGGGCTCGCAAACAGGAACGGATATGTGCATCGCCTAGTGACCCATCGCTCGCATCACCAGTTGGATGGACGCCTTCACCAGCAAACAATGCTCTTCCGTTGATGCAAGCGAGTAGCTACCCTTAGTAGGGTGAGAGTACCCCATGCAGTCCTCGAACATCATGCGTGCATAAGCAATGCGCAAATGGTGATCTGTGATGCTCAATCCACTCAATTGACGATGGAAGGCCAGCACACGTTGGAACCGACAAGCTCTCCGCTCTATCGACAAGCCTTCGAGGAACAGGTTGCGCTGAGTGCTGTTCGTTGTCTGGCGCAACCAACATTCGTACACGAGGCGCTGCCGTTGCGCCAAGTGTGGCGACTTTGCATTGGGGATAAAACGTGTCCGTCCATCCATTGTTCCCTTTGAAATATGCAATCCGTCATGCCGAATCGAATCGTGTGGCTTGAAAGCCAGTGCCTCTGAAAGCTGAAGACCAGAGACAAACATCAGATTGCATAACAATGCATCATAAGGGTTCGTCTTCGCCAACCTCTCTATAAAGTTTTTACATATTGCCTCAAGGTTTCTTGACCGGGCTACGACCAGAACCTCATGGAAAGAGGCACTTGGACTCGCAACGTTCAGCCTGCGAAAAGCCTTTTGTTGCCTGGGGTTCTTGGGAGGATCGTCTTGCATTTAATCTGTTCCAGTTTCAGTTGGGGATTTAAAGAGCCAAGGCCCTTGGAAGCAGGCACAGCGTGCTCAAACACGATGCCGACGCCTCAACGTTAATGCCATTCATTGATCACGGTCCCCCTGCTATCGCAGGGAAACCCCCTCGTTATCGACCCCTTGCGGACTGAATGAGGGGTCGATGTGGCTTCCCGATGCAAAGAGGTTGTGCAAGAGCGAACATTTGGTGTCTGCGCTGGTAACAAGCAAAAGTATTGACCTTCTTCTGGCCCGTTCTGTGACCGACCGATGGGCGCGCAGTCAATCCGCAAACCGCGTCCACGCCCATGTTTCCACACATGGGCGCGAACGACTCTTCGGCTACGCTTTGAAGAAAACCTCAGCACCGCCATCAGGTTGGTTTTCACCGTGAAGCAAGACGAGCAAAACGCGCCCGCTCAACAACAAATCAAGAACACCCATGGAGACACCGAGCTCGACGCGATCAAAGTCCGGCTTGATCTGGACGGTCAAATGCACCTGTTCCTCGGGGTGAATATCGAGACCCTTGGCAGCACGACCCGTCAGCCATGCGCGCTCCACGCCGGCGCGCATCAGCGCTTGCGCCACGCCCGGCGTTTTCTCTACCAACTGCACCCAACGCTCAACACGCTCTTTCTGGAGCTTGCTCATCTTCGTGACCGAACCCAAGTAAGCGGACGAAATGTCGGGCCGGGTGTGACCCAGTGCCCGCGAGACACGCTTGTAAGCATCCTCCACCAGCTGGCGGTTTGCCTTGAACCAGTCTGGCGGTTCATTGCCCTCAGCGGGCGGGCGGTGCCCGGTGATGTCATTGAACAAGTTGGCAGCAAACTCATGGCGCAAACCATGGGGCGTCACACCCAGTCCTTCCAAAGTAATGCCCAGCTTTTCCATGGTGTTGTAGAACTTCTTGCGGGCAGCCTCCATCGTCAGATTCCGGTAGCCCATACCCAGCTTTGGGAATGCCTTGGACCAGCCGAGGCAACGATCCAGGAGGTCACGCTGCAACGTTGCAATCGAGGGATCAGTCATGTAAGGAACCATCCGCGCGCGACCGCCTTTTGTCCCTCGGGTCACCTCCAACTCGCTACCGATATCGGAGTCCTGCGGGCGCAAGCTCAGCGCCTCGGATACGCGCAATCCCCAGTACAACATCAGTTCGAGCAACAGGGCCTCATGCGGGTGTTCGATTGCGATCTGCGCAATGATCGATTTGGGATCAACAGACACCGAGCTCCAGTTCTTGCTTCCTGGCGTGACCTGCTCGCGAGTCAGCGCAGAGCGGTCAACGCCTACAGCTTCCAGCAGCGCATACAAATCCTCCCGCATCGGGATGGCATCAGGTTTACCGATCAGCACGCAAAACTTGCGGAGTTGGCTCAGCTTCGTGGTCAGCGTCGCGGCAGACTGACCCTTCTCAAGCGCCCAATACGCCACCAGCGCGACGGCTTGCTTTCGTCCGATTTGATCAATCTGCTGAATCGGCATACGCAGCTTCTTCAAATCAGCGATCGCGAGCATCAGGGTCTTGCCGAAGCTAGTTCGCGTCGCTTCTGACACCGAACGGCGGCGTCCAGTGTGCGCCTGAAGATCACCATTTCCCAACACGTAAGTCGTTTGCTTGAAAGGGTCGGTGGGAAATTTTTCCTTCGCTTCTTTGATCAAGACCACATAGCTACCAGGCCCCCCCGTGGCCAGGGTATCAGCGCGAGTCAAAGCACGCTTGTTCTTACAGGACTTTCCCGTTACGCCGACATGAGCATGTACTGCGTGATTGATCCGGGTCAGACCCATTGGACGATTGGAGGCTTTCTTCATATTTGCTTTCTAAAAGGTTTCAAACCTCAAGATGAGGGGCTTGATCTGCAGGCACCATGCCTGCAGATGAAGCCCTACGAACGAGGGACTACATGCCAGATCGCTCTGACAGTTCGGCTTTGCTACTGATTGCCCGATACATCGCCTCGGACAGGCCACTCAAAGTCTTGAAATCCCGGCTTCTTTAGCAAGCTGTCCTGTCGGCGCAGTGGGGCAGCTGCGCGACCACCGTCATTGGTTGACGGGCACCCCGGCGCGGAAATGGCGGTCGGGGGGGTACTGTCTTTTTCGGACAGGGCCGTATGTGATTGGCCAGATCGAGGTAGTTCGTCACTACCCAGGTGAACTCACTTCACCGCATGACTTTTATGCGGCGTTGTCCTTCGCTGTCTTGTCCAAACTTCTCAATTTCAAGCCCGGAAGGCTCCCGGCGCAGTTGCCGGGCGAGGAGGTTTTGTGACACCGCGCCCGAGGGCTGGCGTCAGAGCAAAGTCAAAACGTAAGTTGAAAGGTGCGCTCGCGCGCACATTCATGCTCCGTAGCTCAGAGCGTTGAATGGATCCCCCGAAGGAGACTTGTTGGAATTGCACGGAGCAACCCTGTGCGGGGTTGTCCTGCCTGAGCCACGGGGCGAACTCAGTTGCCAGGTCTTGGTGACCTGCTGGTACGACGCTCAGAAAACGAAGCGTCCGAGGCAACCTCCCCAAGCAGGGAGGGTTGCCTTCACATTGACGTCTACGAAGGAACGTCTTTCAAAGTTTTGCTCGCTAGGAGCATGACATCACAGGGATTAATCAGGATGTCCGAAGTACAAGGTACAGCGAGACGGATAGTAGTTGGTTTTTTTGTGGATGTCGCGCAATGCAGGCCAGTTGCGAAGTTTATGAGACCGCAGCTCTCGCCAGTTCCGGGTTATCCATCGCCAAGAAAAATTCTTCAGATCTCAAATCTCGCACCCGAAAGCACACATTTCTTACTTAAGAATCAATGATTTGTGTATCTCTCTGCCTCTTCTCTCCATTCAGAAATTCGACTAAGCCATGCGTCGCTAAAAAGCGACAGCGGCTCGACCGTGATGCTCAACCTGTCAGTTCATCGGCCAGCGACAAGCGTCCAAACTCCTGCAGGACCTAGGTCATACAGCCGAATAAGTTGATGGACATCATTACTTGGACGCTCACCGCAGCGTTGCTGCAGATGACGAAATGCTGAGACTGCGGTGCAACCCTCCAGCAGGTTCGATTGGGTGGGTGCAGACAAAAAAGGTGGCATACAACCGCGAACTCGCGACCCTCCCGGAAAATTCGACCGCTCGACAAACCGAGGAATGTGAACAACTCTCGTTCTCCTGGGGGGCCACTAGTGACCGACATCCAAACGGACCAGATGCTCAGACCGGCTCGATGGCCTCAAGTGGCCAGTTCAGGCCGCTAGCGCCCTCTGCACATCGGGATCATGAACACGTTGAGGCTGTCCTGGCCGTTCGCGGTCGCATCCAGGCCACTGGTGTCAGGCTCGACGTCGAAATCATTCAATACTCCCTGCGCAGGAACCCGGCCTTCACAGCTAGACCGGATCCGTCGCGTGCCAACAGTGTCTACGAGCTGGTCGCCAACGCTTGCAGCCTTGCAGATCCGCATACAGACTTCGGTTCCAGCACATGTTCGTGCTTTGAATCAATGTGGAGAAACCTATGAAGCGCGAAGCGCAAATGATCACCGTACCTGCAAGAGCCATCGACGTAGGGTACGCAAACACCAAGTTCACATGTGAGCGCAAGCGTGTTCAAGGACAGAACATCATCCGGGCGGGACTCTTTCCTTCGATCACTGGGCAGCTCCAGCCAGGCGCCTCGTTCTTACACGCTCCTGGAACCTTGGGCGCTGATGGCTGCATCACCGATGTGGATGGCGTTCAACACTTCGCCGGCCTTGGTGTGACGATGCATCTGCGTGGGATTCAGCCACGACATGTCATGGCGGACTATTGCACTTCACCGTCCTACCTTGCGCTCGTTCACGGCGCCTTGCACTACATGTTGGAGGACGAAGGAAATCCCAAGGAAATGGAGATCGAACATCTCACGGTTGGGCTTCCTCTCAACAACTTCGATACGTACCGTGCGCGTCTCATAGACGTAGTACGGGGTCGCCACGCGATTTTCAGCCCCGACCCGAACGTCGGTCTTCGGCATGTCACCGTCATGGATGCGAGTGTCATCGTCCAGCCTTTGGGATCCCTCTACTACTATGGTCTAGTGAACTCAGACTTTGACACAAGTGGGTGGAATCTTGTGATAGACGTGGGTGGCGGAACCATCGACTTTCTTGTTGCGTTTGACAAGGCCCCTAACTACGTTCGCTCTGGCGCACACCCTGAATCGATGCTTGCCTGTTCGACCGCCGTGGCGAAGGCAATCAACCCCAACCTTCAGAGTCAGTTCGGCGTTGTTCAAGCAATCGACACGGCCATTCGCGATGGCAGTGAATCGGTTCTCATCGCGGGCGAGGAATTTGAAATGGCGAACTACAAAGGGGTGATCACAGAGGTACTGCGCCGTGGATACGAGGCAATGCTCAACACGGTCGGAGCTTTGGAGGATTTTCAGAACATTCTGATCTGCGGTGGTGGTGGTGCCGTTTTCTATGATTTCCTGTGTGAGCACTATCCCGCTCTGCGTCGACGCTTGCGCAACGGCGCTGACTCCACTTTCTCAAATGTGCGCGGCTTTCACGTTGTGTCGGAGTTCATGCGCGAACAGACAACTGCTGCGCGATAAGCAGTTGGGATTTTCAGATGCCCAGACGCAAGAACACTGCCGAGTCTGTTCCACCACTGCGAACTCGACTGACCATCTATCCCGACGGCGACGGAATGATGGAGTACCTGAACAACATCAACGTCGCCGGTCTCCATTCAGAAATCCTGCATCTCATGCGAATGGGGTTCCATTTTAGAAACGCATTGGCTCGGAGGGATGGTGAGATGGGACTCAACCTCGCCCCATTCAATCAGGCAGTAACGATGCATGCAATGACGGCCGACACACAATCACCAGCAAACCTGGACCCAAAATTTGGGCAAGCTCCGAGGCGAGAGGACAGTTCTCCAGAAGACGTTGCCGGCGTGGAGCAGTTCAGCAGGATCTTCGGTGCAGCCCATCGCCGTACCGCAGGGTTGTAGTGCTCCACCCAGGTGAAGGCTCACTCAACGGGTTAGGAAACACTGGCTTTTTTTGGACAACTGCACTTCAGAGGAAAAGTCCCCAGATCTGCGCACCCAGGCCTTGCTGCGCACCCACACCCGGGTGGAGCGCCCCGGCACCGTGGTGCTGCCATTGGCAGAGCGGGTGTTCAACCCCTCGCGCGAGACCCGCTTCATCCTCAGCCAGGCCCGAGCCATCGGCCCTCAGGCGGCCCGGCTGTGCGAGATGCTGTTTGCCATCAAGGGCCGCGTGGGCCAGCGCACGCTCTGGGGCATCGTCAACCTGGCGCGGCGCTACCCGCACAGGATCATCGACGCGGCCTGTGCCGCCGCCATGGAGCAAGGGGTGCACATCTACGGCCACGTCAAGGCGCTGACCGAGCGGCTGGTGGCCGATGCCTTGGCTGCCTTGGACGCTGACTCACCAACACCGTTGGCGTCGCCTTCAACGCTGACCCAGCAGCACGCGCTCATCCGCAGCGCCGATAAATATGGCGATCTGTTTGACCACGTCGCCACCGCCACCCAATCCTCCGAGAGCACCCAGTCATGAACATGATCGAGATCGAACGCGCGCTGCGCGAGCTGCGTCTGGAATCTCGTGGTCGACGTGGGCGGCGGAACGATTGACTTTCTGGCGGCCTACGACAAGGTCCCCAACTACGAACGGTCGGGTGCTCATCCAGAGTCGATGCTGGCGTGCGCGTACGAAGTGGCCAAAGCGATCAATCCGGAGCTCAAGAATCAATACGGTGTGATTCAGGCGATTGACCTGGCCATCCGCGACAACCGGGAAACCGTTCGCATTGGCGGCGAGGACTACGAAATGGCCCGATACAAGGGTGCCATCAACGAGGTCCTGCGCAGGGGTTACGAGGCAATGCTAAACACGGTGGGCGCCTTGAATGACTTTGACAACATCTTGGTCTGCGGTGGTGGTGGTGCGGTGTTCTTTGAATTTCTCCGTGAACACGCACCCGGACTGCGGCGCCGCCTGAAGATGGATGGTGGCTCAACCTTCTCCAACGTGCGCGGCTTCCAAGTAGTCGCCGACTACGCTGCGAATGAAGCCTACGCGAACGGTTGATCAAAGGGAGCACACCATGGTGCAACGAAAACGATCACAGAATCCAGACGAAGCTCTGCGGGTCCGAGTCACGATTCCCCCCGATGGAGTTGGAGTCCTGGACTATCTCAAGGGGATCAGCCCTGCAGGTCTCAACATGGAGATCCTGCAGTTGGTCCACTTGGGCAACCAGTTCCGAATGGCCAGGGGCCGCTGGAGCTTGCCGCCTTTCGGCCCACTGCATCCCACGCCAACTGCAGTTGAAGCGTCAGTCGCTCCCCTGAATCTATCGGTTCCCACTGGCGTACCTGAAAACATCCAAGTCAACGCTGCCGATCCCTTGGAGGAAGGAGCATCCGTTGCCAGTCCGTTCGATGCAAGCTTTAAGAGCATATTCGGGCCCGCGTACGAACGAACAAGGAACCGAAAGGCGTCGGCCTGACTTGGCCAGGAGTGGGATTAAGTGACGCAGTCACCATCAACTCGATCAACAACAGATCGTGGTGAGGTGAATACTTCAGGGCGACTCTTCACTGCAACCCATACAAGCACGCTTGCGCCGATTCTCCTCGGCAAGCCTTGCAATTTCTCTGTTCAACCAACGGATTCCACAAATGGCCAACAGGATTCCAACAAGCATGAATACCTTGAGCAGATCTGGCGCCGACATTTGAACTCCTGGTTGAACACAATCGTTGAAAAATATTCTAGGCGTCCATGCTCAGAAAGCAAGCTAAGCGCAGCGGAAAAGCGTGCTCCTGCGAATGTCATCGCAACTTGGTTTGTTGAGCATTGGCAACGGGCCCCTAGATTTTTCATTCACCCGATGTACTCCGCTTGCCAGCGGCCTGCAGGTCGAGCTGCAGTCGACGAAACATTGACCGCGCGGCCTTGACATCAGGGCCTCTTGTGCGAACTTGGTCTGACCAATCCACACGCAAGAGGAACGAATGACTCCCACTCTCCAAGAAGCGATTCGGGCCACGGCCTGGCGCCAAACCCTCAGACAGCACTTCGACGTTGCCGCGCTGAATCGATCTATCACCGGGGCGCCCCACTGGCTCTTGAAGTCGGTGTGCGGACGCAACCTGCTCGTGCAGAAGCTGCGTCAATTGCGGCCCGGCCTGGGATTCTCGCTCTGGGCAACCCGCAGTGCATTGGATCCCCTGCTCGAGGCCATGGTCGACGAGCTTGGGCTGCGCACGATGCCGGAACCTAGCAACCTGCAAGAGCAGATCTGCTTTCTGCGTTGGGCCGCTGCACGAATTATCTCGAGGGAGCCACTGCGCTTGCTTGGCCGAGGTTCCCTCCTCACAGGAGCTCGGGCATGAACTCCACTACCTGGCTGATGCTCGGATTCTTGATTTTTGTTGTCTGGATCGCGTATCAAGGTAACAGCAGCGCGAGAGGCCGATCATCACACTCTGATGACGACGATGACGACCCCTACAAGCAGATTCAGGATCAGATGGAGGAGGACCACTTTTACCGCCTCTGGCAGGACAGCGACTACTGATTCAGCCATGACACAACCATCACACATCAACACAAGCCAGGTGACATCTGACTTGGTTCCTGCGAAACATGCCACCGTCCGGACCGCAGGGATGCCATGAAAGAAGAACGGCAATCGCTGCTCGTGAAGTGTTTAAGCGAGATGCAACAGGGAAGCCAGACCAGGGGTGCAGGGCGCACATCCCTTCAAACAGGCGAGAACGCGATGGATCCCGGCGTACAAACCGCAGAGGATCTGGACCAACTTGCCGTCACGGCGACCCGGCTGGCCTACCGGCACCGCCAAAAAGTCACTTTCAATGACCTCCTGGCCATTCCCGTGCTGTTCTGCGAGATGGACCATGTGGTCGTTAATAACGGCCCAGCTCTGCGGCCGCGCTCAACACATTGGGACATGGTTCAGGAGGCCCTGCAAAATTGGGCACCCGAAGGCGTACGCACAAGTGTCCTGCACCGGCTACCGTGGGTAACCGATCTTGAGCACTGGGAACCTGAGACCACCCGCTTCTTGCTGGAACACGCGCTGCCCGGAGGTGCGACGTTTCAGCATGAGCTCGCACTACCAGCACATCAACCTGCACAAAGCCCAGCATCGCGCCTTGGCTTCATCCTGCTGGTGGCAAGCAGTGAACGAGGCTGGCCAACGCGATGGCTGCGCCGTGTGCAGGAGGGCGCACGTCTCAAAGCTGTCATGAAATTTTTGCTCGAATTCGAAGGGGCATGTGTCGCGCAAGTGGGTGCGGTGTTACCCGCATCGGAAGCACTGACACAGGGAATCTGCGACTGGTTGACGCTGGAGGTCGAGCTCTCAGGCCACAACGCCTGGGACCTTCATCTCGACCGATACGACGCGGATCGCAGGTGGATCCATCTCGCGCGAGCAGGCGAGCCAGCGTCCCAGCTTCGCGTCCCCCTCCGGTCCCATCTGATTGGTTCGACCGGCCTGTCACGAATCGCGTCCCACATGGGCCTACTAGCCCCACGCCACCCAGAGGTACGGCAGTGAAGCGCAGTCTTGAGATGTATCTGCTGGCGATTGGCATCTGTGGACTTACGCTTGGCTATGTGGCTTGGCCGGGGACCGCATGGGGAGGCGCCCTCAGCGTCGTGCTGCCTTTCATGTGCGGACTTCAGCCAACGCGGCTGCGAGCTTTGGCAATCTCCGCTGGCTATTACCTTGGCGCGCTCGGCCCGTACGCTATCGGTGAACTCCTGGTCACACAGGGCACCGATGGATGGGAAAGGCTGATGACCGCTTGCCTGGTTCTGGCTTTCTCCTCATCGGCATGGGCGCTCACTGGTGGCCACCACCCAACTGCATTTAGGCGGTTCATCACCATGCTGGGCGCGTGGTTCGTGACACTCGTCACACCAATGGGTGGATGGGGTTTGGCACATCCCGCCCTGGGTTGGCTCTTCATCGGCAAGGGGGGAATGGGCGCGCTGACCCTTGTCGCTGCTGGCGTGTTGACCTCGCTCCTGCTCACCGCCATTCGCAGAGAACGTGAGCAGCAGGCACCGGTGAGCGTCATCTCCGGGCGATCGCTCGCCTTTGCTATCTGCGCCACTGTGATTCTGGGCGGAACCTTCGATCAGACGGCTGCGCCAAGCCACTTAGGTCCTGTCGCAGCAGTGTCGGCCAATCGAACTCAGGGGAAGCTGCATAGCCCCGACGTGCAGCGTAAAAAAGCCCTGCGGCTTGAGGCGCTGCTCGGCAAGCTCGCCCTGGTCAACCAGCAGCATGATCCGATCCTGTTGGTGTTCACACCTCAGCGGGACTTCGGGGTGAATCAGTTCACAGACCGGCAGGCCGTGCTACAGGAGCTTCGTGCGGCAGTGACGCGCCACAGGATCGGATTGGTCGTTAACATGGCGGCTGCGACCTTGGGACATCCGGTACCGGCTACTTCGGAGTGCATCGCCATGCTCCCGAGCACGCTGGCAAACACAGTCAAGTTCCGGAGCCCAACCTGCAACGTCGAGGTGATTGCGATGGACCCATCTGCTACTGCTCCCGGTAGCAGGGCTGATGAGCACGGGGGACCAGCACAACTTGAAGTTGCTTATCAACATTGGCCCCGCGATGACTTGAAACCCTTTCTGGCACTCTGGCATGCAAGCGCGGCAGCAACCCATCCAGCGCGGATCGTCGTTTTGAGTATTGCGGACGGCACTCCTCAGATGACTTACGCCAGCCGTTTCATGGCAAAACACGTCCTGTCGCTTGCCTGGGCCACACGCAGTGGCGTTGTCGCCGAAACCATGAGACGCGGGCCAGCGTGAAACGCGATGGACAGTTGGGGCAGGCGTGCGAGCACTGACAAGCTCCAGCGCGCAGGACTGGTCGTGATCGATTGACCAGGTTCGGTCAGCACAATACATTTCTAGTCACCGTACAACAGTACGTGAAGGCACATGCCTTCCTTCAACTTGAGTTCACTGATTTTTATGAGTGAACTCCGCCCAGATCAGCGTTGTGACAAGTCTCGAATGAAAAGACTGGTCATGGTTGTCTGATTGATTCAGATCTGACCTAGATACCCGGGTCAGCGCACGCAAGTGCGTGAAGGCGAAATCCTTCAATCATCGCGAGCTAGCAGCCATTCACGCGCCAGCTTCGCACCGGCCGCCTTCTGCGCAGGCCACACAGGCATTTTCCGTTCCGCTCTTCGCAAAGCGGGCTCTTCATTTTTTCCTTTTCATCATTTGGGCAAGTTGTCTGTGCCCAGGCTCGGCTTTGCCTCACTGAGGCGCTTGCGTACTGCCGTGCTCTTGACAAGTGACTGACCTATGCAATCTTGATCAGAGAGAACCACACATGAAAGAAAAACCACGGCCTGACTTCGACGATGAACTCCCTCGGTACTGCATGAACCGCCAGCACGCCATTCAAGCACTTTGCGTCAAGCCAAACTACTTCGACACGCACATCAGGCCGCGCTTGAGAACAACAAAGCAAGGAACTTCTCTCCTGTTCCTTTGCGAAGAAGTGAAGGCGATCGCATACGAAATGTTCAATGCACCCGGCACTGAGATCGCTCGCGCCGACGACACGCAAACCAAACCTGAGAAAACGAGCGCAACACCATGGGAAAAAAATCAACAGGCATCTATCAACGTCAAAACGGTAGCTGGGTCGTCGACAAATTCGTCGAAGGCGTTCGTCTTTACCAAAGCTTTGAATCGTATGAAGACGCAGAAGCGTGGCTGACCCGGGAACTAGAGGTACTACGGCAGACGCGCGTCCATGGCGGCACTCCGCAGATCACCTTCGACCAAGCAGCTGGGCGCTACATTGAAGAGAATATGCATCTTCCGTCAGTTGAGTCATCTGGCTATCACCTGAAGGCGGTGATACCGTACGTTGGCGACCTTCTGCTTGAGCAAGTTCACTCCGGAACACTGCAGCCTTTCATCGATGCTCGACGCAAGGCAAAGATCTCACACAAAACGATCAATCTGAGCTTGGGAGCGGTGCGTCGAGTGCTCAATCTGGCAGCGGGCACATGGCGCGACTCCGAGTCGGGCAAGCCTTGGCTGGCCTCGGCCCCACTGATCACCATGTTGCCTTTGACAGGTTATCAGCGGTCGCCGCGACCGATCACCTGGGACGAGCAGGAGCGTTTGCTCAAGGAGTTGCCGAAACATCTTCACGACATGGCGCTGTTTATCCTGCACAGTGGCGTGCGAGATGATGTGGTTTGTAATCTCCAATGGGATTGGGAGATCCCAGTACCGGAGCTCAACATCTCTGTGTTCGAGACTCCACCAGAAAACGTCAAGGGTCGCCGCACTTCAAAGCTGGTGGTGTGCAACCGCATTTCTCAGGCGGTGATTGAGGAAGCACGAGGACATCACCCTACCCACGTTTTTGCGATGTCATGGCGCCACCGTGAACTGGGACCGATTAAGGCCATGAACAACAGCGCGTGGCAAGCTGCGCGCTCAAGGGCTGGTTTGGGCGATCTGCGTGTCCACGACCTTCGACACACCGTGGGCATGCGACTGCGTGAGGCAGGAGTCAGTGAGTCGACTCGACGGGACGTGTTGTGGCACAGCAATCGCTCCGTCACCAACCACTACTCCATGGCCCAGATTCGAGAGCTTCATGAAGCTCTGGAGAAGATCACACAGCCGACCAATGGCTGGAACAAGAGCCTCCAGGCGCTAAAAGCGGAGCATGCGCTGCGGAAAGCTGGCACACGGACTTGAGCCTCGGAAGCTGATGATCAATTCCGAGTCCCGCAAAAGTCCCGCAGCAAAGAAAAACGGGCTAGCTCTTTTGGAGCTAACCCGTTGATCTAGAACGATGTTCTGGTGCGGCTGGCAGGAATTGAACCCACGACCCCTTGGTTCGTAGCCAAGTACTCTATCCAACTGAGCTACAGCCGCGAAGCCTCGAATTATAGCAGGGTTTTTCTTGGTAGGCCGTGTTGGACTTGAACCAACGACCAAAGGATTATGAGTCCTCTGCTCTAACCAACTGAGCTAACGGCCCTGCGCAAGGGGATTGTAGGGGTCGCCCCGTCCCGTCCTATTTGTTGTGGCTCAGGGCATTGCCCACCAGCTTGGCCGTCACGTCCACGATCTGGATCATGCGCTCATAGGGCATGCGCTGGGGGCCGATCACGCCCAGCGTGCCGACGATCTGGCCATCGACTTCGTAAGGCGCCGTCACAACCGACAGGTCTTCATACGGCACGACCTGGCTTTCGCCACCAATGTAGATGCGCACGCCGTCGGCCTGGGCCGACACATCGAGCAGGCGGATGAGCTGGGTCTTTTGTTCGAACAGGTCGAACATGCGGCGCAGGTTGCCCATGTCGCTGGAGAACTCGGTCACCGACAGCAGGTTGCGTTCGCCGGACACCACCACCTCGTCCTGCGCGGCATCACCTTCAGCGCCGATGTCCACCGCAGCTTTCATGAGGTCGGCGATTTCGCCGCGCAAGGCGTCGACTTCGTGTTTCAACCGCTCACGCACAGCTTCCATGGTCAGGCCCGAGTAGTGGCTGTTGAGGAAGTTGGCGGCTTCGAGCAGTTGCGACTGCGTGAACGTGGCCTGCGTGTGGATGATGCGGTTCTGCACCTCACCCTCGGGCGACACGATGATCACCAGCACGCGGCGGTCGGAGAGGCTCAGGAATTCGATGTGGCGAAACACCGAGGCGCGGCGTGGAGCCGTGATCACGCCCACGAACTGCGACAGGCTGGACAGCATGTTCGCCGCGTGGCTGATGACGCGGTGGGGCTGACCGGCCTCGATGCCCGGCGCCGTCATCTCGTTCACGGGCGACAAGCCTTCGCGGCGCACAGTGAGCATGGTGTCGACAAACATGCGGTAGCCGCGCGCGGTGGGGATGCGCCCGGCCGAGGTGTGCGGGCTGGCGATCAGGCCGAGCTCCTCCAGGTCGCTCATCACGTTGCGGATGGTGGCCGGCGACAGCTCCATGCCCGCCGCACGCGCCAGGGTGCGCGAGCCCACGGGCTGGCCGTCGGCGATGTATCGCTCGACGAGGGTTTTGAGCAGCAGCTTCGCGCGGTCATCCAACATCGTTTCATTTTACGGAGAGACCGATGCCCGGCACCGTTTGCGAGCAAGGGTTTTCGGGCAATCCACCACAGACCGGCTATGTTGTAATTTGCGCATGAGCATGCCCCCCGACACACGGTCCACCCCCACCCGAACGGACCGTCCCTTGCGCTTCGCGCACGTGGTCATTGTCGGCAAATACCACGCACCCGGATCGCGCAACGCGGTCGACGAAATCGCCCACTTCCTGCACGACGAGGGCTGCGACGTGTCGATCGAGCAGGAGACCGCACTCAACACCGGCCTGACGCAGTACCCGGCGCTCTCGGTGCCCGAGATGGGGCAACACTGCGATCTGGCGCTGGTGGTGGGTGGCGACGGCACCATGCTGGGCATCGGCCGGCAACTCGCGCGCTACGGTGTGCCGCTGGTGGGCATCAACCAGGGGCGCCTGGGCTTCATCACCGACATCCCGTTTGAAGATTTCCGCGACAAGTTGCGCCCCATCCTGCGCGGCGCGTTCGAAGACGACCCCCGCTCGCTCATGGCCGCGGGCGTGTGGCGCGACGGTCGCTGCGTGTTCGAGGCCACCGCGCTCAACGACGTGGTGGTCAACCGCGGCGGCGCGGCCAGCATGATCGAACTGCGCGTGGAAGTGGACGGGCACTTTGTGGCCAACCAGCGCGCCGACGGCTTGATCATTGCCTCACCCACCGGCTCCACCGCCTACGCCCTGTCGGCTGGCGGCCCACTGCTGCACCCGGCCATCGGCGGCTGGTTGATGGTGCCGATCGCGCCACACACCTTGTCGAACCGTCCAGTGGTGCTGCCCGGCCACAGCGAGATTGCGGTGGAGATCGTCTCGGGCAAGGAAGCCAGCGCCAATTTCGACATGCAGTCCTTCACCAGCCTGCTGCACGGCGATCGCATCGTGGTGCGACGTTCCGAATACGCCTTGCGCCTGCTGCACCCGGTGGGCTGGAGCTACTTCGACACCTTGCGCAAAAAGCTGCACTGGAACGAAGGGGTCTGAGGACCCGGCAGAATCGCGTCTGTTTCCACCGCCATACCCCCCGACATGAGCCTCCGCCGCATCGCCTTGCGCGACTTCGTCATCGTGCAATCCCTGGACCTGGAACTGGACGAGGGCTTTGGTGTGCTCACGGGCGAAACCGGTGCGGGCAAATCCATCCTGATTGACGCATTGCAACTGGCGCTGGGCGCGCGCGCCGAGAGCGGCGTGGTGCGCGAAGGCGCCGCGCGCTGCGAGATTGCCGCCGAGTTCGACGCACCCGCTTCGGTCACAGCATGGCTGGAGGAACAGGGTTTTCCGGTTGACGACAGCCTGCTGTTGCGCCGCACCGTGGACACCGAAGGCCGCAGCCGCGCCTGGATCAACGGCAGCGCCGCGACCATGGCGCAGCTCAAGGCCTTGGCCGATGGTCTGGTCGACATCCACGGCCAGCACGCCTGGCAGAGCCTCACCCGCGCCGAAGCCGTGCGCGATCTGCTGGATGCTTACGCCGGCATCGACACCAAGGCCGCCTTGCTCGCCTGGACTCACTGGCGCCACCAGCGCAAGGCCCTGGACAACGCCACCGAAAAACAGACCTCGCTGCAGCAGGAAAGCGAACGCCTTTCCTGGCAGATCGCCGAGCTCGACAAGCTCGCTCCGCTGCCGGGTGAGTGGGAAGAACTGAACGCACAACACAGCCGCCTGGCCAACGCGCAGGGCCTGCTGGACGCCGTGCAAGCCGCTGTCACCGCGCTGGACGACGAAGAATCGAATGCCGCGGCACTGATCCACCGCGCACTCACGGCGCTGCAGGCGCAAGCCCACATCGAGCCCCGGTTTGCGGACGGCATTGCCGCACTCGAAGCTGCGCTCGCGCAGGTGCAGGACACCGTGCACAACCTGCACCAGTACGCGCGCCACACCGACCAGGATCCAGCGAGCCTGGATGCACTCGACCAGCGCCTGGCGCAGTGGGTGTCATTGGCCCGGCGCTACCGGCGCAGCCCCGACGAACTGGCCGACGTGCTGGCGCAGTGGAAACGTGAACTCGCCACCATCGACCAGGCACTCGACCTGGACGCGCTGCAGCAAGCCGAGCGCTCGGCCTGGAAAGCGTTCAACGCCGAGCTGCAAGGCATCACCAAAGAACGCCAGAAAGCTGCTCCCAAACTGTCGAAGGCAGTCACGCACAGCATGCAGACCCTCGGCATGCAGGGCGGCGTGTTTGAAGTGGCCTTGCTGCGCCTCGAAGAGCCGCAGGCACACGGCTGGGAACAAGTCGAGTTCCGCGTGGCGGGCCATGCGGGCGCCACACCCAAGCCGGTGGGCAAGGTGGCCTCGGGCGGGGAGCTTTCGCGCATCGCACTCGCCATCTCGGTGGTCACCAGCCGGCTGGGGCTGGCGCCCACGCTCATCTTTGACGAGGTGGATTCCGGCATCGGCGGCGCCGTGGCGCACACCGTGGGCCAGTTGCTGCGCCAGCTCGGGCGCGATCGCCAGGTGCTGGCCGTGACCCACCTGCCCCAGGTGGCGGCGTGCGCCGACCACCATCTGCTGGTGAGCAAGCAACTGGTGGGCAAGCAAACGCTGAGCACGGTTGCGCCCATCGGGCACGAAGCGCGTGTGGTCGAGCTGGCACGCATGCTGGGTGGCAGCGAGAAGTCGGAAATCTCGCTGGCGCACGCCCGCGAACTCCTGTCGGCCTGAGCGCTCCAAACCCCATGACCACAACGAACGACACCCCGATCCACCTGGTGTTGATCACCGGCATGTCCGGCTCGGGCAAGTCGGTTGCGCTCACCGCGCTGGAGGACGTGGGCTTCTACTGCGTGGACAACCTGCCGCCCGAGCTGCTCGAAGCCTTCATCGAACTCGAGCAGAGCCACAAGGCCAGCAAGGTGGCGATCGCCATGGACGTGCGCAGTGCAGGCTCGCTACCGGGCTTGCCCAAGCGGCTGGCGCAGCTGCAGCACCACGCACAGCGTCCGGTGAACCTCACCACCGTGTTCCTCGACGCCACCACCGACACGCTGGTGCGCCGGTTTTCAGAAACGCGGCGGCTGCATCCCCTGTCGCTCAAGCAGTTCAACGACCAGCACAGAGCGCTCACCGACGCCATCGAGCAGGAACGTGAACTGCTCGCCGAACTGCGCGACCAGGCACTGGTGCTCGACACCAGCCTGATCCGGCCCACGCACCTGCGCAGCCAGATCAAGGACTTGCTGGGTGCCACGCAAGCGCCGCTCACGCTCGTGTTCGAGTCGTTCGCGTTCAAGCGCGGCATTCCCATGGACGCCGATTTCGTGTTCGACGTGCGCATGCTCGCCAACCCGCACTACGAGCCCCACCTCAAGGCGCTGACTGGCCGCGACTCGCCCGTGGCCGCCTACCTGGAGGCGCAACCCGAGGTGCGGCAGATGGAGCAGCAGATCACCGATTTCCTGGCGCACTGGTTGCCGCAAATGCTGCGCGATCACCGCAGCTATGTGACGGTGGCCATTGGCTGCACCGGCGGACAGCACCGCTCGGTGTACCTGGTGGAGCAACTCGCACGGGCCTTCGGCATGGACTGGTCCACGCGAGTGAGACACCGGGAAGCCGACAGCTGGCCCACGCCGATGGTGCCCGGCGTCTAAGGCCGCGCAAACAGGTCTGGCGCCCGCAAGGCTTGCAACAGCAGCTTCACGGGCGCGGGCAGGCCATGCTGGACCAGCCGTTCGGCGTCCACCCACTGGCCTGCAGGCCATTCGCCGGGCAGGGGTTCTGACGTGAGTTCCAGCAGCAAGGGATGCAAGCGCAACTCCCGGTGGGTGAGGCTGTGCGACACGGCGTCCAGCGCGACCAGACGCTTCACCCAGGCTGAAGGCAACCCGGCATGAGCTGCCAGCTCGCTTTCAAACACCGGCGGGCAGTACAGACCGGCCCAGATGCCGCTGGCTGGCCGACGCTGCAGCCAGAAGCGCTCTGGCCCCTCGGTCAACCTCACGACCAACAACCACCAGCTTTCATGGCGGCGCTTCAAGCTGCGGGTCTTCACCGGAAACCGCTGCGGTTCACCCACCTGGTAGCCCTGGCAAATACCCTGCATGGGACACTGCCCGCAGGCCGGACGGCTGCGCGTGCAAACCGTTGCGCCCAGGTCCATGAGCCCTTGTGTGTAGGCCGTCATGTCGTCGGCAGACGGCTCGATCGGCAACAGCGCCTGCGCCATTTCCCACAGTTCGCGTTGGGGTTTGGTCTGCGCCAGATCGCCCTCGAACGCCAGGAGTCGCGTGAGCACCCTGCGCACATTGCCATCCACAATGGACACACGTTCGCCAAAACAGAACGATGCGATGGCTGCGGCGGTTGAAGCGCCGATGCCGGGCAGCGTCTCAAGCCCTGCAGACGTTGATGGAAACCGGCCGCCATGCTGCTCAACCACCATCTGGGCGCAGCGGTGCAGGTTGCGCGCACGGCTGTAGTAACCAAGGCCACCCCACAAAGACATGACCTCGTCTGCCTCAGCAGCGGCCAAGGCCTCCACGTCGGGAAATCGCTCCAGGAACCGCGCGTAGTAGCCCAGCACGGTGCTCACCTGGGTCTGCTGCAACATCACTTCGGACAGCCACACCCGGTAAGGATCGCGACTGTTCTGCCAGGGCATGCCGCTGCGCCCGGCGCGGCGTTGCCAGTCGATCAGCAAGGGGGCAAAGGCGGTGGGCAGATCGGCGCGCGGGCCGCCGACCTCACTCATGCCGCCAAGGCTTCGGCGGGCTCTTCGTCGGGCGCGGCCAGCAGGTGGTCGGTCAGCTCGGACAGCTTCGCGTCGAGCAGGTTGAGCTTGGCCTGGTGGGACTGCAGTTCGCGAATGCGCTCATCCAGACCGCCCGCGGCCTGCTGGATGCGCGAGACCGCTTCAATGCGCCGGGTGAAGTTGCGGCGGCGCTCGCGCAATTGGGCATCAAGCTGCGCAGCCGCGGACTTGTTCCACAGCTCCACTTCGTTGACCGCGGTGTCGTACACCACCCTCAAGCGGCTCATGAGCGCGCGCGCAAGGCGTTCCGCAAATTCGGGGTTCGCCAGTTTGAGCGCATTGCCCAGGCTCAGGTACTGCAGGTGACTCTTCTCGATCAGGTCGAGGTCTTTCACGTACTGGGCGAGCTGCGGCGGCGTGGGCGCCTGTAACGAAAAGCCGTATTCAGCGTTCAAGCTCTTGAAGCTGCCTTCCAGCATGGACTGGATGTCACCCGCCATGCCGTCGGCCTTGTTCATGTCGGCGCGCAACCGGTCAAAGGTGTGGTCGTACGCGCGGCGCACGCCCAGCTTGATGCCCGGTTGCCGAAGCGCCTTGGACAACACCGACACCTCGGCCTTGAGGTGTGTTGAACTCAGCATGGCAAACAGGTCTTTGAGCAAGCGCAGGTGCACCGAACGCACGGCCTGGATCTTGGCGCCGCTGGCATCAAAGTCGGCCTGCTCCTGCTCGATGCGCAGACGCATTTGCTTGATCACGCCGGCGTTCTTGCCACGCAAGCCTTCCAGCTCCTGGATCTGCTCCACAAGGTCGCGCGAGCGCGTGTGCACCATGCGCGTGGTCTCCACCCGCAAGGACTGGATGCCGGTGGCCACCGCCCCGCTCAAGATCTTGCGCCTCTGGCCCAGCAGGTCCACGCCCAGGGCCGTTTCCAGCTCCATGAGGTTGCTGGCCGCGAGCAGTTTCTTGTCGCGGTTGACCTTGGCCAGCAAGCCCTTCTGGGCCGACACAGCCAGCACCTGGCGCGGTGAAAGGCCCAGAATCTCGGCGGAGTCGGTGCGTTGCGATGCGATCTGCAATTGCACCTGCTCGGGCGAGCTGAGCGCGTCCCACATGGTGTCGATCTTGTTCAACACCACCAGACGCGACTCTTTGCCCTCACCCAGGACCGACAGGTGCTGGCGCCAGATGGTGAGGTCGGATTTGGTCACACCGGTGTCGGCCGCCAGGATGAACACCACCGCCTGCGCCTGCGGCAACAAACTCACGGTCAGCTCGGGTTCGGCACCAATCGCGTTCAAACCAGGTGTGTCCAGAATCACCAGGCCCTGCTTGAGCAGCGGGTGCGCCATGTTGATCAGGGCATGGCGCCACTTGGGCACTTCCACCGTGCCATCGGCGCCGGTGAGCGGGTTGTCTTCGGGCGATTCATCGCTCCAGAAACCCAGACCCCGCGCTTCGTCCAGCGTGACCCGCCGAACCTCGGCCACCTTTTGAATGGCACGCGCCAATTGCTTGGGGTCGTTCACGTCCAGGTCAACCCGCTCCCATTTGTCAGGGGCATTGCGCCAATCGAGCAGCGACAGGGGTTGCAAACGGGTTTCAATGGGCAAGAGGCGAAGGCACGGTGGCACTTCCGCGTCGTAGCCCAGCTCGGTGGGACACATCGTGGTGCGCCCGGCGCTCGCCGGCATGATGCGGCGCCCATAACCGGCAAAAAACACCGCGTTGATCAGCTCCGATTTGCCGCGCGAGAACTCGGCCACGAAGGCCACCATGATCTTGTCGTTCTTGACCTGGGCGTGCAGGCCGTCGAGGCGCTCGCGAATGCCGGGCTCCATCAGGTCGTGGTCGGTCAACCACTCCGCAAGCAGGCGCAACCGCAAGGCAAACTGCTTGCGCCACACGCCGTGTTGATCAAATTCCTGATTGAAACTCATAGCTCTGATGTTGTAACCACTGGTCAATATAGCATCGGCCTCCCTCGCAATACCGGGCGGCCCGCATGCCCGACAGCCGGGTCGTTTGAGCCATCAGCTTTTCTGGCAAATGGTGCAGAAAAACGTCGATCGCTGCCCTTGGCGAATGGCTTTGACGGGTGTACCACATACCCTGCAGGGGTGCCCTTCCCGGCCGTACACGAAAGCGTCGAGCTGAAAGTAGCCCGACTGGCCCTCGGCGCTGGAGAAATCCCGCAAGGTGCTGCCGCCCAGCGCGACCGCACGTGTGAGTACCTCGACGATGGCCATGTGCAGGCGCGCCGCTCGCGGCTTGGTCAGGCGATCCGCGCGCAACGTGGGCCGGATACCCGCCATGAACAAGGCCTCGGACGCATAGATGTTTCCCACGCCCACCACGATGTCACCGGACAACAACACCTGCTTGATGGCCGAACGGCGCAACTGCAGCGCGCGGTGGAACGCCAAAGGATCAAACCCGCCTTCCAGCGGCTCCACGCCCAGACCGCCCAGCAGCTTGGCAGCGGTGGCGCTGTCCAGGGCGTCGGCGTGGACCACCGCACCGAAGCGGCGGGGGTCGTGCAATCGAAGGGTCCCCCGGCTGGTCAACAGTTCGAAATGGTCGTGGACACCCCGCGGCGGCAGTGCCAGGTCGAACTGCAGGCTGCCCGACATGCCCAGATGCACCAGGAGCACGCCGCGGTCCAGGTTGATCAGCAAATACTTTCCCCGCCGCGTGACAGAGACCACCGTTCGACCCTGCAAAGCAGTCTCTTCACAACCCAACGGCCAGCGCAGCGGTTTTCCCATCTGCAAACGCAGGATGGAAGCCCCGGCAATGCGGTCGGCAAAGCTGCGCCGGGTGACTTCAACTTCGGGGAGTTCGGGCATGGGACGGTGTTTTCTTCCTAGCATCCGGAACGCTTGTGCGGTCTTCAGATCAGACCCCTGCGCCCCGAAAACCTTCCATTATCATGACCCGATGAATACCTTGCACCGCGCCGAAGGCCCGTCCACCCAGCGTGCTCGCCCGCCCCATGTCGGTCCGGGAAATCCTGCAAGGCTGGCGCGACACACGGCCCTCGCCATGGCGCTGGCCGGCTGTTTGTTCGGTGCGTCGGCACAAACCACCACGCCCACGCCCGCACCAGCAACTGCGGCAAGCCCTGGCGACACGGTGGTCAACTCGGCACTGAACGCGCCCCTCTTTTACCAACTGCTGCTCGGCGAACTCAACGTGCGCGGGGGCGAGCCCGGCACGGGCTACTCGTTCATCCTCGATGCGGCGCGCAAACAGCGCGATCCGCTGCTCTACCGCCGTGCTGTCGAAGTGGCGCTGCAAGCCCGGTCAGGTGATGCCGCGCTGGCGGCTGCTCGCGCCTGGACTGTCGAGCTGCCCGGCAGCGCGGAAGCCCGCCGGTTCGAACTCCAGATTCTCTTGGCCCTCAACCGGGTCGGCGAAACCGGGCCGGTGCTGCAAGCCATCCTGAACGAGGCCACGGCCTCTGACCGCAACGACACCATCAATGCGATCCCCCAGACGTATTCGCGCGTGACCGACAAAAACCAGGCAGCGGCCGTGGTTCGTGAAGCCCTGGGCCCTTTCCTCAAACAACCCGCTCACGCGGCAGCCGCCTTCACGTCGATTGGCCGCATGTATCTCGCGCAAGACCAGATGCCCGAGGCGCTGGTCTCGGCCCGCCTCGGCCACACGGCCGAACCGGCGTCGGCCTTTCCCGCGTTGCTGGCACTGGAGCTCATGGAGCGTGGAGAAACGCAGGCCGAGCCCATCGTGCGTCAACAGCTCGAAGCCAGCAACATCAACACCGCCGCCGACACCGCCGTCGCGCTGGCCTATGCACGGATCCTGATCGATACGCAACGCAACGCGGAAGCCCGCGCGCAACTCGAAAAGCTGACCGCGCGCCAGGCCGACCAGGCCGAACCCTGGCTCTTGCTCGGTTCCTTGCAACTGCAGGAAAACGCCCTGCCCGCAGCGACCGCGTCGCTGGAGAAGTACATGGCGTTGGCCCGGCCAGCGGGCGATGAACGCTCGGCCCGCGGACTCACGCAAGCCTATTTGATGATGGCGCAGATCGCAGAAAAGCGTCAGGACTACGCAGCCGCCACCGCGTGGCTGGACCGCATTGAAAACGCCGACGACATCATGGCGGCGCAAATGCGCCGTGCCTCGCTGTTGGCCCGGCAAGGCCAGATGCCGCAAGCACGGGCCTTGTTGCGCAGCCAGCCCGAACGCCGCCCGGAAGACGCGCGCCTGAAGCTGGCGGCCGAAGCGCAGCTGCTGCGCGACTTCAAGCTGTGGAAAGAAGCCTACGAGGTCTATGGCGAGGCCGTTGCGCGCTTCCCTGACGAAGCCGATCTGCGCTATGACCAGGCCATGATGGCCGAAAAGGCGGGCAAGCCGGCCGACATGGAAGTGCTGTTGCGCGCGCTGATCGTGGCCAAACCCGACTTCCACCACGCCTACAACGCCCTGGGTTACTCGCTGGCCGATCGCAACGAACGTCTGCCCGAAGCCAAGCGGCTGATCGAGAAGGCGGTGGAGTTGGCCCCCGGCGACGCCTACATCCAGGACAGCCTGGGTTGGGTCGAATTCCGGCTCGGCAACACCGGGCGCGCACTCGAGATCCTGCAGGCGGCCTACGGGAAGCGCCCGGATCCGGAAATCGCAGCGCACCTGGGTGAAGTCCTTTGGTCAAAAGGACAACGTGATCAGGCCCTCAAGATCTGGCGCGAAGGTCTGATGCTGTCGGCCGACAACGAAACCCTGCAAGGAACACTCAAGCGCCTGCGTGTCAAACCATGAGGTGGGCTGCGCTGCTCGTCACCGTGGCCTTGCTGTCGGCCTGCGCCACACCGCAACGCGCCATGCAGCCCGGTGAAGAGCTCTGGAGTGGACGTTTGGCCATGACCGTGCAGAGCGATCCGCCGCAGTCCTTTTCGGCGGGCTTCGAGTTGCGTGGCACACCGGAGGCCGGTGAACTCCAGCTCACCTCGCCATTGGGCACGTCGCTTGCCACCGTGGTGTGGTTGCCCGGCAGCGCAGAAATGCGCCAGGGCGGTCAGGTCACCCGGCGCGGCAGCCTGGACGAACTCACCACCGAGCTCAGCGGCACGCCCGTGCCGGTGGCCGCCCTCTTCGGCTGGCTGCGCGGCCGGGCAGGCGATGTGCCAGGCTGGCAGGCCGATCTGACGCGCCAATCCGAAGGTCGCATCACGGCTCGCCGGACCTCGCCCGCGCCCGTGGCCGAGCTTCGGGTCGTCGTGCAACCATGACGCAGGGGACCCGATTGCGTCGCCTGTTCGATGTCCCGGCGCCCGCCAAACTCAACTTGTTCCTGCACATCACCGGGCGGCGAGACGACGGCTACCACCTGCTGCAATCCGTCTTCATGCTGATCGACTGGTGCGACCGCCTGCATTTCGAGTTGCGGCCCGACGGCCAGATCAGCCGGGAAGACCTCGCGCAGATGCCGCTGCCGGCCGAAGACCTCTCTGTGCGCGCCGCCCGTGCGCTGCAGGCTGCCACCGGCTGCACCCACGGCGTGCACATCGCACTCGAAAAGCAGCTGCCCGCGGAAGCCGGTCTGGGCGGGGGTTCGTCGGACGCTGCCACCACCCTGCTGGCACTCAATCGCCTCTGGGGTCTGGGTCTGACACGCCCACAGCTCTCCGCCATTGGCCTCACGCTGGGCGCCGATGTGCCGTTTTTCATCGGCGGGCGCCACGCATGGGTCGAGGGCGTGGGCGAGCGTCTCACGCCCGTGGCACTGGCCGCGGCGCACTTTGTGGTGGTCAAACCACCCGGCGGAGCGTCCACGCAACGCATCTTCAGCGCGCCCGAGCTCAAACGGGACACAAAAACTGCTACAATCCAAGGCTTTGCTGCAAACGACTCGCGTGAAGATGCCCAGGCAACTGGGGTGATCGAACTCCAGAAAATTCTGGCTTTCGGACACAACGATCTTCAACCCGTGGCGCAGGCGCTGTGTCCCGATGTGGGGCACTGCATTCAATGGTTGCAAGACCAGGGTTTGCAGGGGCGCATGACCGGATCGGGAACGGCGGTGTTTGCGCAAGTGCCGCAAGCCATGCAACTGACCACCGCCCCGAGCGACTGGACGGTTCGTGAATGCAGCAACATGGATGTCCATCCATTGCTCGACTGGTGCTCCGATTAGAATCGGCAAGCGTTCAGCCCAGGCAGTGGTTGCGCAACCTGCGACAAGGTTTTTCGGTGATCTGTCCGGCTTCACGTTGAACAGATCTCCTGCGTAGGGGAGTCGCCAAGTTGGTAAAGGCACTGGATTTTGATTCCAGCATGCGAGGGTTCGAGTCCTTCCTCCCCTGCCACCCGTTTTCATCACATCACGTACCCACCCGGCCGTTCCACGAACGGCCATTTTTTGACGGCGATCCATTTGGGCCGTCGCTCAAACAGCTGGGAACCCCATGCAAGTTCAGCCGCCGGATTTCATGATCTTCACCGGCAACGCCAATCCGGTGTTGGCCGCGGAAATTGCACAGCATCTGGGCACGCAGCTCGGTGCGGCCAACGTGGGGCGCTTCTCCGACGGTGAAGTCACGGTCGAGATCACACAAAACGTTCGCGCCCGCCACGTGTTCGTGATCCAGTCCACCTGCTCGCCGACCAACGAGAACCTGATGGAACTCATCATCATGGTGGACGCGCTCAAGCGCGCATCGGCCGTGAGCATCTCCGCCGTCATCCCCTACTTCGGCTACGCCCGCCAGGACCGCCGTCCGCGCTCCGGCCGCGTGCCGATTTCGGCCAAGGTTGTGGCCAACATGCTGACCGCCGTGGGCGTGAACCGCGTGCTCACCATGGACCTGCACGCCGACCAGATCCAGGGCTTCTTCGACATCCCGGTGGACAACATCTACGCCTCGCCCGTGCTGTTGGGCGACCTGCGTCAGAAAAACTACCCGGACCTGCTGGTGGTCTCGCCCGACGTGGGCGGCGTGGTGCGCGCCCGCGCGCTGGCCAAGCAGCTCAATTGCGACATGGCCATCATCGACAAGCGTCGACCCAAGGCCAACGTGTCGGAAGTGATGCACGTGATCGGCGACATCGACGGGCGCAACTGCGTGATCATGGACGACATGATCGACACCGCCGGCACGCTGGTCAAAGCCGCCGAGGTGCTCAAGGAGCGCGGTGCCAAACACGTTTACGCTTACTGCACGCACCCGATCTTTTCGGGCCCGGCCATCGAACGCATCGCCAAGGGCAACGCCCTCGACGAGGTGGTGGTCACCAACACCATTCCCCTGTCGCAAGCCGCCCAGGCCTGCGCCAAGATCCGCCAACTCTCCGTGGCACCGCTGATGGCCGAAACCATCGCGCGCATTGCTTCGGGTGAGTCGGTGATGAGTTTGTTTGCCGATCAGGACAACCTCTTCTAAGAGGTTCTGAAGGCAGCAAAAGCGGGTGACCTCCATGGTGGGGGTCGCTCTTTTGAAACAGAGGTGTTCTGGTCGCGGAACCCCTCCACAGGAGTAAGTCATGCAATTCGTCGCTTTTGAGCGCGCCAAGCAGGGTACGGGTGCGAGCCGCCGTCTCCGCAACACCGGCCGCACGCCCGGTATCGTCTTTGGTGGTGAAACACCCGCCGCCACGATCGAACTCGATCACAACGCCCTGTGGCACGCCCTGAAGAAGGAAGCGTTCCACTCTTCCATCCTTGAGATGGACGTGGCCGGCTCGGTGCAAAAAGTGCTGCTGCGCGATGTGCAGTACCACCCGTACAAGCCGCTCGTGCTGCACGTGGACTTTCAGCGTGTGAACGACAAGACCCGCCTGCACAAGAAAGTGCCCCTGCACTTCATCAACGAAGAGAACTCGCCTGCGGTCAAGACCGACAAGTGCGTGATCAACCACGTGATGACCGAGATCGAAATCGAGTGCCTGGCCACCCAGCTGCCCGAGAACATCACCATCGACCTGGGCGAAGTCGTCAAGGGCGGCACGGTCCACACCGGCGACATCAAGCTGCCCAAGGGCATCAAGCTCGTGATGCATGGCCGCAAGAACCTGACCATCGCCACTGTGGTGGAGCCGGTTGAAGACGTCGTGGTGGCTGTTGTGGCCGCTCCCGTCGACGACAAAAAAGGCGCCAAGGGCAAGAAGAAGTAATCTGTCTTCGGACCGATGACTGCCTTGAAACGGCCCGCCTTGGCGGGCCGTTTTGCTTGGTGCCCAGGATACCTGCCGATAATCCCACCCCATGATCAAACTCATCGCCGGCCTGGGCAACCCGGGCCCGGATTACGAACACACCCGTCACAACGCCGGCTTCTGGTGGGTGGATGAAGCGGCGCGCCTGCTCAAGACATCGCTGCAGATGGAGCGGGGACATTTCGGTCTGGTGGCGCGCGCGAATGTGGGGGGTCAGAGCGTCTGGCTGGTGGAGCCGCAGACCTTCATGAACCTCTCGGGCAAGTCGGTGGCGTCGGTGGCGCGCTTCTTCAAGATAGCTCCTGAAGAAGTGCTGGTGGTGCACGACGAGCTGGACCTGCCACCCGGTGAAGTGAAGCTCAAGAAGGGTGGTGGTCACGCGGGCCACAACGGACTGCGCGACATCCACGCCCAGCTGGGCAGCGCCGACTACTGGCGCCTGCGCGTGGGCATTGGCCACCCGGGCAACAAGAACGAAGTGGCCAACTGGGTGCTGAAGAAGCCTTCACCCGACGACCGCATTGCGATTGCCCAGGCGCTGGATCGCAGCCTCAAGGCCTTGCCGCATTTGATCGCCGGGGAAATGGACAAGGCCACCGCGCTCATCCACACCAGCAAGCCACCGAGGGCCAAACCGCCTCGCCCGGCCAAGGCCGATCAGGTGCCCGTTGAAGGCGCAGCGGGCGAAGGCACGTCACCTGCGGCCGACAAGGGCTGACCGGCTTTTTGCAGACGCTGGTACTTCTGCCAAAGCGTTTCGCGCGACTCGATGTGGTCGGGGTGGATGGGGATGCAACTCACCGGGCAGACCTGCACACACTGTGGCTCGTCAAAATGGCCCACACACTCGGTGCAGCGCGACGGATCGATCTCGTAGATCTCCTCGCCCATGTAAATCGCCTGGTTCGGGCACTCGGGCTCGCACACATCGCAGTTGATGCATTCGTCGGTGATCAGCAGGGCCATGGCGGTCGCTCCCTGTTCAGGCTTGCAGCGGAGCCGGTTTGAGGTTCGCGCCCACGTGGGCGTTCACCATCTGGGACACATCGCCACCCAGTTGCGAAATCTCGCGCACCAGCGTGCTGGAGATGCACTGCAGCTCGGCCTGCGGCAACAGGAACACCGTCTCCACCGCCGGGTTGAGTTTGCGGTTCATCGCGGCCATCTGGGCCTCGTAGTCGAAGTCGGTCAGGTTGCGGATGCCGCGCACCACGGCACACGCGCCTTGCTCGCGGCAGAAATCCATGATGAGACCGTCGAACGGCAGCACACGCATCTGCCCGGGCATGCGAGACGCGGCCTCGGCCGCCATGTCCAGCCGCTGTTGCAAGGCGAAGCGGGTCTTCTTGTGGTGGGCGATGGCGACCGCGATGATCACCTCGTCAAACAGCAACGCAGCGCGGCGCGCCACGTCTTCGTGGCCCAGCGTGAGCGGGTCGAAGGTGCCGCTGTACACCGCCACACGGGGCTGTTTTGAGGACGGAGAAAGGTCGGAAGGCATGGCCGGAATTATGCGCGCGGGGCTGTCAGTGCCCGCTCACTGCGCGGGCAAAGGCCGCAACAGGTGAAAGGCCACCGCGCCCGCCTTGCCCTGTCGGTGCAACTGCAGACCCAGCATCGCCAGCTCATCGTCGAGCCAGGGGCGTGGCGCCTCCAGGTACACGAGGCCATCAACACCGATGGCCTGACGCGCAGCCGTCAGCGCAGAAAGCACCAGGGTTTCGTTCTGCGCATCGGCGAACGGTGGATCGAGAAACACCACGTCAAAGCCCTGCCCGGCGCGCTGGCGCAGCGCGGCCACACCGTCACCGCGCTCCACGCGCACGGCGGTGGCCTTGAGTTTGGTCACGGTGCGGCTGAGGTTGGCAAGCAAGGCGCTGTCCTGTTCGACCAGCACCACCTCCACCGCGCCGCGCGAAGCGGCTTCGAGGCCCAGCGCACCGGTGCCGGCAAAGGCGTCCACGCAGCGCAGGCCGGTGAGGTCCTGCCCCAGCCAGTTGAACAGGGTCTCGCGCACACGCGAGGGCGTGGGACGCAGACCTGGCCGGTCGGCCACAGGCAGCAGCGTGCGTTTCCAGAGACCGCCGATGATGCGGATTTCGTGCGGGGCGCTGGCCGCAGCGCGTGCGGCGGAAACGGGAGGTTTTTTCATGCCGCCGAGCTTACGCGACCCGAACGCGCATCGCGTTCAGGGCTGGGCTCCAACAACCACCGTCACCATGCGGTCCGGCTGCAGCACGCGAGCAAACGCACGGCGGATGTCGGCCACGCTCACGCGCTCCACCTGCTGGGTCCAAGTGTCCAGGTAATCCAGCGGCAGGCCGTTCCAGCCGATGTTGGCCACGTTGTCGAGCAACTTGCGGTTGCTGTCGATACGCAGTGAAAAGCCGTTCACCAGAAACGCCTTGGCCGCCACCAGCTCGGCCTCGGTGGGGCCCTGCTCCACGAACTGCTTCACCACGTTGCGCGACACCTCCACGGCCTGGGCGGCCTGGTCGGGACGCGTGGTCAGGCCGATCTGGAAGGCCCCGGCATGTCGGCCCGGCGCGAAGTAGCTGAACACGCTGTAGCTCAGGCCACGCTTCTCACGCACTTCGGTGGTCAGTCTCGAAACAAAACCACCGCCGCCGAGGATGTAGTTGCCCACGAAGAGCGGAAAGAAGTCGGGGTCGTTGCGCGCAATGCCGGGCTGGCCGATCGACACCTGGGCTTGGGCGGCGGCGAACGGCAGACGCTCGTCGATCGCGCGCTCCAGCGCCTGCACCTGCGGCACAGCCGGCAAAGGCTCGCAGCCGTGCGCTTTCAGCGGTGCCATGAACCGACCCACGATGGCGTCGGCCTGTGCGCGGTCGATCGCGCCCACCAGCGTCACCTGCGCGCGGCAGGTGACCACGTGTCGGCGGTAGAAGGCCTGCATGTCGGCCACGCTGATCGCGTTGAAGGTGGCAGCGTCGGGTTGGTAGCCATAGGGGTGCGGTCCGTAGACAGCGCGCGCAAACGCGCGGCCGGCCTGCGTGCCCGGCCGGTTTTCGGCTTCCTTGAGCGAGGCCAGCACACGCTCGCGGTCGCGTTGCCACACCGCTTGTGGCCAGGCCGGTGCCGCAATCTGGCGGGCGGCCAAGGCCACGGCGCGCTGCAGCAAATCAGGCTCGGTCAGCGTGCGAAGCGACAGCGTGAAGCGGTCGGCGCTGGCCTGAGCCCCGAACTGCGCCCCGAGATCCACCCAGGCTTCGCTGAGCTGGTTTTCGTCCAGCGCGGGCAGGCCCGGCTGCGCGGCAACGCCGCCCGAAAGCAAACCCGCCGTTGCGCTGGCCAGACCGGCCTGCGCCGCCGGGTCGCGCCGGCTGCCACCGTCGAAGTCGAGCTGAACGTCCAGCATGGGGATGGACGGGCTGGCGACGAGGTACACGCGCGCGCCGCTGCTGTGCGTCCAGTGCTCGATGGGAATGGCCGCCTGCGCGGTGTTGAACACGCCGGCGAGCAGGACAGCCAGCACAGCGGTGGTGCGGAACAGTGTTTTCAGAATGGCCTTCATTTCTGCCCCCCCTCGGGCACCAGCACCGCGGTGGTGAGCTGCTGATCGGAGAAGTAGCGTTGCGCGACCGACTGCACCTGCGCAGCCGTCACCGCCTTCAGGCGGTTCATCAGGCGGTCCCCGGTGTGGATGTCCAGGCCGTTGGCCCAGTAGCTGCCGAGTTCCTGCGCCTGGTTGAACACCGAATCAAGTTTGTAGACCTCGCCCGCCGTCCACTGCGTCTTGACACGGCGCAGCTCGGCTTCGCTGATGCCCTCGCGCGCAATGCGCTCCACCTCGGACTTGAGCGCTGCGGCGGCCATCTCCGGTGTGACGCCACGCGCCGGCACCGCGCTCAGCGAGAAGAGTTGGGGACCGCGCCCCATCAAACCGTAGGAAGCGCCTGCGCTGTCGGCGATGCGTTTGCCCCCGGTCCCCTGGCCTTGCACCAGTGCGCGGTCGAGCCGGGCGCCGTTGTACCCGTCGAGCACGGCCGACAAGACCGTCAAGGCCAACGCGTCCTGGCTGGACTTGCTTTCTTCGGCGGCGCCGCTCCAGCGCGGCACCTTGTAGCTCAGCGCCACCAGCGACTGGTCGGCCACGGCGCGGTACTCCATGCGGCGCGGACCCGACTGCGGCGGTTCCTCGCGCGGCTTGCGCGCGGGCAGCGCGCGGGCAGGAATGGGACCGAAATGTTTCTCGGCCAGCGCACGGGTCTGCGCCACGTCCACGTCGCCCGCGATCACCACGGCAGCGTTGGCTGGCGTGTACCAGCGCTGGTGGAACTCGCGCGCATCGTTGGGCGTCATGGCCTCGATGTCGCTCATCCAGCCGATGATGGGCCGACGGTACGGGCTGGCCTGGTAGACCATGGCGTTCATGGCTTCGAACATGCGCGCGCGCGGCGACTCTTCGGTGCGCTGGCGGCGCTCTTCCTTCACCACCTCGATCTCGCGCTTGAACTCGTCGTCGCTCCACCGGTTGTTGGCAAAACGATCGGCCTCCAGCTTCATCACGGACTCCAGCGCCTGCGCCGGCACCTGCTGGTGGTAGGCCGTGGCGTCGCGGCTGGTGAAGGCGTTGTCGCGCCCGCCCAGGGCCGCGATGCGGCGCGAGAACTCACCCGGTTTGAGGTCGGGAGTGCCCTTGAACATCATGTGTTCGAGCACATGGGCCACGCCCGAGGTGCCGTCCACCTCGTCGATGGAGCCCACCCGCACCCACAGCATGTGGGCCACGGTGGGAGCGCGCCGGTCGGGCCGCACGATCAGCGTCATGCCGTTGGAGAGCGTGAAGCTCTGGGCCACCGGGTTGGCGGAAGTCGGGCTTGAAGACTGTGCCGACGACCCGAAGGCCGCGAAAGCCAGTGCGATGGACAGTGCGGCGCGGCGCCCGTCCGGCAGGTTCAGAGTGCGTTTCATAGAATGCAATGGATTCTAGAGATGGACAAATGTTCTCGTTCTTTCGCAAAAAAGCCCCCACCGAGCCCTCACCGGCGATTCCCACGCCCGCCACAGTCACGCCTGTGGTGGCTACCCCCGTCGAACCGCCCCCCCCGCCACCTGTCGCCGCACCCGTGCGCCAGGGCTGGCTGGACAAGCTCAAGAACGGCCTGCGCAAGACCGGATCGAGCATCACCACGGTCTTCACCGGCACACAGATCGATGACGCGCTGTACGAAGAACTTGAAGCCGCGCTGCTGATGGCCGACACCGGCATGAAAGCCACCACCCACCTGCTGGCGGACCTGAAACGTCGGGTGAAGGAAAGCAAGACCACCGACCCCGCCGCGGTCAAAGGCCTGTTGGCCGATGCCATCACCGCTCTCTTGATGCCGCTGCAAAAGCCGCTGGTGATCGGTGAACACAAACCCACCGTGATCATGGTCGCCGGCGTGAATGGCGCGGGCAAGACCACCTCCATCGGCAAGCTCACGCGGCACCTGGCGCAGGGCGGCGCCACCGTGCTGCTGGCCGCGGCCGACACCTTTCGCGCTGCCGCGCGCGAGCAGCTCGCGGTGTGGGCCGACCGGAACACGGTGGAGATCATCACGCAACAAGGCGGCGACCCGGCTGCGGTGAGCTTTGACGCGGTGACCGCCGGGCGCGCGCGTGGACGCGACGTGGTGCTGGTCGACACCGCCGGGCGCCTGCCGACCCAGCTGCACCTGATGGAAGAGCTGCGCAAGATCAAGCGCGTGGTGCAGAAGGCCGATCCAACCTCACCGCATGAAGTGCTGCTGGTGATCGACGGCAACACCGGGCAGAACGCCTTGATGCAGGTGAAGGCCTTCGACGAGACCCTGGGGCTCACGGGTCTCATCATCACCAAGCTCGACGGCACGGCCAAGGGTGGTGTGATCTGCGCAATCGCGCGCGAAAAGCCGGTGCCGATCTATTTCATCGGCGTGGGTGAAAAGCTGGAAGACCTGGAAACCTTCAACGCGCGCGAGTTTGCGCAAGCGCTGTTGTCCTGAGCGCTCAGCTCTCGTTGTCGGAGTAGTTGCGCCACTGACCCATGGCGTTGCGCATGGTGAGCAACTGGCGCTCGAAACGCGGACAGGCCTGGCACATGGCCATGTGCAGCCGCAGGGCCATGCGCTCCACCAGCGGCAGGGCGCGGTCTTCGCGCGCGATGAGCAGCGCGGAGACCTCCTTGCAGGTGCGGCGCAGCGGATAAATCGGCTTCATGGCGTGTTGGGGCGGGCAAACCAGTTGAGTTCAAGACATTCTCTCAACCGCAGCCGGGCCCGGTGCAGTTGAACGTACAGATTGGTCGGAGTCAGCGACAGTTCCTTACAGATGTCCTCGCTGGAGAGCTCCAGCCACTCGCGCATCAGGAACAGACGCCCCTGCACCGGGGGCAGCTTGTCGGTGCAGGCTTCCAGCACCTCGAAAAACTGCCGGCTGCTCAGGTCCTGCTCCGGGTTGCCCCACTCGGCGGGTTTCTCGGCGTAATGTCCATCGGCCTTGAAAGCCATGTGCTCCAGCGGATCGGCGCCCTCGTCGTCACTGTCGCTGGACAGGCACACCTCGCGGCTGTTCTGCCGCATCGCGTCGATGATCTTGTGCTTGAGGATCCCGACCAGCCAGGTCTTGAGCTGGGAACGCTGCTCGAAGCCTTGCGGTCGCGCAATGGCGGCCAGCATGGTTTCGGACACCGCGTCCTCGGCCCAGGCGTCGTTGCGCAGCTGCAGGCGCGCGAATTTGAGCAAATACACACGCAGATCGGCGACTTGTTGCTCGAACGACGGGGAGTTGGGCTGCGGCATGGGGGCTGAGTGTAATGAAACGGCGGACATGCCGACTGAAGACCACCCAGGAGGTTTCCATGTCACTGTTACCTGCACATTTCAACGCACGCCTCATCGCCCTGACCATCGCCACCGCCCTCTTTGCGCCAGCCACGCTGGCGCAAACGATCACCAGCACACCCCAGCAATTGCGCGGCAACACGCTCGAGGGCAAGTCCTTCGACCTGCAATCCTTGCGCGGCAGGGTGGTCATGGTGGTCTTCTGGTCCACCGACTGTGCTGTCTGCCGCGACAAGATGCCCGAGCTGCGCGCCAACGTCAAAGGTTGGGCGGGCCAACCCTTCGAGCTGGTCAGCGTGAGCACCGACCGCTTGCGAAGCAACGCAGTGAGTTACCAGCAACTGGTCAACGCCACCGTGCCGGCCAACCAGCGCTTCACCACGCTCTGGACCGGTGAGCCGCAGTACCGCGACAGCTTCGGCCCCACCGGCCAGTTGCCCGCGGCCTTTTTGCTCGACAAGAGCGGGCAGCTCGTGGAGCAGTACCACGGCCGCATTCCGCCCGAGGCCTGGGACCGCATCGCCGACCTGCTTTGAAGAAATTTTTCTGGGCGGCGTAAGAAAGCCCTTCACCGGCAGACCAATCCCCAACCCGCTGGTGGTGTGCCTCGACAGCCGAACCAGTGGGTTGTTCTTCAACTCTTCCATCCTTTCAGGAGCCTCCCATGAACCAACGCACCATGATTGCCGCCGCCGCCACTTCCCTGATGTCGCTGGCCCTGCTCTCGTCACCTGCCTTTGCGCAGAACGCCGCCAAGGAGAAGTGCTTCGGCATCGCCAAGGCCGGTCAGAACGACTGCGCCAACATCGCCGGCACCCACTCGTGCGCAGGCCAGTCCAAGGTCGACAACGACAAAGGCGAATGGAAGTACGTGCCCGCCGGCACCTGCCAACAGATGGGTGGCATTGGTCTGGACAAGGCCAAGATGGACATGAAGAAGTCCTGATCTCCCCACCTCTCTCAAGGCCAACCATGACCGCCGCCGACCCCTTCCTGCAGACCCACAAGGTCGCACCCGTGGGCATCGGCTGGCGGCACCCCCATCACGCCGAGCTGCTGCAGCGGCAGCCGGCCCTGGATTTCATCGAAGTCCACTCCGAGAACTTCTTTGCGCCCGGCGGCGCCGCCCGTGCGGTGCTGCGCCAGGGGCGTGAGCACTATCCCGTGAGCCTGCACGGCGTGGGCCTGTCGCTGGGCTCGGCCACCGGCATCGACGAGGCACACCTTGATCGGCTTGCGGCCCTGGTGGCCGAGATCGAGCCGGTGCGCGTGAGCGACCACGCCTGCTTTGCGCGCGGCAGCCTGTCCTCCCGACCCGGGCACGCGGTGCACGCCTCCGACCTCCTGCCCACCCCCTTCACCCGCGAGGCGCTGGACGCGATGTGCGCCAACGTGCAGCGCGTGCAAGACCACCTGCAGCGCCCGATCGCGGTGGAAAACCTGTCGGCCTACCTGCGCTGGCAAGCGAACGAAATGGGCGAGCCCGAGTTCCTCAACCAGCTGGCCCGGCGCACCGGCTGCCATCTGCTGGTGGATGTGAACAACATCTATGTGAACGGCCTCAACGACCGGCTTCAGGGCTCGTTGCGAGAGCCTTTGGCCGCTTGCCGCGACTGGCTCGAAGCCCTCGAGCCAGACGCTGTGGCCGAGCTGCACCTGGCCGGCCACGTGGACTGTGGCGACATCGTGATCGACGATCACGGCAGCCGCGTGGTGCCCGCGGTGTGGTCGCTGTACCGCCACGCGCTGGAGCGCTTTGGCGCCGTGCCCACGCTGATCGAGTGGGACACCGATGTGCCCGACCTGCAGGTGCTGCTCGACGAGGCGGCCACGGCTCGCGAACACACCAGCCGCGCGCTGGACACGGTGGCCGCATGAACACCCTGATGCTTCAACAGCAGAGCCTGCTCGACGCGCTGTTCGCGCGGCCCGGGAGCCCACGGGCCACCGGCGCCCCGCACCACCTGCACACGCGACTTGAAACGCACGCGTCTCGCGGCTTCATGGCCTACCAGGCCAACGGCCACGCGCTCGCCGAACGCAGCTTGATGGCCGCCTACCCGGTGATCGCGCAACTGATCGGGCGCGACAACTTCAACGCCCTGGCGCGCGACCTCTGGCACAGCGAACCTCCGCGCTGCGGCGATCTGGCGCAGTGGGGTGATGCCCTGCCCGTCTTTCTCGCCAACAGCGAACAGCTTGCGGAGGTGCCCTACCTGCCCGACGTGGCGCAGGTGGAGTGGGCGCTGCACCGCGCTGCGGGCGCGCCCGATGCAGAGCCCGACATGGCCAGCTTCGCGCGCCTGTCCAGCGAAGACCCGGAATCCCTCACGCTGCGCCTTGCACCCGGCACGGCCCTCATCCCCAGCGCCTGGCCGGTGGTCAGCCTGGTCACCGCGCACACCACCGGTGAGCCCACCCTGGCCGAGGCGGGCCAGCGCGTGCGCGACCGCGTGGGCGAGACCGCCGTGGTCTGGCGCCAGGGATGGCGTCCGTGTGTGGCGGCCTGTCCCGCCAACGCGCTCGGCCTGCTGCCGGCGCTGCTGCGCGGCGCGGCCCTGACCGACGCGCTGGGCCAGGTCCCGGCCGACTTCGACTTCTCCGACTGGCTCACCCAGGCCGTGCACAGCGGCCTGGTGCTCGGCGTGGCCAACACATCACCCCAAACCCTGAACACCCCACACACGGAGGACAACCCATGAGCACACCCACCCTGCTGCAGCGCGGCCACGAACTCTGGTCTCTCGTCACACAGGCGCTCAACGCGGCGCAACCGCTGGCCGCGCTCGCGGCGCGCGTCTACCTGGCCCAGGTGTTTTTCCTCTCGGGCCTGACCAAGATCCGCGACTGGGAGACGACCCTGCTGCTGTTCACCGAGGAATACAAGGTGCCGCTGCTGTCACCGCAGCTCGCGGCCATCTCGGGCACGGCGGGTGAACTGGTCTTGCCGGTGCTCTTGCTGCTCGGCCTGGCGGGGCGCTTTTCGGCGCTCGGGCTGTCGGTGGTGAATGTGGTGGCGGTGGTCAGCCTGGCCGAGATCGCACCCGCCGCGCTGCAGCAACACATCACCTGGGGTGTGCTGCTGGCGGCGCTGGCGATCTACGGTGTCGGCAAATGGTCGGTGGACGGCCTGTGGATCCAGCCTCGCCTCAACCGCACGGCGGCAACGGGCATGGCCTTGAACTAAGCTCCTCCCGGTCCATCGAAAACCATCGAATCCCACGGAGACAACACCTTGCCCCAGCACCCCACCGCCCACCTGTCACGCCGCCAACTGCTGCTCGCCGCCGGCGCAGCGTCTCTGTCGCCCGCTTGGGCCCAGTCGACCTGGCCTGCCATCGAACAGGCCGCGCGCGGCCAGACCGTGTTCTGGAACGCCTGGGCCGGCAGCGAACAGACCAACGCCTACCTGCAGTGGGTGGCGCAGCAGGTGCAAACTTCTCATGGTGTGAAGCTGCAGCACGTGAAGATCACCGACACGGCCGACGTGGTCAAACGCGTGCGCGCCGAAAAGGCCGCAGGCCGAACGGCGAGCGAGGGCACGGTGGACCTGGTGTGGATCAACGGCGAGAACTTCGCCGCCATGAAACGCGAAGGCCTGCTGTTCGGCCCGTGGGCCGAAACCCTGCCCCACTTCAAGCTGGTCGACGTGGCCGGCAAGCCCACCACACTCAACGACTTCTCCGTGCCCACCGACGGCATGGAGTCGCCCTGGGGCATGGCGCAGTTCACCTTGTTCGCCGACAGCAAGCGCCTGCCGCAGCAGCCGCAGAGCATGCAGGCCCTGCTGACGCTGGCGCGCGCCCAGCCCGGGCGCATCACCCACCCACGCCTGCCCGACTTTCACGGCACCACCTTCATCAAGCAGGCGCTGGTGGAGTTCGCGCCCGATGCCAAGGCGCTGGCACAGCCCGTGACCGACGCCGCCTTCGCCACGCAGACCGCCGCACTCTGGCCATTTCTTGACGCGCTGCGCCCGCACCTGTGGCGCGCGGGCAAACAGTTTCCGCAGAACGCGGCCGCCGTGCGCCAGATGATGGCCGACGGTGAACTGCTGCTGGCCATCACGTTCAACCCCAACGAAGCCGCCAACGAGATCGCCGCAAAACGCCTGCCCACCTCGGTGGTGAGCTGGCAGTTCGAGAAGGGCACGATCGGCAACACGCACTTCGTGGCCATTCCGTACAACGCGCGCGCCAAAGCCGGCGCACAGGTGGTGGCCAACTTCCTGCTCTCACCCGCCGCCCAGGCGCGCAAGGCCGACATCGCGCACTGGGGCGACCCGACCGTGCTCGACGTGGCCCGCCTCCCGGCCGCCGACCGTGCACTGTTCCAGACCGGCAACCAGCCCGGCCTGGTGGCCAAGGGCGCGCCCACGCTGCCCGAACCCCACGCCTCGTGGGTCGATCCGCTGGAGAAGGAGTGGGCGCGCCGCTACGGCGTGTGATGCGCTTGTTGTCCCACGCCTCGTTTCGGCGCCTGGGTGCAGGCGCCCTGCTGGCGCTGGCCGCCGTGCCGTTGCTGTGGACCGCGCTCGAAGCGCTCAGGACCGGCAGCCACTCCGCGGCCTGGCGCTCACTCGCGCAAGACCCGGCGCTGGTCCACGCCGCGCTGCTCACCCTGTGGACCGGCCTGGCCTCCACGCTGCTGGCCTGGTGGGGCGCGGCCGCGCTGCTGGCGCGCGGCTTCGTGCGCCAGCGCCTGGCACGCCTGCTGCGCGGCCTGCCGGTGATGCTGGCCACACCCCACGCCGCGCTGGCCATCGGCTTCCTGTTTCTGCTCGCGCCCAGCGGCTGGCTGCTGCGCGCGCTGTCGCCCTGGCTCACCGGGTTTGACAGCCCGCCGCCCTGGCCCACCACACAAGACCCCTGGGGCCTGGGCCTGATCGCAGCCCTCGTGATCAAGGAGATCCCGTTCCTGCTCTGGACCGCCGCCACCCAGCTGCAGCGCGACGACGTGCGCCAGCGCTGGCGCGCCGAACATGCCCTCGCTCAAACCCTGGGCTACGCGCCGCGCCGCGCTTTCTGGCTGGTGCTGTGGCCGCAGCTCGCCACCCGCCTGCGCTGGCCGCTGCTGGCGGTATTGGCTTATGGGCTCACGGTGGTGGACATGGCCCTCGTCATCGGCCCGGCCTCCCCGCCCACGCTCGCCGTGCTGGCCTGGCAGTGGCTGCAGGACGCCGACCCGGCCACCTACACCCAAGGCGCGGCCGCAGGTGTGTTGCTGGCGCTCATGGTGCTGGCCTGCAGCGCGTTCTGGCTGGGTGCGCAGCGCCTGCAACGCCAGGCGCTGGCGCATGGCCATGGCGTTCGCGGCTCGACCGCACGCACACCGGGCACTGACATCGGCCTGTGGCTGCTGGTGGGTGTGTACGCCGCCGTGCTGCTGGCGCTCGCCGTGGGCAGCGTCAGCGGTGTGTGGGCGTTTCCCGCCGTGTGGCCGCAGTCGTTCACCAACGCTGCCTGGGCGCAGGTGATGCAGAGCAGCGGCACCGTGCTCACCACGCTGTGGCTGGCAGCGGGCAGCAGCGCGGTGGCGCTGCTGTGGAGCGTGGCCTGGCTCGAACTCGCGCCGCGCCGCTGGGACGACGCCCTGCGCCCACTGCTGTACCTGCCGCTGGTGCTGCCCGCCGTGTTGTGGGTGGTGGGCCTGTATGGCGTGGGCCTGCAGCTGCGGCTGGAAGGCCAGGCCAGCGGTCTCTTGATCGCGCACACGCTCATGGTGCTGCCCTATGTGTTGCTCGCACTCAGCCCCGCCTACCTCGGCTTCGACCCGCGCTACGCCCAGCTCAACGCGAGCCTGGGCCGCTCGGGCTGGGCGTTCTTGCTGCGCGTGAAATGGCCGCTGCTCAAACGCGCGCTGGCCTCGGCCGCCGCCGTCGGGTTTGCGGTGAGCGTGGCGCAGTACCTGCCCACGCTCTACGTGGGTGCCGGTCGTTTCGCCAGCGTGACCACCGAAGCCGTCACACTGGCGTCCGGTGGCCAGCGTTCGCTCACCAGCGCCTACGCCGGCCTGCAGCTGGCCTTGCCGATGCTGGCCTTCGCACTGGCCGCCTGGCTGGGCCGCCCCCGCCGATTCACCCACCCTGTTGCATGACGCTCGCCGTTCACATCCACCGCCTCGCCACCCGCGACCACACGCTGGTGCAAGACCTGCGCTTCGACGTCGCTGCGGGTCACACCCTCACGCTGATGGGGCCCAGCGGCAGCGGCAAAAGCTCGGTGCTTGCGGCCATCGCCGGCACGCTGCACAGCGTGACCGAAGGCAGCGAGGCCCTGCAGTTCGAAGGCACGGTGACGCTGGACGGGCGCGACCTCACAAAGCAGCCCACCGCGCAGCGCGGCATCGGCCTGCTGTTCCAGGACGACCTGCTGTTCGCCCACATGACGGTGGCCGAGAACCTGCTGTTCGCCGTGCCCGCCGGCCCGAAGCGCGAGCGGCTGGCGGCGGTGGCGCAAGCGCTGGACGAAGCGGGCCTGGCCGGCTTCGGCGCGCGCGACCCGGCCACGCTGTCGGGCGGTCAGCGCGCCCGTGTGGCGCTCATGCGCGCCCTGCTCGCACGCCCCAAGGCCTTGCTGCTTGACGAGCCCTTCTCCAAACTCGACGCCGCGCTGCGTGACCAGTTCCGCGCCTTCGTGTTCGAGCACCTGCGCGACAGCGGCGTGCCCGCCGTGCTGGTGACGCACGATGCGGCCGACGTGGCCGACCCGGCACTGGTGGTGGAGCTCGGCCGTGCTGGATAGCGCCATTCAACGGGTCTTGAAGCCGGTGCTCACCCGCGTGGCCCACACCCTGGTGCGTGTGGGCATCGGCGCCGACGCGCTCACCTTCATCGGCTTCGCGATCGGCATGGCCGCAGCCGCGGCCATCGTGTTCCAGCACTTCATGGCCGGCCTGGTGTTGTTGCTGCTCTCGCGACTCATGGACGGCCTGGACGGCGCGGTCGCCCGACTGACCCAGCCCACCGACCGGGGCGGCTTTCTCGACATCACGCTGGACTTTCTGTTCTACGCGGCCATCCCGCTGGCGTTTGCCGTGGTCGACCCGGCGCAGAACGCGCTGCCGGCCGCCGTGCTGCTGGCCAGTTTCATGGGCACGGCCAGCAGCTTCCTGGCGTTTGCCATCGTGGCCGCCCAGCGCGGCCTGACATCCACCGCCCTGCCCGACAAGAGTTTCTACTTTCTGGGTGGACTGACCGAAGCCACCGAGACCATCGCGGCGTTTGTCGCCATGTGCCTGTGGCCACAGTGGTTCGCGCCCATCGCCTACGGCTTTGCGGCGCTGTGCGCCATCACCACGGCGTTGCGCATCGGCTGGGGCTGGCAGCGTTTCAAGTGACCGGCACCGCCATTCAGATGCGGTGCACACCGCGGTACCGCAGCCACGCCTTCTCGGCCTCCACCGCCACGAACAGGCCCGCCGCCAGCGCGACGATGACGCCCCAGGTCGGCGCATCCAGCGCGGCGGTGCCGAACAGCTGCTGCATCGGCGGCGCGTAGGTCAGCAGCAGCTGGAGCACCAGCGTGACCACGCCGGTCCACACCGCCACCGGGTTGCCCAGCAAGGTCTCCCACGTCAAGGCGCTGGCGGTGAAATGCCGCACATTGAAGAGGTAGAAGATTTCGCCCACCACCATCAGGTTGATGACGGTGGTGCGCGCCATCTCGAGACTGCCACCGCGCGCCAGCTGCCAGTTGAAGACAAGGAACGAGGCGCCCATCAGCAGCAGGCTCACGAACACCACGCGCGTGAGCATCCAGCGCGTGATGAGGGGCTCGTTCGCCGGTCGCGGCGGGCGTCGCATCACGCCGCGCTCGGCCGGCTCGAAGGCCAGCGAGATGTCCAGCGTGATGCTGGTCACCATGTTGATCCACAGGATCTGCGCGGCCGTGACCGGCATGGCCAGGCCCGCGAACACCGCGGCCAGGATCAGCCCGGCCTCGCCGCCGTTGGTGGGCAGCACGAACAGCAGCGACTTCTTGATGTTGTCGAACACGGTGCGGCCTTCGCGCACGGCGGCGGCGATGGTGGCGAAGTTGTCGTCGGTGAGCACCAGGTCGGCCGCCTCGCGCGCCGCGTCGGTGCCGCGCTGGCCCATGGCCACGCCGATGTCGGCGGCCTTGAGTGCGGGCGCGTCGTTCACCCCGTCGCCGGTCATGGCCACCAGCTGGCCCTGCGCCTGCAGCGTGGCCACCAGGCGCAGCTTGTGCTCGGGACTGGCGCGCGCGACCACGTCGGTCTGCGCGAGCCGTTCTTTCAATGCGTCGTCACCGAGCCGGTCGATCTCGGCGCCGCTCAGCGGCTGGCCATCGCGCAGGCCGATCGCACGGCCGATCGCCGCGGCCGTCACTGCGTGGTCGCCGGTGATCATCACCACGCGGATGCCGGCGCGCCGACACTCGGCCACCGCATCCACGGCCTCGGCGCGCGGCGGGTCCATCAGACCCACCAGCCCGAGCAAGGTGAATCGTGGGGTGATGTCGCCCATGGTCAAGGACACCGTGCCCGCCGGCAGGTCGCACTCGGCCAGCGCCAGCACCCGCTGGCCTTCGGCCGCGGCCCCGTCCATGCGTGCCTGCCAGGCGGCGCTGTCCAGCGGACCACCCCCGGTGTCGTTCACACACAGCGAGAGCACGCGCTCGGGCGCGCCCTTGAGCAACACGAACACGCGCCCGGTGTGGTCGTGGTGCAGCGTGGCCATGAAACGGTGTTCGGACTCGAACGGGATGTCGTCCCGGCGCGGCGTGAGCGTGGCCTCCTGCGCGGGGTCGAGGCCGGCCTTGCGCGCCAGCGACATCAGCGCGCCCTCGGTGGGGTCGCCGGCCAGCACCCAGCCGGCGGCCGGCGTGTGGTGCAGCTGGGCGTCGTTGCACAGCAGTGCACAACGCGCCAGGCGCTGCAGGCCGTTGTCCTGCATCGCGTCCAGCGCGGCGCCATCGTGGTGGAACCCACCCTCGGGCGCATAGCCCGCACCGGTCACGTCCAGCGTGCGGCCGGCCAGCATCACGCGCACGACGGTCATCTCATTGCGGGTCAAGGTTCCGGTCTTGTCGGTGCAGATCACGCTGACCGAACCCAGCGTTTCCACCGCGGGCAGGCGGCGCACCACCGCGCGCTGGCGCGCCATGGCGGCGGTGCCGATGGCCAGCGTGATGGTGACGATGGCGGGCAGGCCCTCGGGAATGGCGGCCACCGCCAGACCCACCACCGCAAAAAACAGCGCCAGCGGCGGCAGGCCGCCGATGAAGCTGCCGTAGAGAAAGGTGATGACGCTCACCACACCGATCACCAGCGTGATCCGGCGCGCGAACTGGTCCAGGCGGCGCGTGAGCGGCGTGGCCAGGTTGTTCAGGTCGGACACCAGCGCACCGATCTTGCCGATCTCGGTCTGGCCCGCGGTGGCCACCACCACGCCGCTGCCCTGCCCCACCGCCACCGTGGTGCCGGCAAAGGCCATGCAAAGGCGGTCACCCAGCGGCGCGTCCGCCGCCACGGGCGATGCATCCTTCTCGGCAGGCACCGACTCGCCGGTGAGCGCCGACTCGTCGATGCGCAGGTTCTTGGTGCGCAGCAGCCGCAGCTCGGCCGGCACGCGCGCCCCCGATTCGAGCAGCACCACGTCGCCCGGCACCAGATCGGCGGCGTCGATCTCGTGGCGATCTCCTCCGCGCAACACCGTGGCCCGGCTGGCCAGCATGGCACGCACGGCTTCCAGCGCACGCTCGGCCTTGCCTTCCTGCACAAAACCGATGACGGCGTTGATGACCACCACACCCAGGATCACCGCCGTGTCCAGGTAGTCGCGCAACCAGAAGGTGACCAGCGCGGCCACGAGCAACACGTAGATCAGCAGGTTGTTGAACTGGCGCAGCACGCGCATCCACACGCCGGGCGGTGCCCCCTGTTCGATGCGGTTGGGGCCATGCTGCGCCAGACGCTCGGCGGCCTGCGCGGGAGTGAGGCCGGTGTCGGTGCTGTCCAGCTGCCGCAGCGCCCAGGGGCTCGGTCGCGCATGCCAGGCCTCGGGGGCCACGGTTGATCGGGAGGGGTCGGGTGCGGGGGCCATGACAGGACCATAGCCCAGCGCGCTTGCACGCGGCATGACGCGCATCAAGCATTCGCGCGGCCGGCGCGCAGTGGCCCGGGCTCAGTGGCGCTGCACCAGCTCGGTTGGATCGGCCCCGATGCCGTGCTTGTCCATCAGCCGGTACAGCGTCATGCGGGAGACCCCGAGCTCGCGCGCGGCCAGGGTGACGTTGCTGCCCACGCGCATGAGCACGCGGCAGATCACGTCGCGCTCCGCCGCCGTGCGCGCCTGCCCCAGGTCGTGGGCCGCCACACCGTCGGCGGGCTGCAGACCCAGGTCGTGCGGGCCGATCCAGCGTTGTTCGGTCATGACCACCGCGCGCTGAACACGGTTGTAGAGCTCGCGCACATTGCCTGGCCAGGCGTAGACCGCCATGGCCTCCACCGCCTGCCGGCTGAACCCCTCGACGCGGTGGGGACAGTCGGTCGTGCAGGCCTTGAGGAAGTGCCGGGCCAGCAGCGGCACGTCTTCCATGCGCTGGCGCAGGGGCGGCACCTCGATCGGCAACACGTTGAGTCGGTAAAAAAGGTCTTCCCGAAAGCGCCCCACCGCCACCGCGTCGGCGAGATTGACGTGGGAGGCGGCGATCACGCGCACGTCCACCGGCGTGCTGCGCACCGCCCCCACGCGTTGGATGGACTTCTCTTGCAGGAAACGCAGCAGGTTGGCCTGCAGCTCCATGGGCAGATCGCCTATCTCGTCGAGAAAGATGGTGCCGCCATCGGCCGCCTCGATCAGTCCACGGCGGTCCGTGGTCGCGCCGGTGAAGGCGCCGCGCACGTAGCCAAACAACTCCGACTGGATCAGCGACGCAGCAATGGCGCCACAGTTGACCTCGACCAGCGGGCCGTCCTTGCGCGACGAGCAGTTGTGGATGGCCTGGGCTGCCAGCTCTTTGCCGGTGCCGCTCTCACCGCAGATCAGCACCGGCGCGCCG